>NZ_BAAHZP010000010.1:0-179806 GCF_054600795.1 Photobacterium sp. R1
CAGAGCCAGAGCCAGAGCCAGAGCCAGAGCCAGAGCCAGAGCCAGAGCCAGAGCCAGAGCCAGAGCCAGAGCCAGAGATGAACGTGAGTGGTTCTGAAGCACCTGCAGAGGTGATCGCGGAACCTGAAGTGTTGTCTGCAGCGGCAGCTGAAGCGCCGGTTTCTGGTGAATGGTCTGATGAACGGCCTGTGGAGGATATTGCTCCGGAGTTCAATGTTGAGCCTGCTCTGGTTGCCGCTGAAAAAGATGAAGCCGAAGACAGCCAGACCGAAATTTTATCTGACGATTTTTCTGAGTTACCTGATTTAACTGAGTCAGCGCTTGTGTCTGAGGAAGCGTCCCTGCAGGAAGAAGCCGTTGCTGATGATGAAGGTGGTTTGAGTGAGGTTTTGGCAGCAGAAACGGACATGGCCGCGGATGCTGAGGAAACTGTCAGTGCTGAGCCGGATGCAGAACAGGTACTTGCCCCCGTTGCTGACCAGGTTTCTGAACTGGTTTCAGAACCGATGCCTGAGCTGTCAGCTGAAGCACAGCACGAGTCAGCCGACGATCCTGAGACAGTTTCTGACGAACTGGATACAGATACTGTCTCTGAGTTGCTGGTCGCAGCAGAATCGCCTGAGGATGAGTCTCCGGATGTTGAAATTCAGTCAACCCTGAACGATGAGCCTGCTGACCATGATGCCGTGAGTGATGTTGCTGATGAGACAACGACGCTGGATACGATTCATGAAGCTATTCAGGAGCCGATTCAGAATGAGGCTGACGTTGCCGAATCTGCTGACATCTTGCCTGATGAAGCTCCGGAAATACCGGAAGAAGAGTCTGGTGATAATGACACTTCAGCTCATTTGCATCGCGACAGTGACGAAGCATCGCAACAGATTGAGCAGCATCGATATGCCAGAGAGCTTCAGGATGAAGAGGTAACTCAGCCTGAAGATGAACTCGAGACGGTACAGCCTGAAGCGACGCTGGACCCGGCCTGGGATGAGGAGGTCGAGGGCCGTCAGACGCCGACGATCAATCTGGATGAGTTCCCTGAGTTCGATGAAGAAGATGCACTGTTGGATCCTGAAGCTGAGCCTTGGGAGGAAGAGGAACAGGCGTGGACTGATGAAGAAGCTCAGGCAGCACTGAACCGGGTCTCTGAGCAACTTCAGCTGGCCGCACAGGCTGCTGAGCGTAAAGATGAGCTGGCGCATGATTTGTCTCAGGTTGAGGATCAAGCAACTGATCTTGATGAAGCGCAATTCTCTGAAGTGTCCTCTGAGAACAGCGACGACGTCTTGCCTGAGGTGGTTCAGGAGAATATTCCAGAGGTAGCGGTTGAACAACAGGCGGAACCTGTTTCTGAACAGGCGGTGCCAATCCACGCAAAATCTCAGTATGAGTATGCGGTCATTGATCCTGCGACATTGCCTGAGTTTGATGAAGATGATGCGCTGCATGCATCGTTTGAAGAGCAAATGGAGCTGGAGCAATACGAGCAGGAAATGAATTATGGTGCAGCCGATGAGGCAGATGCTGTCCGGCCGGCACCAGAACCAAAGCCGGAGCCAGCACCCGCGCTTCAGCCACAGCCGTCTGTTCCTCAGTTTGACTTGCTGAGCGATGAGGTCATCGATTCTGCGGGTCTGGATATGGCTGCGCTATTGGCTGAACCTGAGTCCGATGTCCCGAGCATGATGGCTGAGACAGACGATGGTGACGAATGGCCTTCATTTGCAGCGGAGGAAAGCATTCCGCCAATGGCGGATCAGGATCCTGAATTACCATTGACTCAGGATCTGACTGAAGCTGTTGAATTGGTTGATGAATCGGGTCTGAATGAAGTTGAGCCCATTGCTGAAAGTTCGCTGAATTCAGGGGAGCCTGAGCCATCGGTGCAGGCGCAAACGGAAGAGTTTGAGCACGAACAGTGGCTGTTGCACGAGAGTGTCCCGGCATCAGAACTCGAAGAGCAGGAATTGTCTCCGGAAGAAAGTGAAATCTGGGGCACGGATATTCCTGAGCCTGAACTGGAGAGTGAGGATTGGGGAGAACAGCCTTCATTGTCGGAAGAAACCGCCGAGGTGGAAGAAGACAAGCAGGCAGACAGCCAGCTGGTTCAGTCGCAGCACGAAAAAGAACCTTATATCAGTATTGATGAGCTGATGAAGGAGCTGGAAGGGGAGGCGGATCCGGATTTGGATACCGCGCCGCTGAAGCTGGATGTCGGGCTGGATGAGTTTCCGGATGTGCTGGCTGGTATTGGTGAGATTGATGTCGATGGTGCCGGTGAATACGCCAGCAAACTTGACCTGGCCAAAGCCTATCTGGAGATGAATGATATCGACGGTGCATATTTCCTGCTGGAAGATGTCGCTGAAAACGGGGATGGTGATGTCAGTCGGGAGGCGGCAAACCTGCTGTTAAAGATTGATCGATGATTTCATCGGATGACAGTGAAGTGAATAAGAAGTCCGCAAGAGCGGACTTCTTTTCTTTTGGGGCTTTTTTTATAATCCCTGTTTGATTCAGTCGGCCATCCGGCTGGCATGTACACCACAGAAGTAAGAGTTCAGAGATGCGAATTGCCTTAGGTATAGAGTACGACGGAAGCCGCTATTATGGCTGGCAGCGTCAGCGTGATGTTGACAGTGTTCAGGGGCGTCTGGAAGCGGCACTGAGCAAAATAGCCAATCAGGATATTGAGGTTCAGTGTGCCGGCCGAACCGATGCTGGCGTGCACGGTACCGGGCAAGTGGTGCATTTTGACTGTGATACGCCACGTAAGCTGGTGGCCTGGACCATGGGAACTAATGCTCACCTGCCGAAAGATATTGCGGTGCGCTGGGCGAAAGCAGTGCCGGATGATTTTCATGCGCGCTTCAGTGCTACGGCCCGGCGCTATCGTTACGTGATTTATAACCATGCCCTGCGTCCGGCAATTCTGGGTTCAGGGATCAGTCATTATCACGGTGCGCTAGATGCAGAAAAAATGCATGAGGCGGGACAGTACCTGCTTGGTGAGAATGACTTCACGTCTTTCCGGGCGGTATTTTGTCAGTCGCACAGTCCCTGGCGTAACCTGATGCATCTGAATGTCACGCGTCAGGGACACTATGTAATCATTGATATCAAAGCAAACGCTTTTGTTCACCACATGGTGCGCAATATTACCGGCAGTCTGATTAAGGTCGGCCGTGGTGAAGAGAAGCCGGAGTGGATTCAATGGCTGCTGGCGCAGAAAGATCGTACGTTGGCTGGCGCCACGGCAAAAGCCGAGGGGTTGTATCTGGTTCAAGTGGATTATCCGGATACATTTGAGCTGCCTGACGTGCCGGTGGGGCCGCTTTTTCTCTGATCTGAGTGCCGGGCATGGTTCCCTAAGCGGCTGATTCATTGTTTTTAACGAAAAAATTATGCTGCTGAGTTCGCACTGCAACCAGAAAACACTAAAATTGAACAAAACTCAGACAAAGCGAGTGAATGAGTCATCAAACTGGTCGGTCTTTTTTCTTGAGCAAAGATCTCGTTAACTGTTTATTTCCTCAAGGTACTACCAGTTTTTTATCTACACCTCGCCGAGTTTGTGTTTTAATTCCTGACTTGTAATTATCGAATTGATTATCCTTTGCCTGCAGGGCGGGGGAGTTGTAAAAGAAAGGTCATTCATGAGCTGGCTTGAAAAGATCCTCACAAAAAGCAACATCGTAACGTCTCGTAAAGCGTCCATTCCTGAAGGGGTCTGGACGAAATGTACCTCCTGTGAGCAGGTGCTGTACTACGCAGACCTTGAGCGCAATCTGGAAGTTTGCCCGAAGTGTGATCATCACATGCGAATGAAAGCACGTCGCCGTCTGGAAACTTTCCTGGATGAAGAAGGACAGGTGGAGATTGCTGCAGAGCTTGAACCGAAAGATCACCTGAAATTCCGTGATTCGAAGAAGTATAAAGACCGTATCGCAGCGGCGCAGAAAACCAGTGGTGAAAAAGATGCACTGGTCGCGATGAAAGGTACGCTGTTACAGCAGCCTGTGGTTGCCTGCGCATTTGAGTTCAGCTTTATGGGCGGCTCAATGGGTTCTGTCGTGGGTGCTAAATTTGTTCGTGCAGTTGATGAAGCCATCGCCAGTAACTGTGGTCTGGTGTGTTTCTCAGCCAGTGGCGGTGCACGGATGCAGGAAGCATTGATGTCTCTGATGCAGATGGCAAAGACCAGTGCTGCACTGGAGCGTTTGTCTGCCAAAGGGCTGCCGTTCATTTCTGTACTGACTGACCCGACCATGGGTGGTGTTTCAGCCAGTCTGGCAATGCTGGGCGACATCAATATCGGTGAGCCGAAAGCACTGATTGGTTTTGCAGGTCAGCGCGTTATCGAGCAAACGGTCCGTGAAAAACTGCCGGAAGGTTTCCAGCGCAGTGAATTCCTGCTGGAGCACGGTGCGATTGATATGATTGTTGACCGCCGTGAAATGCGTCAGCGTATCGGCGGGCTGCTGGCGAAGATGACCAACATTCCTTCACCGCTGGTGGTCCCGGTCGAACAACCGGCTGAGGCTGAAACGGACGCAGATGCTGAGTCTGCCGAAGACAAAGTCTGATCGATTCAGATGAAAACGCCTGGTTCAGACCAGGCGTTTTTGATCCTGATGTCACACACCAACAAGCCATGTTAGCCAGAGGTCAAAACTGGCTGCGGGCTGCGCAATTTTGTTATTGTTCCACAATTCCTCGTATTGATGAGGATGCAGACATTAATTTCCGTGTACTTCGTGCTACATTATGCGACATCTTCTCAATTACATTAGTTAGTACAGTTTCATGTCTGATACCTCTGTAACGCCGCTGTCTGCACCTTCGGCAACCTCACCGTTGAATGATTGGTTAACCTATCTGGAGAATCTTCATACCAGCGCCATTGATCTGGGTCTGGAGCGTGTACAGGCCGTGGGGGAGCGTGCCGGGCTGCGTAAACCGGCGCCGACAGTCATTACCGTTGCCGGCACCAATGGTAAAGGGTCAACCTGTGCCATTCTGGAAAGCATTCTGCTGCAGGCGGGTTACACTGTTGGTGTTTACAGCTCTCCGCATCTGGTGCGATATAACGAGCGTGTTCGTATCAATGGTCAGGAACTGGAAGACAGTGAACACAGCCAGGCTTTTGCGGCGATTGAAAGCTATCGTGAAACGACCAGCCTGAGCATGTTTGAGTTCGGAACGCTTGCAGCCCTTCATTTATTCAAGACCCATCAGGTGGAAGTGGTTGTTCTGGAAGTCGGATTGGGCGGCAGATTAGACGCGACGAATATTGTTGATCATGATGTGTCTGTGATCACCAGTCTGGCCATCGATCATATCGACTGGCTGGGCGATGACATCGAAGTGATCGGCTATGAAAAAGCAGGGATTTTCCGGGCAGGGAAACCGGCCATTTGCGGTCAGCCAAATCCACCGGCTTCTGTCGCAGCGCACGCCGACAGTATCGGTGCAGAGTTGTATCAGGTTGGCTATCAGTTTACCTATGAACAAACCGGTGAAACCTGGAACTGGAAGTGCGGTGCTTTTGATATGGAGCAACTGCCCCTGCCGGCTCTGCCGTTACCCAATGCCGCAACCGCATTGATGGCCCTGGGTGTGGCAGAACTGGATATCAGTGACCAGCATATTGTTGCGGGTCTGGTGAAGGTACGCCTTGCCGGCCGGATGGAAACCGTTGCCGATCGTCCGCTGATCCTGCTGGATGTTGCGCACAACCCGCATTCGGCAAATTATCTGGCACGCCAACTGAAAGCCCTGAAGAACATCCGTGAGGTTGGCAAGATTCACGGTGTGGTCGCAATGTTGCGTGATAAAGATATTCCGGCAACGCTTCATGAGATGCGTAAGGTCACGGATATTTGGTATCCGGCATCTCTGACCGGCCCTCGTGCAGCATCCGGTCAGGATATTGCTGCTCATCTGGATTACCGTGGCGAGGTGTACGATACACCGGTTGAAGCTTGTCAGGCTGCACTGTCTGCAGCTCAGCCGGAGGATGTCGTGATTATATTCGGTTCTTTTTATACAGTTGGCGAAGTGTCCAGCTACATGAAAACAATGCAGGAGTAAGTGTGGCGAGTAAATTTCAAAGCCGCCTGGTCGGAACAATTGTGCTGGTGGCTATCGGCGTAATTTTCCTGCCTGATTTTTTTGATGGTAAGAAGCAACACTTTCAGGAGCAGTTTGCCAGCATTCCGCTTCAGCCGCAGACCGGGGATGAAGAAAACTTCACGGTGATCCCGGAGCCGGTTGCCGCTGAAGCCGAGTTGCCACCGATGCCGGTAACCGAACAGATTGCCGGCAGTGACGTCCACTCAACGGTTGCTGAGTCAGTCAAAGTCAAACCACAGCCTGTCGGCGAACCACAGGCAGGGCTGAAGGACAGCGGCTGGGTGATTCAGCTCGGGGTTTTCAGAAACTTTGATAATGCCCATCAGCTGGTCGAGAAACTGAGAAGCAAAGGCTATCAGGCGCATGTGTGGCCCAAAGACCTGAAACCGGGTGATCTGGCCCGGGTCGTGGTGGGTCCTGAAATCGACAAAAATGCTTTGTCAGGGAAAGTAGACGAATTGCGTAAACTTACCGGACTAAACGGGCAATTGCTCAGATTTAACCCACTCAACCCTTAGGTAAACGTTTGCGTTCTGATTTTTTCTGTTAGAATACGCGCCAACAACAAGAAATAAGTAGAAGATGATCTGGATTGATTATGTCATTTTAGGGGTGATCGGCTTTTCCGCACTGGTCAGCTTGATCCGTGGTTTTGTGAAGGAAGCGCTGTCACTGGTAATTTGGTTTGCGGCATTTTTCATTGCCAGCAATTTTTACAAAGAGCTGGCGGTATATTTCACAAATATCCAGGATGAACTGATCCGAAATGGCAGCGCGATTGCGGTATTGTTCATTGCCACACTGATTGTGGGTGCCGTCGTGAACTATGTCATTGGGCAACTGGTCCAGAAAACGGGTTTGTCAGGCACCGACAGAGTTCTGGGGATAGTCTTCGGTGGTTTGCGTGGTGTGCTGATCATCGCTGCTGTCCTGTTTTTCCTGGATGCCTTTACCGGCTTTGCAAAAGCAGAATGGTGGCAGGCCTCTCAGTTGATTCCGCAATTTGGGGTCGTTATTGAGTGGTTTTTCTCTTACCTGAAAGAGAGTTCGAGTTTTTTACCCGGCGCGTTATAGCGCCGGATTTATATCAGTTGCATTGCGTAACAGTGATGGATAAGACACTGTTACTCAATACAATTATTGATGATCCATAACGAGGATTTAGGACATGTGTGGTATTGTCGGAATCGTGGGAAATACCCCGGTTAACCAGTCTATTTATGATGCATTGACCGTGCTGCAGCACCGCGGCCAGGATGCTGCCGGTATTGTTACCCTGGAAAGCAATCGTTTTCGTCTGCGTAAGGCCAATGGCCTGGTGCGGGATGTCTTCGAAGCAAAACACATGCAACGTCTTCAGGGCACTGTCGGGATCGGCCATGTCCGTTATCCTACGGCGGGCAGTTCCAGTGCTTCAGAGGCCCAGCCTTTCTATGTGAACTCGCCATACGGTATTTCACTGGCGCATAACGGTAACCTGACCAATGCCGCTGATATCCGGGATTCATTGTTTGAAAAGGCTCGGCGCCATGTCAACACGTCTTCCGATTCCGAGGTCCTGCTGAATGTTCTGGCGAACCAGCTGGAAGGTGCGACGAACTATCCGCTGACGTCTGAGGATATTTTTGCAGCGATCCGGGCTGTGCATAAAACGGTTCGTGGTGCTTATGCCGTGGTTGCGATGGTTATTGGGCATGGTCTGATTGCCTTCCGCGATCCGCATGGCATTCGCCCGTTGTGTCTGGGTAAACGTGAAATCGACGGCAAGATGGAATACATGGTTGCCTCTGAGTCTGTGGCACTGGATGCAGTCGGTTTTCAGTTCATGCGGGATGTTGCGCCGGGTGAAGCGGTCTATATCACTTTCGATGGACAGCTGTACACTGAGCAGTGCGCAGAAAATCCGGCTCTGAATCCTTGTGTGTTTGAGTTTGTTTACTTTGCTCGTCCTGACTCTTTCATCGATAAAATTTCTGTTTACAGCGCCCGTTTGAACATGGGTAAAAAACTGGGTGAGAAGATTAAGCGTGAATGGGATGACCTGGACATTGATGTCGTGATTCCAATTCCGGAAACTTCCTGCGACAGTGCACTGGAAATCGCCCGTACCCTGGATAAACCTTACCGTCAGGGCTTTGTGAAGAACCGTTATGTTGGCCGTACCTTTATCATGCCGGGTCAGCAATTACGTCGTAAATCTGTGCGCCGTAAGCTGAATGCGATCAGCTCAGAGTTTAAGGATAAAAGTGTTCTGCTGATTGATGACTCGATTGTTCGTGGGACGACTTCAGAACAAATCATCGAAATGGCCCGTGAAGCGGGTGCGAAGAAGGTGTACCTGGCTTCTGCAGCCCCGGAAATTCGCTTCCCGAACGTTTACGGAATTGATATGCCAAGTGCCAACGAATTGATTGCACACGGCCGTGAAGTGGATGAAATCTGCAAGATGATTGGTGCAGACGGACTGATTTTCCAGGATTTGCAGGATCTGGTGGATGCTGTCGGCGAAGGAAATCCGGATATCCAGCTGTTTGAGACCTCTGTGTTTAACGGCCACTATGTGACCGGGGATGTGAATCAGCAGTACCTGGAGTACCTGGAATCCTTGCGCAGCGAAGATGCCAAAACCCAGCGTGAGATTCAGCAGGAGCTGGCAAATCTGGAGCTGCACAACGAAGGTGTGTAAGACGGTTTGACTGCCATTCGGAGCAACCGAACTTAAAACAGAAAAAGGCAAGGGAGCTTGCCTTTTTGTTTATTCAGTTACAGGTAGAAACGAATCATCTGAATGAATATCAGTGCATAAATTGAGGGCCTAAACCGACGTTCCACAGAATGACCGAGCCTGCGATGATAGAAACAAGTAATACGAGTCCGCAGGTTACGATAGAACTGGCATAGATAAAGCCCCGCTCTTCAGGAATATGCATCAGAATCGGTACACCGGTATACAGCAGATAAACGGAATAGGTAATTCCCACCAGACCGGCAATCATCAGGAACCAAAGTTGCGGGTAGAGCGCTGCGATGCTGACCATAAACAGAGGCGTTGCAGTGTAAGCGGCAAGTTCTAAAGCCTGAGTATAAGTTGGGGTTGACCCAAAGGTGTGACTCATCCAGTAGGTGAGGTAAGCCAGTGCAAAAACACCACCAATCAGCGCAACATACATGGCAACAGACATTCCCAGTGCGCTTGTTGGCGTCAGGTGAATCGGATCAACGGCACCCACGCGCCAGCCAATAAAAACACTCGAAATGTACGCAAAGATGGGGGGTAACAAAGCGACCAGCAGAATGTGGCTCAGGCTGCTTTGCACTCCTTCGTGTTGCTCATCAATGTTATGCCACTCTTTTTTGGGGTGAGTGTACAGCCCGAATAAATGTCCCAGAATCATAACCTATCCTCGTTATCTAGGGTGCTTCCGCACAACGCATTACAGGTTGTTGTTCAGAACACTGTCAGTGCATATCCGGACACCTGTGTGTTCCTTGTCTCTATAACATTTAGACGGGCTTCCGACACTTAGCAAGCCTGATGGTTAAGTCACCGGAGGATGATCAGCTTGTGCTGAAGAAGTGACTGGCAAATTCGATAAAGAGTCGCAGCTTTTCAGGCTGGTGATCTTTATGGTTATAGAGCAGGTAAACATTTCTCGGGTTGGCTGACCAGTCACCCAGCACCCGGATCAGGTCACCGCTCAGAATATATTTCTCCAGCATGGCATCCGGCATCAGGGTGATTCCCAGACCCGCTACACAAGCTTTACGAACTACATTGAGCTGGTTGGATTCAAATCTGCCTTTGTCGTTGATTGTGATGGTTTCACCGGCTTTGTTGGTCAGGCGCCAGCGCAGCAAGGGCGAACCTTTTAGCAGGGCATGGCTGGATAAATCCTGCGCATGGGTCGGTGCCGGATGACGGCGCAGATAGTCCGGGCTGGCGACAAGAATATCTTCAACGGCGTTGATTTTACGTGCGATCAGTGCGGAGTCACGTTGTGGTCCGACACGAAAAATTACGTCCCAGTCTGTCGGGTCGAGTTGCTCTGGTTCATTACTCAGAAACAGCTCAATGCTGATCGCCGGATGTTCCAGCATGAAGGCATTCAGCATGGGTTGCAGCATGACTTTGCTCAGGTTGGTTGGCGCGGCAATTTTCAATCGTCCGCTCGCCCCTCTGGACTCATCGCGGATGTGCTCGGCGGTATCCAGCAACTGTTGCAGCAATGGTGTGCAGAGCTGGTAATACTGCTGGCCTGCCTCGGTCAGTGAGAGCTTACGGGCATGACGGTTGAGCAGCCGGAGATTCAGGCTGTCTTCAAGCGCCTGAATACGCCGGGTCAGGGTCGCAACGGGTACCTGATATTTGCGGGAAGCAGCGGTATAACTGCCTTCTTCAACCACAATGCGAAATAAATTTAAATCATCTAACTTCATAGGCGATGCGTGACTGGATATGAGAAAGTGGGAATTGTATAACAAAACACTCAGTGTGAAGAGGTTAAGATTTTGTGGAACGAAAAAACCAGAGGATATCTGTGACATCGTCAGATTTTGAGCTGGCTAACAGAACACTAAAACAAAAGTTTAAGGATAGCCCCAAGCCCTGACGTCGTGCGGTTTAGCGCCTATTCTAAATGAAAGCACCTACGGCGATGCTTCAGATTCAAACCAATTCACAGGAAGGACGTGCCTGTTCTACAGAATCTCATTCTGCGGCACTTGGCCCCTTGCAACATGGAGGGCACAATCATTGTTAGAGGGTAAAGAAGTTCTCATTGTCGAAGATGATCCGGTCTTTCGCCGGATGATCACGGGGTTTCTGCACGCCCAGGGCTGTGAAGTCAGGGAAGCAGAGGATGGACTGCAGGGGTTACGGGCACTGCGCGACAGTATACCGGATGTACTTCTGTGCGATTTGGCAATGCCTGTGCTGACTGGGATGGAGTTTGTCGAGGAGGTTTCCCTTCACTATCCGATGGTGCCGGTCATTGTGATTTCCGGAACCGGTGAAATGGCTGATGTTGCGGCTGCGCTCCGGCATGGTGTGAAAGATTTTCTGGTTAAGCCGCTGGATAATATCATGGTGCTTAAATCGGCAATGATGTCAGTGCTCAAAGCGCAGGAGAACAGTGCAGAATACTCTGAATTTTCCAGTCAGCTTTTACAGCACGATGTTGCTGTGGATGAAGAACTGCAATGGCATCTCGAAGAGCTTGAATCTAACCCGGAAGCCGCGAGAGAATTGCTGGTCGGCCTGATGCCGGATACTCAGTCCCGTCAGGGAGACTGGCAGCTGAGTTATTGCGTTCTGCAATCGGCCGATGTTCAGCCCGTGTTGCTTGATTACACCTGGTTGATGGACGGACGACTGGCTTTTTATCTGCTTGATGCTGAGTCCGGCGGCCGGCATGGCGCTGCAACCGTTCTGTTGATTCGTGCTTTATTTAATGATTATCTGCGCAAGCATATGGCCACAGAAAATGATCTGAACAGCATGTTGAATGCTATTGAAAATGGGATGAAACAGTCTGGTTATGCCGTTGCAATTAAAGGGCTGTTTGGTATTTTTGATGCCTGTGATCGCAGTCTGTCTCTAATTTCAGCTGGCTCTGAAGCTGTGTTAAAAACCAGCGAAGGGGAATTCAGTGTTTCTGCCGGGTCATTTCTGGGTGAGGGCGCCCGAAAAAACAGGGTGTATGCCCAGATCCTTCCTCCTTCGGGAGCACGCCTCTCACTGAGTAAAATTGGAGCAGCGAATTTCAGCGTAACCATTCAGCGCCTGGAAGCGATGAAAGAAGCTGAAATACACCCTGCGGTCAAAGCAAAGACTACATTTCAATAAGATCTTTCTCTGTGCGAGACGATGTTCTTTGTCAATCACTGCTTTATATTCCTACTTTCTGCTGCAAAAACAGGCATAAAAGGTTTGCTCCCCGAATCAGGGGAGGGAATCGGTTGAGGTTTAAGGCTCTCACCATATAATCATTTTGAGTGAAATTTTATCCGGACAGAGGCGATATGAAAGATTGGTTTCTACTTTATTGCAAGCGCAGCGAGCAAGAGCGTGCGGTGGTCAATCTGGATCGTCAGGGAGTTGAGTGTTACTACCCTCAAGTGACTGTTGAAAAAGTCGTTCGTGGTAAACGGGTGACAGCTGCTGAACCGTTGTTCCCAAACTATATGTTTGTGAAGTTTGATCCTGAAGCCATCAGCTATACCACGGTTCGTTCCACGCGTGGAGTCGCTGATTTTATTCGTCAGGGTGCGCATCCGCAAAAGGTACAGTCTGAGTTGATTGAACATTTAAGGTCAAATGAGGATTCTGAGGAGCAGAGGCAGAAATTGTCTAATCTGCCGATGCCAGGTGAAAGCCTGATATTAAATCATGGCCAGTTCCAAGGGCTTGAAGCGATTTATCAGGAACCCGATGGTGAAAAACGTTCTTTCATGTTGATTCATCTACTGGGTAAACAGGTTAAAGTCAGTGTGGACAATGCAGATATTGTCCGGCGTTGATCTGGGTACTGCCGGAACACTTCAGTATCCGGCGGAGAGACTGTCAGCCATCATCACAAATGCACGGTGATAGGGGCGCAGGTCACGTTTTTACTGGCTTGATGCCTCGCTGTGCACCGCCAACTTTGTTATATTGCGGCTGACAATGACAACTTACATGGATAATGCAATGCAAAAATCTTCCCCAGTTCGTAAAGCGGTCATTCCTGTAGCCGGTTTAGGAACCAGGATGTTGCCTGCTACGAAGGCAATTCCGAAAGAAATGCTGCCAATTGTTGATAAGCCTTTGATTCAGTATGTCGTGAACGAATGTGTCGCAGCAGGGATCAAAGAAATTGTGCTGGTCACACATTCTTCAAAAAATTCCATTGAAAACCACTTCGATACTTCTTTCGAGCTGGAAGCAACATTGGAAAAACGCGTAAAGCGCCAGTTACTGGATGAAGTACAGAATATCTGTCCGAGTGATGTGACGATTATGCATGTCCGTCAGGGACAGGCGAAAGGACTGGGTCACGCCGTACTGTGTGCTCGTCCACTGGTGGGGAATGAGCCTTTTGCTGTTGTTCTGCCTGATGTGATTCTGGATGATGCGGCTAGCGATCTTCACAGTGAAAATATGGCTGCGATGGTGAGACTGTTTAATGAAACAGGAACCAGCCAGGTCATGGTTGAACCTGTGCCAATGTCAGACGTGTCCAGCTATGGTGTGGCCGATGTCAATGGCGAGCAGATTGCACCGGGTGATTCGGCCCCAATGTCGAAGGTGGTAGAAAAGCCAGCCCGTGATGAGGCCCCGTCTAATCTTGCGATTGTCGGCCGTTATATTTTGCCGGCAGAAATTTGGGAACTGTTATCGAAAACACCGGTTGGTGCTGGTGATGAGATCCAACTGACGGATGCAATTGCCATGCTGATGGAGAAGCAGCCTGTTCATGCATTTCATATGACTGGGAAAAGTCATGACTGCGGCAGCAAGTTGGGTTACATGCAGGCGTTTGTTGAATATGGACTGCGTCACCCGGACTTAGGCGAGGACTTTGCAGCGTATCTGAAAACTCTGGCAAAGTAATTCACGAGATGACTCTGAAAAAGAAAAAGCGAGGCCTGGCCTCGCTTTTTTGATTCTATCAACAGGAAAAGATCTTCAACCTTCGTGGAACTGTTCGCAGGCAAGTAGGGTATTTTCAATCAGCGTCGCGACAGTCATCGGTCCGACACCGCCTGGAACCGGGGTGATGTGTTTAGCACGCTGGCGGGCAGCGTCATATTCAACATCACCGGCCAGAGTGCCGTTATCCAGACGGTTAATGCCCACATCAATGACTGTTGCGCCTTCCTTAATCCATTCCCCTGGAATAAAGTTTGGCTTACCGACAGCAACAACAAGAATATCAGCCTGACGGACATGGTTTTCCAGATCCTGAGTAAAACGGTGGCAGGTTGTAGTGGTGGCGCCCGCCAGAAGAAGCTCCAGTGTCATCGGACGGCCAACAATATTGGAAGCGCCGACGATTACTGCATGCTTTCCGCGAGCCTGGATATTGTAACGCTCCAGCAGGGTGATAATCCCTTTTGGGGTGCACGAACGCAGCTTCGGAATGCGCTGGCACAAACGGCCTACATTGTAAGGGTGAAAGCCATCGACATCCTTCTCCGGATTGATGTGCTCCAGAACCTTAGTAGAGTCAATTCCGGCCGGGAGTGGCAACTGCACCAGAATGCCATCAATTGAACTGTCTGCGTTCAATTCTTCAATCAGTGCCAGCAATGCATCTTCTGTGGTGTTGCTTGGCAGATCAAAAGAGCGGGAGACGAATCCGACTTCTTCACAGGCCTTGCGTTTGCTGCCGACATAAATTTGCGAGGCAGGATCCTGACCAACCAAAATGACAGCCAATCCGGGTGCGCGTAAACCTGCTTCAATGCGAGCTTTGACACGAGCAGCAACTTCCTGTCTGACTGTTTGTGAGATAAGTTTTCCATCAATGATTTGAGCGGCCATGGTATTCCTTCGTGCAGAACTAATGAGCGGCGAGTATTGTCGCAGAGACCAAGGGGAAAATCCATAGCGCAAACGTTTGCTTTTTGTGGCGGCAGAGATAATGCGAGATATCTTTGTTAAAGATCAATTCAGTAACAGCCGGTGATTCATACAGTGAATTTGAAGTGATATGTTCAGGAAAAATTTGGCGTATAAAAAAACAGCCATTTCTGAAAGCCGTTGCCTTAACTTTAACCGCTTGATTCATTTAGTTAAGGAAAATCACCTTTACCCGTTGACCTTGATCTCAGGCAACGTATAATTCCCCTCCGTTAACGCTGCTGCTCAGCAGCGATAAAGCGCCCTTAGCTCAGTTGGATAGAGCACGTGCCTTCTAAGCATGTGGTCGCAGGTTCGAATCCTGCAGGGCGCGCCACTTCCACTTCCTTTTCTTCATCAGAACTCCGATTGTCATTCATCTTCCAGAATTCATCCGATTTGTTTTTGAAATGTTCGATTGCTGAACTTGCTCAATTTTCCTGCACTGAATCGATGTTTGAATAAAAAAACGCGCTTTGACAGTAATTTTTTCACGTTTTCTCTTGAAAATGCGAAATCAGTCCCTATCTTGTCGAAAGGCTTGCGCTTGGTGTGGCCCGGACGCCTCGACGAATGGGGGTGGGGCCGTTATAATACCGCGCTTTAATTTTAGTCTTAGATGCGATGACCAGCTAAGACTGAAATGGAATGAACAGAATTCAGGCGTTATGGTGTTGAAGCCGTAACACGAAAGGATGCCAGCGTCAGCAGAGCTCTGACGGGCAAAATAACTCAGGCAACCTGAGTCAGTTTTGAGGTTTATGAAAATGCAAGTTACCGTTGAAACCACTGAAGGCCTAGAGCGCCAACTTACAATCACTGTACCTGCTGCAAATATTGAAGATGCAGTGACTGCGCAGCTGAAGCAAATTGCTAAAACTCGTCGTTTCGACGGTTTCCGCCCGGGTAAAGCACCACTGAAGATGGTTGCTCGTATGTTCGGCGCATCTGTTCGTCAGGATGTACTGGGTGAAGTGATGCAGCGTCACTACATCGAAGCGATTGTGAAAGAGAAAATCAATCCAGCTGGCGCACCAACTTTCACGCCAGTAGACATGGCCGAAGGTAAAGATCTGGTATTCAAGGCAACTTTTGAAGTTTTCCCTGAAATCGAACTGGCTGGTCTGGACAAGATTGCAGTTGAAAAACCAGCGGCTGAAGTGAAAGAAGAAGACGTAGCTCAAATGCTGGAAACTCTGCGTAAGCAGCAGGCGAACTGGAAAGAAGTAGACACAGCAGCTGAAGCGAGCAGCCGTGTAACGCTGGATTTCACTGGCTCTATCGACGGCGAAGAGTTTGAAGGCGGCAAAGCTGAGTCTTTCCCACTGGTGATGGGTCAGGGCCGAATGATCCCTGGTTTTGAAGAAGGCATCGTTGGTAAGAAAGCTGGTGAAGAATTCAACATTGATGTGACTTTCCCAGAAGAATACCATGCAGAAAACCTGAAAGGTAAAGCTGCAGTCTTCGCAATCAAACTGCACAAAGTTGAAGCTCAGGAACTGCCGGAGCTGACTGAAGAGTTTGTGAAGAAGTTTGGTATTGAAGACGGTTCTGTTGACGGTCTGAAAGCTGAAGTTCGTAAAAACATGGAACGTGAACTGAAGCAAGCGATTAAAGCTCGCATCAAAGATCAGGTTCTGAATGGTCTGATTGAGCAAAACAACATTGACGTTCCTGCTGCTTTGATTGATCAGGAAGTGAACGTACTGCGTCAGCAAGCAGTTCAGCGCTTCGGCGGTGATGCTGCGAATGCGCCAGAACTGCCACGCGAGCTGTTTGAAGAACAAGCGAAGCGCCGTGTCGTTGTTGGCCTGCTGCTGGGTGAAGTGATCAAGGCCGAAGAACTGAAAGCTGACGACGAGCGTGTTAAGGCGCTGATCACTGAAATGGCATCTGCTTATGAAGATCCATCAGAAGTTGTTGCATACTACGAGAAGAATGAGCAGCTGATGAACAACATGCGCAATGTTGCTCTGGAAGAACAAGCGATTGATGCTCTGCTGGCTAAAGCACAGGTTTCAGAAAAAGAAGTTGGCTTCAACGAGCTGATGAACCAGCAGCAACCAGCTGCTTAATTGACTGAAATGACTGTAAAGATTTGACTTCTTTTCAAATCTTCTGCTAACAATGGTCCGTATGAGTCAATCATTCGGGCCATTTATTTTTTTAGGGAAATCAGGTTATGAGCTACCAAGATAATAATGCCATGTCGCCAATTATGAATGCGCTGGTTCCTATGGTGGTCGAGCAGACCTCGCGTGGTGAACGTTCCTACGACATCTATTCCCGGCTATTGAAAGAGCGTGTGATTTTTCTGACCGGACAGGTCGAAGATCAGATGGCGAATCTGGTTGTGGCGCAGCTGTTGTTCCTTGAGTCGGAAAACCCTGACAAAGATATTTTCCTGTATATCAATTCTCCTGGCGGCTCCGTTACCGCAGGGATGTCAATCTATGACACCATGCAGCACATCAAGCCGGATGTCAGTACTTTCTGTATGGGGCAGGCCTGTTCTATGGGCGCATTCCTGCTGGCCGGCGGTGCAAAAGGAAAACGTTTCTGTCTGCCGAATTCCCGTGTGATGATTCACCAGCCACTGGGTGGTTTTCAGGGCCAGGCATCGGATATTCAAATCCATGCTCAGGAAATTCTGACCATCAAAAAACGACTGAATCATCTGCTGGCTGACCATACCGGACAGCCACTGGAAATTATCGAAAGAGATACAGACCGGGACAACTTCATGTCTGCTGATCAGGCAGCGGAGTATGGATTGGTCGATGCCGTTTTGAATAAGCGTGACTAACCTGTCATTATGGTGCACAGTGTTCTGAATGGGCAAGGTGACAGCAAAATGACGAGAGTTGTTATACACTCAAAACAAGGCAAAGATGGGTGAAACCCAATATGAGGTTAGCGAATGACAGATAAGCGAAAAGAGAGTGGTAGTGGAAAACTGCTGTACTGCTCTTTCTGCGGGAAAAGTCAGCATGAAGTTCGCAAGCTGATTGCTGGCCCTTCTGTGTATATTTGCGATGAGTGCGTCGATCTGTGTAACGACATCATTCGCGAAGAAATCAAAGAAGTAATGCCAAAGCGCGATGGCAATGAACTGCCAACGCCACGAGAGATCCGCACGCATTTAGATGATTATGTCATCGGCCAGGATCACGCAAAAAAAGTACTGGCTGTAGCTGTCTACAACCACTACAAGCGTTTGCGAAACGGTGACACCACCAGTGATGGTGTTGAGCTGGGTAAAAGTAACATCCTGCTAATTGGCCCGACGGGAAGTGGTAAAACGCTGCTGGCGGAAACGCTTGCACGTATGTTGGATGTGCCGTTCACAATGGCAGATGCAACGACCCTGACCGAAGCTGGTTATGTGGGTGAAGACGTAGAGAATATTATTCAGAAGTTGCTGCAAAAATGTGATTATGACGTTGCTAAAGCAGAGCGCGGTATCGTCTACATTGATGAAATCGATAAGATTTCACGCAAGTCAGATAACCCTTCGATCACGCGAGATGTCTCGGGTGAAGGTGTTCAGCAGGCTCTGCTGAAGCTGATTGAAGGAACGGTTGCTTCAGTGCCACCACAAGGCGGCCGTAAACATCCGCAGCAGGAATTCCTGCAGGTTGATACTTCGAAAATTCTCTTTATCTGTGGTGGTGCGTTTGCAGGTCTGGATAAAGTGGTTGAGCAGCGTGTTGCGACCAGCTCCGGCATTGGTTTCGGTGCAGAAGTCCGTTCAAAAGATAAACGCAACTCGCTCAGCGCATTGTTTGAGAAAGTCGAACCTGAAGATCTGGTGAAATATGGTTTGATTCCAGAGTTTATCGGTCGTTTGCCTGTGACCGCGATTCTGAGTGAACTGGATGAAGCCGCGTTGGTTCAGATTCTGCGTGAACCGAAGAATGCACTGACCAAGCAGTATGCAGCTTTGCTGGAACTGGAAAATGTTGAGCTCGAATTCCGTGAAGACGCGTTGCAGGCGATTGCCCGTAAGGCGATGGAACGTAAAACGGGTGCGCGTGGTCTGCGCTCAATTGTGGAAGCTGTTTTGCTGGATACCATGTATGAACTGCCATCTGCAGAAGGCGTGAGTAAGGTTGTTATCGACGAATCAGTAATTAAAGGTGAGTCAGAGCCTTTACTGATTTACGAGAACACTGAAAATCAAGCCGCAGGCGGCGAGTGAGTGGTTTCGAAACGTACAATTTGAGTCAATAAAGGAGGCATTGGCCTCCTTTTTAATTTTCTGGCAAATCGACCGTTGAATCTTGTCTGTCTGCCCCCATATACTCACTAAAAGAGACTGAACGGAAGAGAGAACAATATGAACCTGGAGCGTTCGGAACGCCTTGCTATTCCCGTTCTGCCACTGCGTGACGTGGTGGTCTACCCTCATATGGTTATTCCATTGTTTGTAGGCCGGGATAAATCGATTCGTTGCCTTGAAACCGCAATGGATAACGACAAACAAATTTTGTTGGTTGCTCAGAAAGAAGCAGCAACTGATGAGCCTACCGTTGACGATCTCTATGATGTCGGTACTGTTGCGACGATTCTTCAGCTTCTGAAATTGCCTGACGGCACTGTGAAGGTGCTGGTGGAAGGTCAGCAGCGTGCCAGCATTCATAAATTGACTGATGATGAATTTTTCAGCGCGGAAGCAGAGTTTCTGGTCACCCCTGAAATGGATGAGCGCGAGCAGGAAGTCCTGGTTCGAACCGCGATCAGTCAGTTTGAAGGCTTTATTAAGCTCAATAAGAAGATCCCGCCAGAGGTACTGACTTCTCTCAACGGTATTGATGACGCTGCACGTTTGGCAGATACCATTGCCGCGCATATGCCACTGAAATTGGCAGATAAGCAAAAAGTGCTGGAAATTGTGGATATTACGGAACGTCTCGAGTTCCTGATGGCCATGATGGAATCTGAAATTGATCTGCTGCAGGTAGAAAAACGTATCCGCGGCCGCGTCAAAAAACAGATGGAGAAAAGCCAGCGCGAGTATTATCTCAACGAGCAGATGAAAGCGATTCAGAAAGAGCTGGGTGAGCTGGATGATGCTCCGGATGAGTTCGAGTCGTTGAAGAAGAAAATTGACGAGTCGAAGATGCCGGCTGAGGCGCGTGAAAAAACGGAGCAGGAACTGCAAAAGCTGAAGATGATGTCTCCGATGTCAGCGGAAGCGACCGTGGTGCGTGGCTATATCGATTGGATGCTCAGTGTGCCATGGCATAAACGCACCAAAGTGAAAAAAGATCTGACGAAGGCAGAGGAAGTCCTGAATGCGGACCACTATGGCCTGGAGCGCGTCAAAGACCGTATTCTGGAGTACTTAGCGGTTCAAAGCCGGATCAATAAACTGAAAGGCCCGATTCTGTGCCTGGTTGGTCCTCCGGGTGTGGGTAAAACCTCTCTGGGACAATCTATTGCGGCTGCTACAGGCCGTAAGTATGTACGTATGGCTCTGGGCGGAGTTCGTGATGAAGCGGAAATCCGCGGTCATCGTCGTACTTATATTGGTTCAATGCCAGGTAAGCTCATTCAGAAAATGGCTAAAGTGGGCGTGAAAAACCCATTATTCCTGCTGGATGAAATCGACAAAATGTCATCAGATATGCGTGGTGATCCGGCATCAGCACTGCTGGAAGTTCTGGACCCTGAGCAGAACAATGCCTTTAATGACCATTACCTGGAAGTTGATTACGACCTGTCGGATGTCATGTTTGTTGCGACATCGAACTCAATGAACATCCCGGGTCCGCTGCTGGATCGGATGGAAGTGATCCGTCTGTCTGGGTATACCGAAGACGAGAAACTGAATATTGCCAAGCGCCATTTGCTTGAAAAACAAATTAAGCGGAATGGTCTGAAGTCAGGTGAGGTCGAAATCGACGACTCGGCCATCATTGGCATTATTCGTTACTATACCCGTGAAGCGGGTGTGCGGAGTCTGGAACGCGAAATTTCTAAGCTGTGCCGTAAGGCGGTGAAAGAAATCCTGTTGAATCCGGCAGTGAAGAAAGTCACGATTAATCAGAGTAATCTGAAGCAGTATCTGGGTGTCCAGCGTTTTGATTTCGGTAAAGCGGAAGAAAGCAACCGTGTTGGCCAGGTGACCGGTCTGGCATGGACCGAAGTTGGCGGCGATCTGCTGACGATTGAAACTGAGTCAATGCCGGGTAAAGGAAAGCTTTCCTATACGGGTTCATTGGGCGATGTCATGCAGGAGTCCATTCAGGCTGCAATGACAGTGGTTCGTACTCGTGCTGAAAAGCTGGGAATCAACAGTGATTTCTACGAGAAACGTGACATTCATGTCCACGTACCTGAAGGTGCGACACCAAAAGATGGCCCGAGTGCCGGTATTGCAATGTGTACAGCATTGGTTTCGAGTCTGACGGGGAATCCGGTTCGCAGTGATGTTGCGATGACGGGTGAAATTACCCTGCGCGGTGAAGTACTGCCAATTGGTGGCCTGAAAGAGAAGCTGCTGGCAGCTCATCGTGGCGGCATTAAAACGGTGCTGATTCCGAAAGAGAACGAGCGTGATCTGGAAGAGATTCCTGACAACGTGATTGCTGATCTGGAAGTGCGTCCGGTCCGCTGGATTGACGATGTTCTGCGGATTGCTCTGGAAAATAACCCTACTGGGATTGAGCTTGTAAACGCTCAAAACAGTGATATGCAGCAAAATTAGCACATGTAAGGGGCTGACTGTGATTGAAATCGCTTGTCAGCCTTTTTCTGTCTGGCTATAAGTGGAGTCTGATTTGCTGCAAGCTCAATAATAACAAGGCTTACAGCCCTGTTCAGCGTCATCATGACCTGATAAATTAGACCTGATACAACTTTTTGATTGTCCTTTGCCGTCACAGTGTAAAGTTTAGATTATGCTGTTGTCAGGAAGACAATGTTCATAGAGGGGAAGAAATCGTGAACAAAACTCAGTTGGTTGATAAAATCGCCGAAGGTGCTGACATTTCTAAAGCATCTGCTGGCCGTGCGCTGGACGCTTTCATTGAGGCTGTATCTGAGTCTCTGAAGGAAGGCGAGCAAGTTGCTCTGGTTGGTTTTGGTACTTTCTCTGTTCGTGAGCGTGCTGCCCGTACTGGCCGCAACCCACAGACAGGTGAAGAAATCCAAATCGCAGCAGCCCGTGTACCAGGTTTCAAACCAGGTAAAGCGCTGAAAGATTCTGTCAACTAATTTGGCATTATTGCCAGCAGTTGTAATGAACAAAACCTTACGCATAGTGTCATATCATGGCATGATTGCGTAACACGAGAGCGCATCGTAGTGATGCGCTTTTTTTAATTTGTATCAGGGTGAATGGATTGTGGTTCAGAATGAATCACGGCCAACCATTATTGCCAGCTCGAACAACTAGGAGATACGGCACGTTATGATGGAGCGAATGCGCGAAGGCGTAAGCAGTATTTGGGTAAAGATTATTCTTTCCCTAATCATATTTTCTTTTGTCTTTGCCGGTGTAGGCAGTTATCTGGCAAATTCTAATCAGCCTGTAGCGGCAAAGATTGATGGCGAGGAAATCAGTCAGCGTCAGTTTGAAGAGGCATATCAAAACGAACGTAACCGTATGCAGTCGCAGCTGGGTGATTATTTCTCAACCCTGATGGGTGATCCTGGCTATGTGCAGCAGTTTCGTCGCAGTGTGTTGGATCGTCTGGTGAACGATGCACTGATTGAACAGCGAGCTAATACGCTGGGACTGCGTATCAGCGACGATCAGGTGAAAAAGGCGATTCGTGCAATGCCTGAATTCCAGCGTGACGGCCAGTTTGATAACGATGTTTACACCTCTGTGTTGCGTCGTTCTCGCTTTACGCCTGACCAATTTGCAGAGTACATGCGCACCAATATGTTGCGTCAGCAACTGCTGACAGCCATTCAGGGAAGTGATTTTGCACTGAAGAATGAACTGGCGCAGTTACAGCAACTGGAGCAGCAGCAACGTGAAGTGCGCAGCCTGACACTGAATCTGGAAACGTTTAAAAAGAACGTTGAGATCAGCGAAGAAGACAGCCAAGCCTATTATCAACAGCATGCACTGGAGTTTACTCGTCCGGAGCAGGTGAAGGTGTCTTATATCGAGTTATCCGGCAATTCGCTGAAAAATACTATGGCGGTAAGCGAAGATGAGCTGAAGACTTATTATCAGGACAATCTGGTTAAATTCTCTAAGCCTGAGCAACGTCATGTGCGTCATATTCTGATTCAGGGTGATGATGCTGAAGCAAAGAGCAAAGCTGATGCGATTCTGGCCGAGCTGAAAGGTGGTGCTGATTTTGCTGCAGTGGCGCAAGCGAAATCTGATGATACCTTCAGTGCCAAACAAGGCGGTGAACTGGATTGGTTTGAGCGTGGTGTGATGGATCCGGCGTTTGAAGAGGCGGCATTTGGCCTGAAGAACAACGGTGATGTCTCTGATGTCGTGAAGTCTTCTTTTGGCTATCACATTATTCAGCTTGAGGGTGTGAAAGCGCCAACTGCGAAGCCTTTTGCTGATGTTCGTGAAGATCTGCTGGCCGATCTGCGTGATCAGAAAGCAGCCGAAGCATTCTACCAGCAGCAGACGAAACTGGCTGAAACTGCATTTGAAATGCCGGATTCTCTGGATGACGCCGCGAAAGCCGTGAATGCCAAGGTACAGAAAACTGATTTCTTTGCGCTGAATAATGCTCAGGGTGTACTGGCGACTCCAGCAGTCGTGCAGGCTCTGAATACACCGGAAGTCCGTGAAGATGGTCTGAACTCTGAAGTTATTGAACTGGGGCCAGAGCATGTGATCGTTGTTCGTGTCGATGAGGCGCGTCCTGAGCAACTGCTGGCGTTTGAGGAAGTGTCCGGACAGGTGCATGAACAACTGGCGCAACAACGTGGCGAAGCAGCGGCTGAGAAGCAGGCAGATGAGATTCTGGCGGCATTACGTCAGGGAGACATTAATATTCTGGAGCAGCAAGACCTGAGTTTCTCTGAGCCTCAGACGCTGAATCGTCGCGGCAGTGATCCTGTCCTGACGCAAAAGGCTTTTGCCTTGGCGAAACCAGAAGACGGAAAAACTGTCTACGGCGTGACGCATGATCAGCAGGGCAATGTTGTGATTATTGCGCTGGATAAAGTGACAGAGCCAGAGGTTGAGCCTGCGAAATCAAATGGTCCGATGGCAGAACAACTGGCACAGATGAATGCTCAGCAGGATGTGATGGCGTTACTGGATGTGCTGCGTGCAGACGCGAAAGTGACGTATCCGGTTCTGGATGCAACTGCACAGTAAATGTAATTGATTATTGTATTAACGGGCCGCCATGTGCGGCCCGTCGTTTTTTGGGACCAGAAATTAATGGTGCCGTTTTCCTGCTTGTAAATTTCATTATTCTTCTTGCCGAACAATCGATAAGGAGAACCAATGAAGAATTCAATTGCGCTACTGATGTTGGCTTCAAGCCTAGTGATATCTGGCACGGCTGATGCCACGGATACGCATGAAGGGATTGAAATCGTTGTGAATATCAATACTGCCAATGCAGAGGAACTGGATAAATTATTACTGGGTGTCGGACCTGATAAGGCTCGGAGTATTATTGAGTATCGTGATCAGCATGGTGAGTTTTCGACAGCAGATGACCTGAGCAAAGTGAAAGGGATTGGGGCATCGACTGTAGAGAAAAATCGCGACAGAATTCAGCTCTGAAGATCTGAATATATACGCTGCTATCTTGTAAGGGGGGCATTTGCTCCCCTTGCAACGTTTCAGTGCTGGCTTACAGAGCGGTGGGATTGAATTTTATCGAACGTATAGGCCAGCGCCAGCCCGCCCAATGCACCAGCCAGATGGGCTTCAACTGCGATGCTAGCCTCAATGAGAGAAGCTGTTTCAGCAGAGCCTCCTGTGACAATATCCCAGCCGACCTTGACAAAGCCTGCGGCCAGTAAGAGTTTTCCGCCCGAGCGGTGCTGACGAATATCCTGCCAGGCACCCCAGATAAACAGACCATGGAGTATCCCAGAGAGCCCGGCATAACGATCCAGTTCAGTGAAAAATAAAGACAGTCCGACAATGATACTGAGTGCAAACAAAATTGTGACTAGTCTGGCTGTGGTCAGGTGAAACCGGAACAGCTGGGTCAAAATGGCCAGGCCGGCC
Source organism: Photobacterium sp. R1 (assembly GCF_054600795.1). NCBI lineage: Bacteria > Pseudomonadati > Pseudomonadota > Gammaproteobacteria > Vibrionales > Vibrionaceae > Photobacterium > Photobacterium sp. R1. The sequence continues at coordinate 24,921 of NZ_BAAHZP010000010.1, forward strand.
AGATTCATCGCGAGGTGAGGCCAATTGGTATGTGTAATATTTCCTGTTAGGATCCGCCACCATTGTCCGGATGCAATTGCCTGCCGATCCCATTCAAGGAACGGATGAACCGGTGCAAGCTGGGCAAAGATAGTGAGCAGACTGATAGCTAACAATGACAGAAACAAAGATCGTGACAACAAGGGCACCTCAATGAGCCGCTACTGTGAGCGCTGTGGCAAAGCTGCAAAAGCCTGTATTTGCCAGTGGATAGAAAATGTTGATGCTAGAACTGAACTGTGGATATTGCAACATCCGTCTGAAGTAAAACAGCCTCTTGGGACGGCGCGAATCCTGACTTTGTCATTGCCCAATGCCCGGCTCTGGGTGGGCGAGGATTTCAGCAAGCATGATGAAATCAACACATTGTTGTCGGATCCGGCGCGGCATGCGGCTGTGCTGTATCCGGGGGAGGGCGCTGCTTCCCTTTCGCAATGGGCTGCTGAGTGCAGCCCTCAGCAACGGACGACTTTAATCCTGCTGGATGGAACATGGAAGAAGGCCTACAAAATCTGGCAGCTCTCCGCCAATCTGCAAGCATTACCCTGTGTTCGCCTTGAAGCCGCTTTGGAAGGCAATTACCGGATCCGAAAATCACCTAAAGCATCTGGCCTGTCGACGGTAGAGGCAGCTTATGAAGCGCTGAGCCAGATTGAAGGTGAAAGTAACAAATTTCAGCCGCTGCTCAACACGTTTGACCGGATGATTGATTTTCAAATCAGCCAGATGCCGCCCGGTGTTTACGAACGGCATTACGGGAAAAGTTAAACGGTGGGACCAAGCTTCCAGTCGCTGGCCGGATGGAACAGGTTGCCATAAAGACGCTGAGCAAAGCCGTCGGTCATTCCGGCAATATAGTCAGCGATAATCCGGTGCTCATTCTGGCCGTGATGGATGGCATCCCGCCACCGCTCTCGGGTCCCGGCGGGCAGTAGTCGTTCCGGATCGGACGCCAGAGCCTCGAAGGTTTCCATGATAATTTGCTGACCTTTGTATTCAAGTAGCTGAATCTCTGGCTTGCGAACTACATACTCACTGACAAATTCTTTCAGCACCGTCAGAACTTTTTCCATTGGTACGGAAAGATAGGCATTCCATTTCAGCAGCGGCTCGTCAAAACCGGTTTCATTCTCAGATGTGGTCGGTCCGATTTCAATCGCTGTGATCAGGGCGTTCACCAGTGCGCCGATGGCGTCTTTGCGCTGATGATGATCGGCAAACAACTGCTGACTGAGCCAGTCAATCCGCTCTGTCAGCCAGTCGTCTTCACATAGGGCCAACTGGCTTGCTGCCGCATCCTCCCATTGTTTCTGAGTCACAATTCCCATGACGATGGCATCTTCTAAATCATGCACGCCATAGGCAATGTCATCGGCCAGCTCCATGATGGAACAGTCCAGAGATTTAAAACGGGTCTTCAGGTGCTGGGAAGGTGCCTGTCGTTCGCCTCGCATTGTCGTACTGAGTAACGTCCTGTCTGTATCGGAGAGGGCAGAAAGGATCCAGCTGAACGTGTCGTGATCATCCCGGTAGATACCTTTCGCCGGTTGCCAGTCTTTCGCTCTCAGATGACGGAACTGACGGATGGCAGAGGGCAGTTCGGTTGCCCGGGTCTCACTGATGAATGCGGGATATTTTAACAGTCCAAGCAGGGTCCGGCGCGACAGGTTCATGCCGAACTTTTCTGTGTAGGGTTCCAGCAGTGTGACGATCCGAAAGGTTTGCGCATTGCCTTCAAAGCCGCCGTGGTCCCGCATCATATAGTTCAGAGCCACTTCTCCGCCATGGCCGAAAGGGGGATGGCCGATATCATGTGCCAGACACAGGCTTTCCATCAGGCTGTTTGAAGGCAGCAGTGGCCGAAAATCAGGTTGTTTGATCTTGAGCTGAGCCACGATTCCCGTTCCGATCTGGGAAGCTTCCAGCGAATGGGTCAGCCGGGTGCGGTAAAAATCATGATGTCCTGCACCATGAACCTGGGTTTTGGCCTGGAGCCGGCGAAAAGCGGCGGAATGCAGAATTCTGGCTCGATCTCGCTGGTAGGCGGTCCGGTGGTCCTGACGTCTTTCTTTTTGTTCCTGACTTTTTCTTGCCTGCCATAAATTGGCGGTAGGTTCTCTCTTTTCGCTCATCAGTTTATTTCGTCCAGTGTCAGGTTAAAGCTGGTGGCAAAAGTTGTCAGAAAATAATCCATTTCCGGGGTTTTGCGTTCTTCCAGCGTTTCTTCCAGGCGATTTTTTGCCTGCGTGAATTCATGGTTGCCGGCACTGAGCTCTTCCAGACACTTCAGGTAGGCGCACAGAGTGTCTGCCTGTTTAACGATGTGGTAATCCTGCTGGTTAATCTGCTCACTGACCAGCAACGGGGCATAGTCAGTCTGAAATTCGTCGGGCAGCATCGAGAGCAGCCGTTGCTCGGCCGCAAGTTCAATCTTTTTATATTCTTCGGCAATCGCCGGATTGAAGTATTTGACCGGGGTCGGCATATCGCCGGTTAACACTTCACTGGCGTCGTGGAACATGGCGAGTAAAGCAATTCGTTCCGGATTCAGGGCACCGCCAAAGTGCCGGTTTTTAATCAGGGCGAGAGCATGAGCGACAAAAGCAACCTGGAGGCTGTGTTCGGAGACGTTCTCGCTGGTGACAGATCGCATCAGTGGCCAGCGCTGGATGAGCTTCATTCGGGCCAGATGAGCAAAAAAATGGCTGGTTTTCATAGGGCTTCCAATTCATAAGCTTTCTATTAAACCTATCAGATTTTGGCCTGCCTAGAAATGACAAAGCCCCGGAGACCAGGGCTTTGTTTTGTCAGTGTGAGATTACTGGCGGTAACCATGCAGGAAGCGCTCGAGACGGCCGATGGCCATTTCCAGATCATCCACCCGTGGCAGGGTGACAATACGAAAGTGATCCGGTTTCTTCCAGTTAAACCCGGTGCCATGCACGATCAGGACTTTTTCCTGTTGTAGAAAATCCAGTGCCATTTTCTGATCGTCAACGATGTTGAATTTCTTCTGATCCAGTTTCGGGAACAGATAGAGCGCGCCTTTCGGCTTCACGCAGGAAACCCCTGGGATCTGCGTAATCATGTCATAGGCTTTGTTCCGCTGCTCCAGCAAGCGGCCGCCCGGCAGGATCAGCTCATTGATACTTTGGTAGCCTCCCAGCGCCGTCTGGACGGCATGCTGCATCGGGACATTGGCACACAGGCGCATGGATGCCAGCATATCCAGACCTTCGATATAGCGTTTGGCAACCTGACGGGGACCGGACAGCAGCATCCAGCCCGCCCGGAAACCACAGACCCGGTAGGATTTGGACAAGCCATTAAATGTGACGCAGAATACATCTTCTGCCAGAGGTGCAATCGAGGTGTGCTGTGCACCGTCATACAGAATTTTGTCGTAGATTTCGTCAGCAAAGATAATCAGTTTGTGCTGACGGGCAATTTCAATTACTTCCAGCAGAAAATCCCGGCTATAAACAGCCCCGGTCGGGTTGTTCGGGTTGATCAGCACAATACCACGCGTCTTCGGTGTGATTTTGCTGCGGATGTCATCCAGATCCGGATACCAGTCAGACTCTTCATCACAAATATAATGCACCGGGTTACCGCCAGACAGCGAGATTGCTGCGGTCCAGAGCGGATAGTCTGGTGCCGGGACCAGGATTTCATCGGTGTTGTCGAGCAGGGCTTGCATCGCCATAACAATGAGTTCAGAAACACCGTTACCGATATAGACATCTTCTACGTCAATATCGAGTAATCCGCGTCGCTGATAGTGCTGCACAACGGCCTTACGGGCAGAATAAATGCCTTTTGAATCGCAGTAGCCCTGAGAGGTTGGCAGGTTACGGATCACGTCCACCAGGATCTCATCCGGTGCATCGAAACCGAATGGTGCGGGGTTGCCAATGTTGAGCTTAAGAATTTTGTGGCCTTCTTCTTCCATGCGCTTGGCATGTTTCAGAACGGGACCCCTAATGTCATAACAAACATTATTGAGCTTGGTAGACATCCCGATGTTGTGCATGTGGTCATCCTGCAAAAAGTGAGCAATTCCGACAAATTACACTAAATACCACCTTCAGATAAAGGCTTTGCAGGAAAAAATTATGTGAAGATGGGGTATTTAATTAATTAGCAGAATAAAACGCTGACAGGGTGAAAGTTGGCCCATAAGAAAAATGACAGAGTTAATTATTCTACAATTGGCATTTTTCTAGTTTTTATGTCTGTTAAGGCGAACTGGTTTGGTTGAATGAACTGGGTATGGTTTAACTCAGGAGGCGAGAGCGGAAAGCGCGATATTCCGCGCTTTCCGTATTTACAGAGGTTCAGCGTGCTTCGCCGCGTAAGGCGATGACGGTTTCCCGTAATGTTGTACTGTTTGCCTCATGCGCATCTAGAGGTTCACCTGCCACAATTGTGACCCGGGACCAGAAACGCTTTGGCCACTTCAGTAAAGCCCGTCCGCCTTCCCGGCTGAAATAGCTTCCCCACAGCCCCTTTAGTGCCATCGGCAGTACAGGCGCCGGAGAGCGTTTGAGGATGAGATCAATGCCACGCATGAATGGGCCGATTTCACCGTCATGGGTCAGTTTCCCTTCCGGGAAGATGCAGACCAGCTCACCCTGAGACAGACAGTTCTCAACTTCCTCAAATGCCCGCTGAATTGAGCGGCGGTCTTTAGCGGCAATCGGAATCACTTTACAGGCGCTGCAGAAAGTTTTGATCAGCGGCATTTTGAAGATGTCTTCATCCATTATAAAACGGATTGGACGGGGACAGGCACCGGCCAGCAGAAGTGCGTCCATATAACTGACGTGGTTGCACACGATCAGCGCACCGCCTTGTTTGGGAATATTCTCCAGTTGCTGGTGACTGACCCGGTAAATGGTATGGCTGACAATCCAGACGATAAACCGCCAGAAAAAATCAGGTGCCTGCAGATAGATATACCCCAGAATCAGAAGATTCATGCCAGCCAAAAACAGGAAAAACTGCGGGATGGTCAGCGACAGGACCGACAGGAAGATGATGGCAACAATTGCACTGGCGACCATGAAAATCGCATTCCAGATGTTATTGGCAGCGATCACCTGTGCCCGTTCGTTTGGCTTGGCCCGGTTCTGCATCATGGCATACAGCGGGACGATATAAATACCGCCGGAGACTCCCAGCATGGTCAGAGAAAAGAAGACGCGCAGCAACTCAGGCTGGGTCAGAAATGCCCACAGAGAATCTGTCATCGGGGCAATATCCGGTGTCGCAAACATCAGGTCAGCACCAAAGAAGGTGATGCCCAGCGAGCCCAGAGGCACGATACCCGGTTCAATGCGGTGTCCGGACAGACGATCACAGAGCAGCGAGCCAATCGCAATCCCAATTGAAAACAGTGTCAGCAGGACGGAGACTGAGGCCGCATTGCCTCCGAGATGCAGCCTGGCAAAATTGGGGAACTGGGTCAGGTAAGAAGCGCCCAGGAACCAGAACCAGCTGATGCCCAGCACACACTGAAGGACCACCTTGTCTTTAGCGGCAATTGACAGCGTACGGCGGGTTTGCCTGATCGGTTGCCACCGGAATGGTGGGGGTGTACCGCTGGGTTTGGCATCCGGTATGTAACGGGAACTGAGATAACCCAGGATGGCAAAACACACGACAGCAACGGCAGCAATCAGTCTGGCTTGCTCCTGACTGGCGATAATGCCTGCCAGCAGCGTGCCCATCAGAATGGCCAGAAAGGTGCCGGTTTCAACCAGCGCATTACCTGAGACCAGCTCTTCTTTTTTCAGGTGCTGAGGCAGCAGGGCATACTTCGCCGGGCCAAAGAATGCTGATTGGGCCCCCATCAGAAAGAGTAAAAGTAACAGAGCCATATAATTTTCGGTCATGAAAGCAACAGCTGCCATGGCCATGATAATGATCTCCGCCAGTTTCACCTTCCTCATGATGAAGGCTTTATCGTAGGTATCCGACAGGACCCCGGCTGTTGCTGAGAACAGAAAGAAAGGCAGAATAAAGATGCCAGCCGCGAGATTGATAATCAGATCGGTTTCAAATGGCAGTGTTCCGGGGGCAGCAAAAGCGATCAGAATCAGCAGAACATTTTTATAAATATTATCGTTGAACGCGCCCAGCGCCTGAGTTAGAAAATAAGGTAAAAAGCGGCGTTTTCTAAGCAGTGCTGCTTGTGACTGACTGGCCATTGTTCCAGATTTCCTCCTTATACTTGCCAGACGCTGAGGTAGGTGTCTAACAGATTATCAATCAGTGCTTTCCCATCGACAGGCGTCGAGGTGAAGAGTTTGTCGTCAACCGTCAACAGCGTAATGCCATGGACTCCCGCCCATATAACACGGCTGGCTTCGAGCACCGCTTTTTCTGACTGAGTCGGGATCAGCTGGCGGATCAGGTCTTCCAGCATGCTGGTCATATTATTAATACGTTCATGCTGCCATTCAGGCAGTTCTTCGCCATTCATGGTGTGCTGAAAAATCAGCTGCCAGCGGTAAGGATGGGCTGCTGCGAAATTCAGATAACAGTACGCCAGTTTTCGCAGGGCATCTTTGGTTGAGCTGGCATGCTGCATTTCTTTTTCTGCTTCAGCAAAGAGCTCGTCCAGCGTCTGTGCAATGGCATGAAGCAGCAGTAGATTATAGTTACCGAATACATTCACCAGAGTACTGGGCACATAGCCAATCATGGCTGCAACTTTACGTAAGCTCAGTTCGTGATGCGGGTGTTCACTGAGAAATTGTTTCACTTGCTCCAGCGTCATGCTGATGAGTTCTTCCCGCGTGTGGTCGTTTCGTCTTGCCATGATATTCCCTACATGGTGCTTGAAAGCACGTACAACAGGCCGGGCATAATGCCGCCTTCTTTCAAAAGAGCTTACCGGCTCCAAAATAAGTATAGAATTAGAACAATGTTCAATATTCTAGGGGGAAGATTCAGTACCGGTCAAGGCAGGTGCGAACCGGTGCTGTCAGCCTCTCCGGGAGTTTTCGACGGATACCTGATCATTCAATGTCCAGAAATCAATCAGTAAACCGATCAGGAAGAAGCCACACGTCAGCAGATAAATGATGCCGGTAAGCCATTTTCCCATGTACATTCGGTGTACACCAAAAATCCCCAAAAATGTGAGCAGTAACCAAGCGATGTTATAGTCGAGCTCGCCACCCTGAAACCTCAGATCGGCTTCTTTGTCCATTCCCGGAATCAGGAACAGGTCTATCAGCCAGCCAATCCCCAGCAGACCCAGGGTTAAAAACCAGATGGTTCCCGTGACTGGTTTTCCATAGTAAAAGCGGTGAGCACCGGTAAATCCGAAAATCCAGAGCAGATAGCCTATCAGTTTACTGTGCGTATTCTGGTGTGTGGTTTCTTGCATGGCCTCATCTCTTCTGTGCTGTGGGCAAAAAAGTTCCCTGCTAATACTAGGTGTGAAACGAACTGCGGAACAAGTTATTTCATTAACTTAGCCGTAGAAGATCGCAATGCAGCTCTGGAATTGACTATAAGTTGACAATTCACAGGGGCAAATTGGCTACTTCTGCCAAATTTGGTAACAATTTGGCCAACTGAAGCAGATTGACTTTACATTCCCCCCGGCTAGGATGCATAAGGTCTGGTAAAACCATGCATTCACAAGGCAAAGGTAAAGGATTGATGAAAAGCTTTATTACCATGTTTGCGTTAATCGTTGCGGTATCATTTACTGCACCTCACGCAGAAGCGAAAAAATTCGGCGGCAGTAAGTCGCTGGGCAAAAGTTATCAAACAGCGCCGGCTCAGAAGCAGCAACCGCAGCAAACGGATACAATCAGCAAGCAGAACCCGACGGCTTCTTCAGGTAAAAAAGGCCTGATGGGCGGTCTGTTGGGAGGTCTGCTGGCGGGCGGCTTGTTAGCTGCATTCTTCGGTGGTGCATTTGAAGGTATCCAGTTCATGGATATTCTGATTTTTGGCCTGATTGCATTTCTGATCTTTAAGTTCCTGAAAGGGATGCGTAAAGCCAAGCCAACAGCAATGGGACATCAGCAGGCCTATGCGGGTGATTCACCACAGGATCAGGGGCAGTTCCGCCAGCAAACGGGCGGCTTTGGCGGTAACGCAGCGCAGTCACAGTATCAGTCAACCGACAGTGATGTGCCATTCAACTTGCCTCCGGGCTTTGACATGAATGGGTTTCTGCACGGTGCTCGGGATCATTACCGCATTCTGCAGGGAGCATGGAACCATAATGAGCTGGAGACAATTCGAGAGTATGTCAGTCCGGCGCTGTTTGACGATCTCAAGACAGAGCGTTCCAGACTCGAAGGTGAACAGCACACTGAAGTCATGTTTGTCGATGCTGAGCTGGTCCGTGCCGATTATGATGCTTCCTCTGCACACCTGAGTATCAAGTTCTCAGGACGCTATCAGGACCGTCATGAAGGTGTAGAAGAAGAAATTACGGATATCTGGCATCTGGAACGAGACCTGACAGCTCCGAACGCACCTTGGTTGATTGTGGGCATTCAGGCTTAAACAATCACTGTCAGCGTTAACAAGTGACTTACCATGAACCGCTTATCTTTTTTAGGGATAGGCGGTTTTCTTATTGCTGAAAATCAGAGAATTGCCACGGGTTTGATCTAAACCCCAGCGTGATCCGGTTTCTATCGCTATGCTTGGGGGAAGTCATCAAGAAGTGAGGTCGATATGCCTTTAACACCAGATTTAGTGAATGAATTGAACCTGTTGGTGAAATTTCCGATGCACAGTGATATGGAGGGGGTCAAAGTTCACCATGAGGCCGGTGCTGACATGGTGTCGGCAGCACAGCGGCTGTATGACAAAGGATTGGTGACACAGCCTGATGGCGGTTACCTGACGCACTCCGGCCATCAGGCACTGGAGCATGCTAAAACGGCGCTGCGGATTTTAGCAGGTACTGTGAACGTCTGAGAGCCGCTCGAGCTCTGTCAGGTTCGAAAACGCCTGTGTATTGGTGTTTCCGCATACATCCGGGCAGGGCTTGAACTGATGGCAGACAGCCGGGCGCTCCGGTTGACCGAAAAGCTTGCACAGGTTTTTTTCATTGAGCTGAATGCAGCGGACACCAGCGGGCTTACCATTTGGCATCCCCGGTATCGGGGATGAAATGCTCGGGGCGATGCAGCAGGCACCGCAACCTAAACGACAGTCCATCACAACCTTCTATACTTTCTGTGTCAGCATGCGCTGAGTGTAGGCCGTGAAACCGGCCTTTTGCTGGTGGCGCAAACTACCATTCAACACAGCAGGGATCAAGCTTTGCCTGCCGGTTGCACTCCTGTTGCCGGGCTGAAATTCTGACTCAAGGGTTGCACTTTGTCTGGCAGACGGCTATAACACCGCCTTTCTTTCTTCTTACTCAGCGAAGAAGGTGAATGTTCAACAGCAGCAGGACAGAACGATGGCAGCATTTTGGCAAGAGAAAGATCTGACAGCAATGACAGACGCGGAGTGGGAATCTCTCTGTGATGGCTGCGGGAAATGCTGTCTGCATAAGCTCATCGATGATGATACCGATGAGATTTACTATACCAATGTCGCCTGTAGCTTGCTGGATGATCAAACCTGTTCCTGTAAAGATTATGCCAACCGGTTTGAATCTGGTGAAGAGTGCCTCAAACTGACGCGTGAGCGTATTGATGAATTCAGCTGGTTGCCGGACACTTGTGCTTATCGCCTGCTGGCTGAAGGGAAATCTTTGCCGGAATGGCACCCGCTGATTACGGGCTCCAAAGAGGCCATGCACGCTGCCGATCAGTCGGTGCGGGATAAAGTGGTGTACGAAATCGATGTGATCGACTGGGAAGACCACATTTTGAATCATCCCAACCGTTAATCACGCCTTTCTTCTTTATATCTGTTGAGCCAGTGGCTAACGGAGCGCCTGCTGGCTCAGTCTGCGCTTGATTTCTTCGGTACTCATGGCTTCCAGAGGCAGCATCAGCAGGGTATCAATATGATGCTTCAGAAGCCTGGTGGTTTCTTCACAAGCTTTTTCCTGTTCCACAGGGTCTTCACTGGAAGTCAGCGGATTCGGTAAGTCCCAGTTGATCCGAATGCCATCTGCCAGCCAGTTTGGGCAAGGTTCATCATGCAGGCTGTCACAGACAGAGATCACCAGATCCGGATGAAAACGGCTGAATTCTTCCCAGGATTTACTTCGGAAGTCGACTGGGTTCAGCCCCATCTCAGACAGATAAGTTTTGATTTGGGGGGATAACTCCCCGCTGGGATCACTGCCGGCGCTGGCTACTTCAAAACCTGAGGGCAAAAAGCGTTTGGCGACCGCTTCGGCAAGGATGCTTCGGCATGCATTATGGCGACAGAGAAACAGCACTTTCATGGTTTCACCGGTTTCTTTCACAAGGTTGGTTTAAACAGCCTAAGTCTTCCCGGTGAACTTTTTGGGTCAGTTTGATTACGCCGACAGCGCAAGCTGTGCTGAGCGCAAGACCTCAATGATTGGTGCTGCTTTGTTATGGCGGCGTACGTCGGCAAACAATTCTTTGGCCTGCGGATATTCGTGACGCAGATAGGCGAACCATTGTTTGACCCGGTTCGGGTAATACAAGCCTTTGTCGCCTTTGATTTCGTATTCTGAATACTTCAACAGCAGAGATACCACTTCGTGCCATGGCATGTGTGACTGGTTGTATTTCACCACATTGCCAAGGTTCGGCAGGTTCAGTGCTCCGCGGCAGACCATCAGTGCATCGGCTTGTGTTGTGGCCATGCAAGCGTTGCTGTCTTCGTGGTTCCAGACTTCGCCATTGGCAACCACTGAGATGGCAGCCTTTGCTTTCACCTGGCGGATATAGTCCCACTTAATCGCTTCAGCTTTGTATCCGTCAGCCTTCGTGCGGGCGTGGATCGTCACTTCATCCGCTTTGGCTTGCGCAACGGCATCAACAATGTCAAAGCAATGAGCAGGATCATCCCAGCCGAGACGCACCTTCGCGGTGACAGGCAGCCGGGGATCAACCGCATCCCGGACAGCTTTTACAATGCGGTACATGAGGTCAGGCTCTTGCAGCAGAACCGCGCCGCCGCGACTTTTATTCACAGATTTGGCCGGGCAGCCAAAATTAATATCAATGCCCGGTGAGCCCAGTGAGGCGGCAAGGTGGGCGTTTTCAGCCATCCAGTCTGGATCCTGCCCGAGTAACTGAACTCGTACGGGGGTGCCCGATTTGGTTCTCCCCCCCTGCCGTAATTCCGGGCAGAGGCGATAGAACACGCTTTTGGGTAAACGCTGGTCGATCACCCGAATAAATTCGGTGACACACAGATCGTAGTCATTGATATCGGTCAGCATTTCCCGCATCAGGTGGTCAAGGACACCTTCCATCGGGCCAAGTATCAGTCTCATCGCTTCAGGGCACAGCAGGTCAATTCAGGGAGGCGAGATTGTAGTGCGGAACAGGGCGATTGTCACCTGCGATGTCCGGGATGTCTCAGGCTTGGGGCTGTTCTCCGTGAAACGGCGGATGTCTGAGCTCGTTGCTTTTGATGATTTGTGTAGCAGCAGTTGTTGTATCCAGTGACTGCAGGCCGGCATTGAACATAGCACGTGCCACGTCCTCCGCGGGGATGGGGCGGAGATGTGAAAGCGGGCCGATGAGCACGGGCTGAAACAGTTCCAGTATTTTCTGGGTCAGAATTTCATCCTGACGGGGGTGTTCTCGTTCGCCAGTAAGTGGTCCGGGTCGGACAAAGATACAGTGTGCGAAACCCATATCACTGAGTGCTTGTTCCATCTCAGCTTTACAGCGTAGATAAAATGAAGGGGAGTACAGGCTGGCACCAAGACTGGAGATGACAACCAAGTGCTTCACGCCCAATTGATGCATGCTGCGTGCGACTGACTTGACCAGTTCCACATCGACCGCTTTCAGCCCGGCTTTTCCTCCGGCATTTTTCTTTGTTGTGCCCAGGCAGATAAAACCCAGTTCCGGAACAGGATCGGTTTCTTCCCACTCAGTAATTCTGAGCTCCGGATGAACAATCTGTACCAGATGCTTGCTGCGATAAGGCAAAGCGGACCGTGTTAAGGCGTAGACGCTTTCGAAGGTATCGCTGCCGAGCAGGATATGCAGCAGTTCGTTGCCGACCAGTCCAGTTGCCCCGGCGATGATTGCGCTGATCTGTCGTTGCATGTGGTTATCTCATGGTTGGTTATTGAGTCCATTTTGACGTTGCTTTGGCTGAAAATTCAACAATAAATCGTCATATTTGCGGCATTTTTGGGATGCGTTATACTCGCCGCGATAAATACAAGACAGGAAAAGACCATGACCACATTGATCACCCTTTCCAAAGACTGGGACGGTATGCCGCCAGCCTTTATTGAAGGCGCACTGTTAGCTGCGAATGCAAATCCTGCGGCAATGGAGCCGGATTCCTGGTTGCCGGTTCTGATTCACGGCGGTTTACCGGAAGAGGAATCCACTGAGATCAGTCAGCCGGACAGAGCCGCGATTCTGGCGCATTTTGAAAATCAATATCTGATGATCAAAGCCGGTGAGTATGTGTTGCCTGAAGCTCTTCAGTGGCAGAAAGCTGACGGTGTGTCGGAAGCCATGGGGCATTTTGCGGAAGGATTTTTGTCTGTCTGGCCATATGTTGAAGACAATTGGGCAGATAAACCTCTCTCTGACGGTACGGCAAGAATGCTGTCAGCTTTACTGACGACCTGCATGCTGATGATGGATGAGGCCGATACGCTGGCACAAATGGCAGATGCAGGAGTGGACAGTATGCCGGAGCCCCAGACGCTGTATGCAAGCTTGCCGCTGATGATCACTGAAGTGGTGATGGCTGCGGATGAATTACAGCAGGGCGGTAGCGCAGCTCAGTCTGTGAATCCATACAAAGGGGTTGGTCGAAATGATCCCTGTCCTTGTGGCAGTGGGAAAAAATTTAAGCAATGTTGCGGGAAAAACTCGTGAACTTGAACAAGGAGGCTGAATGCCTCCTTTGTTTTTCTGAAGTCAGTGAGGAGACAGGTCTGACGGGCTTATTTACTTTTCACGAATTGTGAAATCACAATCACGGCCCAGGCAACCAGATTGGCAGCAAAAATGATGACCAGCCACTGCGGCATCGACTGTCCCAAGAATTGCCAGACCACTTTGCTGCAATCGCCATAGGCCTCAAACAGCCATGGAGCCCACTGGTTGAGGGGAGCCCAGTCAGGAAGCTTGACAAAGAGATCACAGGTGGCGAAAGGTGAGGGATTGAACTGATAGCCAACATGTTCCTGCGCCAGCGATAACCCGCGCCAGGCACTGAAGCCCCACATGGCAAGTCCAGCCCAGCGAAATACCGGTTTTTCTGGCGCGATCAGTCCGATGAGCGCCGCGATACCGATGCCAAACATGGCAATGCGTTCGTAGATACACATGACGCAGGGTGCCAGATTCATAACGTGCTGGAAGAACAGTGCGCAGCCTTCAAAGAAGACGACAAAAAGCAGCAACAATAGCCACGATAGGCGATGTTGGCTGAAGGTTTTTAACATCTGCATGAAATTCTCTCGGTCAAATCAAACAAAGGGGCTGTCAATACTTCGCATTTGCGAAAGCACTACAACCCCTTACATCTCAGCGTGTTGCTTCAGCTATGACAACGTAGAGAAACAGAAATTCCCTTTAGTGTCCAGCAACAGGTGCCAATTGTTGAATCACACCACTGGCTGCGGTAAGCCAGCCTTGCTGATACATCCATTCAGTGGCCGGAACCAGTGTCAGTTCAATACCCGCCAGACCAATCAGCGACAGGACCAGTGTATACGGCAAAGCCATATAAACCATCTGGCCATAAGACAGGCGGATGAGCGGTGCCAGCGCCGAAGTCAGTGCGAACAGGAAGGCCGCCTGACCGTTTGGTGTGGCAACCGATGGCAGGTTTGTCCCGGTATTAATCGCAACCGCCAGCATATCGAAACGATCGCGGTCGATCATGCCGGACATTAAGGCGGACTTCACTTCGTTGATGTAAACCGTTCCGACGAAGACGTTATCCGATACCATCGACAGCAAGCCATTGGCAATGTAGAACATGCCCATCTGCGCGTTTCCGTCCATTTCCAGTACGGCGGTAATGATCGGGCTGAACAATTTCTGTTCGATGATCACGGCGACAACAGAGAAGAACACTGCCAGCAATGCTGTGAACGGAAGCGCTTCTTCAAATGCTTTCCCCAGTGAATGTTCTTCAATGATACCGGTGAATGCCGTTGCCAGAATAATGACGGTCAGACCAATCAGTCCCACTGCCGCCAGGTGCATTGCAAGAGCTACAATCAGCCAGACAGCAATGATGACCTGTACCCAGAGTTTTGCTACATCCAGATTGGTTCGGTTTTTCCGCTCTTCATTATCGAAATCGATCAGAATTTTACGAACGTTTTCCGGCAGTTTGGCGCCGTAACCACACAGGCCAAATTTCTCGACCAGCACACAGGTCAGCATACCGCAGATGAACACAGGGATCGTCACAGGTGCCATTCGCAGGAAGAAGTCACCGAATTGCCAGCCAGCCTGATTGGCAATAATCAGGTTTTGCGGCTCACCGACCATAGTCATCACACCACCCAGTGCAGTACCGACACCGGCATGCATCAGCAGGCTGCGCAGGAACGCACGGTAGTTTTCCAGATCATCACGGCTTAATTCGTGGATGTTGTGATCGGAAGTGTGGTCATGCGCTGCGTGTGGCTCCTGACCGGAAGCAACTTTGTGATAGATGCTGTAGAAACCAGTGGTGACACTAATCACGACTGCAATTACCGTCAGCGCATCCAGGAAGGCTGACAGAAAGGCGGCCATGATGCAGAAAGCCAGTGAGAGCAGAATTTTGGATCGGATGCCGATCAATATCTTTGTGAAGATGAACAGCAGCAGTTGCTTCATGAAGTAAATACCGGCCACCATGAAAATCAGGAGCAGTAATACTTCAATGTTGGCAACCAACTCGTGTTTGACCAGTTCTGGCGTTGTCATCCCAATTGCGACTGCCTCAATGGCCAGTAGACCACCGGGCTGCAAGGGATAGCATTTCAATGCCATTGCCAGTGTGAAGATGAACTCAACCACCAGTAACCAGCCAGCGACAAATGGGTCAATCAGGAAAAAGACGATAGGATTGATCACCAGGAAGGCAATGATAGTGAGTTTATACCAGTTGGGCGCTTTACCCAGAAAGTTTTTAATAAGCGCGTTCCCTAGCGTGATAGCCATGTTGTTAATCTCGTGTTATTTATTGATGCAACCAAACAAAAACAGTGTTCCGCCAGAGCAACATGTGTTGCTTGGCTGACCATGGCAGAGTTTGATAGCAGGCCGCTTCCATGTCGGGCATGCTTATTTGGTAGGCTGCCCTTGTGTTATTGGCCGTAATTTTAACTGATTGTATGAATCGATTGTTAAAGTGTTAATGTTTCGTAACATAAATTTATGGCAGTTTCATAGGCAATAAACTACCAAAGGCAGATTGTAGCAGAAATATTTAGAAATATATTCGTCAGAACAATAAGTTGGGGCGAGTGTCTGAAAGCAGGATTTTGCGCCTTTGTTAACCTACTTCAAAACTCCCGGTGGCAACGTTTCTACTCGGCCAAAACTAGTGGTATGATGAGTTCATAAAAGATAGCAAGAAGCAAGTTTGGAAAACTAACTGATGGTTATAAAGGCGGATAGCCCAGCAACATTTGCTGAGAAATACATCATTGAGAGCATCTGGAACAATCATTTTCCGCAGGGGTCAATTTTGCCTGCTGAGCGTGAATTATCAGAACTGATTGGTGTTACGCGAACAACTTTACGCGAAGTGCTGCAGCGCTTGGCTCGAGACGGGTGGTTAACGATACAGCATGGCAAACCAACCCGTGTGAACAATTATATGGATACGTCCGGACTGAGTATTCTGGACACTCTGATTACCCTTGATGGACAGGACGTTCAGCGTGTTCTTGAAGATCTTTTGGCCGCTCGCACCGATATCAGCACCGTTTATATGCGTTATGCTGTGAAATCGAACAGCGAAAAAGTCAGTCAGCTTCTGGATTATGTGATTCATTCCTGTGAAAAACTCATGGCAGCAGACAGCTTCGAGGCTTTTGTGGAAGACTGTGATGCAAAACCTGAGTTGCTGAGCGAAGTCAGGAAAATCGTTGATAAGTATGGTAAAGAACAGCCTGAACTGTGCGAGCAGATTTGTCGTGCACGTGCGTTCAACTATTTTGATTACCGCATGTTCCAGGGAATGGCGACCCATTCAGGAAACATTCTGTATGTGCTGACCATTAACGGCTTACGTAAAATTTATACCCGAGTGGGTGGTTACTATTTTATGAGCCGTGAAGCCTGCGAGCTGGCGCTGAGTTACTATCGTGATCTGAAGTCTATCTGTGATAACCATCAGCCTGAGCTGGTGGCTGATCGTATCCGTAAATATGGTCGCGACAGTGGTGCCATTTGGTACAGCAACCGCGTCGAAATTGCTCGTTTTCTGCACGAAGAAGAGCAGTAATGACTGTGCAGTGAAGATTTTACAGAAAACTGACAGAGCTCAGTTAAATGTGAAAAATAGAGATATGAAAAGAGAGGCAATATGCCTCTCTTTTTTTTACGAAGATGATTCCGCCGTTAAAGTTCAGTTGTATAACTGCTGCCCCGGCTTGGGCAGGTTGCCAGAATATGACTTCTACCGTCACTCAGTTCTTCTTCCAGGATGACATCAAAACCCCACAAACGGTGCATGTGTTTCAGTACTTCACTGTAGCTGTCAGCCAGTGGAATACGGTTATGAGGCACATAACGCAGCGTCAGTGAACGGTCTCCGCGCAGTGCCACATTCCACACCTGGATGTTGGGTTCGTTGTTACTCAGATTGTACTGTGAAGACAATTTCTCACGAATGGCCCGGTAGCCTTCTTCGTTATGGATTGCATTCACTTCCACATAGTTATTTCTGTCATCATCTTCTACAGCAAAGAACTTGAAGTCCCGGATGAGTTTTGGGGACAGGAACTGGCTGATGAAGCTTTCATCCTTGAAGTTTTCCATCGCGAAATGCACGGTATCCAGCCAGTTTTTACCAGCAAAATCGGGGAACCAGTATTTGTCTTCTTCCGTTGGATTTTCACAGATCCGGCGAATATCCTGGAACATAGCAAATCCTAACGCATAAGGATTGATGCCACTGTAGTAGGGGCTGTTATAAGTTGGCTGCGCGACCACGTTGGTATGGCTGTGCAAAAATTCAATGATAAATCGGTCTGTGACCAGGCCTTCATCGTAAAGATGATTCAGAATCGTGTAATGCCAGAAAGTCGCCCAGCCTTCATTCATCACCTGGGTTTGTTTCTGCGGATAGAAATACTGACTGATTTTACGCACAATCCGAACAATTTCACGTTGCCACGGCTCCAGAAGCGGCGCATGTTTCTCGATGAAATACAGGATGTTTTCCTGTGGTTCGGCCGGGAAACGAGCCTCTTCAAATCCAGTGTCTTTTTCTTCATGCGTTGGAATGGTTCGCCACAAAGCATTGACCTGGGTTTGCAGGTAATCTTCCCGGGCTTTTTGACGGGCCTTTTCTTCAACCAGTGAAATTTTCTGAGGACGTTTGTACCGATCGACACCGTAATTCATGAGCGCATGACAAGAGTCGAGTAGTTTTTCCACTTCTACATCGCCATACTTCTCTTCACAATCCGTTATGTATTTACGGGCAAAGAGCAGGTAATCGATGATTGAACTGGCGTCAGTCCAGGTTTTGAACAGGTAGTTGCCCTTAAAAAAGGAATTATGACCATAGCTGGCATGGGCCATCACCAACGCTTGCATGGTAATGGTATTTTCTTCCATCAGATAGGCGATACAGGGATCAGAGTTGATCACAATCTCGTACGCCAGACCCATCTGACCATGTTTGTAGCCGCGTTCAGTTTCAATGAAACGTTTACCGAATGACCAGTGATGGTAATTAATGGGCATCCCAATACTGGAATATGCATCCATCATCTGTTCGGCTGTAATGATCTCAATCTGGTTTGGGTAGGTATCTAACCGATAATGGCTGGCCACCCGCTTGATCTCTGTGTGGTACTCGTCAAGCAGATCAAATGTCCAGTCCGGACCATCACTGAGTGTCTTTCGCTTGGTGTCTGTTACCATAACCCACTCCCCTGATGCACTTTGGCCAATGAGCGCAGTCCTTTCCGTGCTGCATACTGCCGGGCGAGGTTTGATGTCGCCCGGTCAGTTTAATGGACTTGTTTCTTAAACAGTTCTCTGAATACCGGGAAGATATCTTCCACGCTGCGAATGTTCTGCATGGCAAAGTTTTCGTGGTTGCCCAGCAGAGATTCATATTCACGCCATAAAGTCTGATGCGCGCGACGGGTGATCTCAATGTAGGAGTAATAGCGTGTGACAGGCAGAATATGCTTGTCGAGCAACTCACGACATCCCGGAGAGTCATCCGCCCAGTTATCACCGTCAGATGCCTGTGCGGCATAGATGTTCCACTCTGAAGGCGAGTAGCGTTTCTTCACGATTTCATCCATCAGCCGCAGTGCACTGGATACAATGGTGCCCCCGGTTTCCTGTGAATAAAAGAACTCGTGTTCATCGACTTCTTTTGCCTGCGTATGGTGCCGGATAAAAACGACTTCCACATTTTTGTAGGTTCGGGTCAGGAACAGGTAAAGCAGAATATAAAACCGCTTTGCCATGTCTTTTGTGGCCTGATCCATTGAACCCGAGACATCCATCAGACAAAACATGACCGCCTGACTGCTGGGCATCGGACGACGTTCATAGTTTTTATATCGCAGGTCAAAGGTATCAATGAAAGGCACACGGCTGATACGTTCCCGCAGCGTCTGAATCTCCTCCTTCACCCGTTGTTCATCAAAAGGTTGTGCCGGTTCTGTACTTTGCAGTCGTTCCAGTTCCTGCTCCAGCTCACGAAGCTGACGACGTTTCGCCGCTGTCATTGCGGTGCGTCGCGCCAGCGAGTTTTGCAGAGACTTCACGATGGCAATATTTGCCGGAACCCCGGTCGATTTAAAGCCGGAGCGGAAGGTTTTCCACTCAACAATTTTGTTGAACTGATTCTTTTTCAGATTCGGCAGTTCCAGATCTTCAAACAACAGATCCAGATATTCATCTTTCGAAATCTGAAACACAAAATCGTCCTGGCCTTCACCGTCGGGGCTGGCCTGACCATCACCGGCACCCCCTGAACCTGCTCCTCCCTGGGGCCGCTCAATGCGGTCACCAGGGCTGAACTGATCATTACCAGGGTGAACAATTTCCCGTTGCCCGCCGCGTCCCTGATGGAACGCGGGTTCACGGATGTCGCGGGAAGGGATACTGATACTTTCTCCGCTTTCCACGTCAGTGATGGAGCGTTTATTTACCGCGTCAGCAATTGAGTCTTTGATCTGCTGTTTGTGGCGACGTAAAAAACGCTGCCGGTTTACTGTGCTCTTGTTTTTCCCGTTGAGCCTGCGGTCGATAAAATGCGCCATAAGCTCTCCCCCTTAATCATCATCCATCTTTTACGATGACTTACGTACGCGCAGGTACCATTCGGACAGCAAGCGTACTTGTTTGCGGGTATAGCCTTTTTCCATCATGCGAGCGACGAAGTCGTCGTGTTTCTTCTGCTCATCTGTGGATGTTTTGGCATTGAACGAGATAACAGGCAGCAGTTCTTCCGTATTCGAGAACATTTTCTTCTCGATGACGGTGCGCAGTTTCTCGTAACTGGTCCAGTTCGGGTTTTTACCAGCATTGCTCGCCCGGGCACGCAACACAAAGTTGACGATCTCGTTCCGGAAGTCTTTCGGGTTACTGATACCGGCAGGCTTCTCGATTTTCTCAAGTTCGTTATTCAGTGCAGCACGGTCAAACAGCTGACCGGTTTCCGGATCTCGGTATTCCTGATCCTGAATCCAGAAGTCGGCATAACTGACATAACGGTCAAAGATGTTCTGGCCGTACTCAGAATAAGACTCCAGATAAGCGGTCTGAATCTCTTTGCCGATAAACTCGACATATTTAGGGATCAGATAGCCTTTCAGGTGTTCCAGGTATTTTTCCGATAGTTCTTGCGGGAACTGCTCTCGTTCAATCTGCTGTTCAAGCACATAGAAGAGGTGAACCGGGTTCGCAGCCACTTCGGAGTGATCAAAGTTGAATACCCGTGACAGGATTTTGAAAGCAAAACGGGTCGACAGACCTGACATGCCTTCATCCACCCCCGCGTAATCACGATACTCCTGGTAAGATTTGGCTTTCGGGTCGGTGTCTTTCAGGGTCTCACCGTCATACACTCGCATTTTCGAGTACGTACTGGAGTTTTCCGGCTCTTTCAGGCGCGACAGCACAGAGAAGCGGGCCAGAATATCAAGGGTGCTTGGTGAACAGGGTGAGTTAGCCAGTTCACTGTTTGTGAGCAGTTTTTCGTAGATCTTAATTTCTTCCGACACACGCAGACAATAAGGCACTTTCACGATGAACACACGGTCCAGAAACGCCTCGTTGTTTTTGTTATTTCGGAAGGTCTGCCATTCTGATTCGTTGGAGTGAGCCAGAATAATACCGTCAAAAGGCAGGGCAGACAGGCCTTCGGTACCGTTATAGTTCCCTTCCTGAGTTGCAGTCAGCAGCGGGTGCAGCACTTTCAGCGGTGCTTTGAACATCTCAACGAATTCCATCATGCCCTGATTCGCTTTACACAGCGCACCTGAGTAGCTGTAGGCATCCGGGTCATCCTGGGCGAAATGCTCCAGCTGACGGATATCCACTTTACCGACCAGAGATGAAATGTCCTGGTTGTTTTCATCCCCTGGTTCTGTTTTGGCAATACCCACCTGATGCAGAATCGACGGACGAACTTTGACAACCTTGAATTTAGTGATATCACCACCGAACTCTTTCAGCCGTTTGGCTGCCCAGGGTGACATGATTGTGTTCAGGTACCGTTGCGGGATACCGTATTCTTTGTTCAGGATGTCTCCGTCTTCCTGCGGATCAAACAGGCAGAACGGATGATCATTGACCGGGCTGTGTTCGCCGTTGGCAGTCAGTACATAAATAGGTACTTTCTGCATCAGACTTTTCAATTTTTCAGCCAGTGAAGATTTACCACCACCGACCGGGCCCAGCAGATACAGAATCTGTTTGCGCTCTTCCAGCCCCTGAGCAGCATGTTTCAGGTAAGAGACGATTTGTTCTATTGAGTCTTCCATACCGTAGAAGTCTTCGAACGTTTTATAGCGCGAGATGACCCGGTTAGAAAAGATACGGCTCAGCCGTGGATCTTTGGCCGTATCGACCATTTCCGGTTCACCAATAGCCATCAGAAGACGCTCTGCGGCGTTCACGTAAGCACTGCGATCGTTACGACAAATCTCAAGGAATTCTTGCAATGAAAGCTCTTCATCCTTGGCTTCTTCATAGCGATGACGATAGTGGTCAAAAATACTCATGGTATGCCCCCTGAATCGTTCTTCAATCATTTAGAAAGGACGAAATCAACTATCTTTCACATCCCTCTTAACTAAGACTAGACCTAACTAATTAATTTGCTTCAGTGAGTGATTGGTTTTGCTATAAATTTCGCGGATTCGGAATTCACAGACAGGCGAAAAAACAACCAGCTGTTAAAGTTACTATCCTCCTATCCCTCGGGAACTGCAAGCTATCTTGTTCAAAAATGCATCAGCTCAGTAAGTGTGAAATCGGTTCAGAGGTGATTTAGTTATCAAAAAGAGTGTTACAGCGAGGAACGGTTCTTCGGCGGCACTATATCTGGTTTCGGTATGTCGCTGTGGCGTAAAGTGGGGAGCACTCAAGGGATCTCAGTGGAAGATGGTTTTTTAGTTCTAAAGTTTGTTTGGATGTGTGCCTGCAGGGTGGGGTGTATGACAAGAGAGAACCGATTGCTTATTTTTTGAGCTGAATCAACAACTCTGACATAAGCTAGAAATGTGTAGCTTGAGGGGAGGGTTGTTCATGCCAATTTCACGGGTTGATACGGTGTCAATTCCGGTCTCGGATCAGAGCCAGGCGCTTCAGTTTTATCGTGATGCACTGGGATTTGAATTGATCAGGGATCATCAGGGAGACAGCCATAAGCGCTGGATTCAGCTGGCACCTAAAGGCGCAGAGACGACGATTAGCCTGGTAATGCCTTTCGGGGGAATGCGGGCCGGCTCGGTTCAGGGGTTGGTGGTTCATACCGATGATATCACCTCGACCTATGATGAATTGACGAACCGCGGGGTCAGCTTGTCAGAGATTGTTACTTTGATCGGTGGACGGTTTGCAACCTTCTCTGATCCGGATGGCAATGGATGGGTGCTGATTGAAGCAAGCACGACAATGCTGGCCTGAAAAACAGGCCAGCATTAAACTGGTTCAACCCTGAAATTGAGTCTGTATTCTTAATCCGCACTGATTTCTGTCGTGATGTTGTGCGACTGGCCCGGGGCGAGAGTGATCCCCTGATCGGCCAATGCGGATTCCACACAAAGCATGGTGATGTAGCCATCCTGTGTCATGTCAGCCATGCCTGCTGAGGCCTCTTGCCACGGATTCCACACGACCGCACTGTTATGTCCGCTGTTTTTGACGGTCAGCCGACGGTAGTGGGGGGGATCTTCAACCATTATGGATGGTTCCGATTCAGGATAGAGGCGGTCCACGGCATCATCAATCATAAGTGTTCCATTTGACGGAAAACGCTGATTCCCAGCCAGGCTATCGGTGTACTCATTCCCCAAACCGGTCAGTTTAGCCTGGGTGATATCCCCGACATTCAGATAAGTATGAAGTGCACCGGACATCGTCCATGGACGGTAATCTGTATTGGTACTGGTGATCTGAACTTTGAGTCTTTCGCCCAAGTCAAAATGAAGCCGGCTGAGAAAGCGGAAGGGCCAGATAGCGTGTGTTTTCGGCGAGTCATGCAGCGTCAGGGTAACTGTCACGCCTTGTTTATGATCATTGAAGCTTTCCAGTTGCCACAGGCTGGTTCTTGCAAAACCATGGGAAGGACTGGCCACTTTACCAAACCAGGGCCAGCAGACCGGAATACCACCACGAATTGCTGAGTGACCAGAGAAATCGGCCGCTTCGCTCATCCAGATGACATCTTCATGCCCTTTGGGACGGAAGCTCAGCAGATGGCCACCGAACAGTGAAATTGCAGCCTGACATTGCGGGTGGAGGATCCGAACTACGTCGATGCCGTCCAGCCGGCACAGACTGATGTGTTCTGAAAGCACTTTTGTTGTTGGGAGTTGACGTAAGTTCATCGTGTTTCCTTCATAAAGCCAAGAAATGTGCTGAACTCAGCTATCTGTCTGCGCGTTCTGGGCGTCAGATAGCAAAAAGGCGGCCAACAGCCGCCTTTTGAATCATCGTCTAAGGATTACTTAGAGATGTGAGCTACCAGATCCAGTACTTTGTTTGAGTAACCGATCTCGTTGTCGTACCAAGAAACGATTTTCACGAAAGTATCAGTCAGTGCGATACCTGCGTCAGCATCGAATACAGAAGTACGTACTTCACCGATGAAGTCCTGAGAAACAACTGCATCTTCAGTGTAACCCAGTACGCCAGACATCTCAGCTTCAGAAGCGCGCTTCATTTCAGCTTTGATTTCTTCGTAAGTTGCAGGTTTTTCCAGGTTTACAGTCAGGTCAACAACAGATACGTCTGCAGTTGGAACGCGGAATGCCATACCAGTCAGTTTGCCGTTCAGCTCAGGAATTACTTTACCTACAGCTTTTGCAGCACCGGTTGAAGATGGGATGATGTTCTGAGAAGCACCACGGCCACCACGCCAGTCTTTCGCAGAAGGACCGTCAACAGTTTTCTGAGTTGCAGTCGTTGCGTGAACAGTCGTCATAAGACCATCTTTGATGCCCCACTTGTCGTTCAGAACTTTCGCGATAGGTGCCAGACAGTTAGTCGTACAAGACGCGTTAGAAACGATGTCCTGACCTGCGTAATTTTCGTGGTTCACACCCATAACGAACATTGGCGTTTCGTCTTTAGAAGGACCAGTCAGAACAACTTTCTTCGCACCAGCTTCGATGTGTTTACGTGCAGTCTCGTCAGTCAGGAAGATACCTGTTGCTTCTGCAACAACATCAACACCGATGGCATCCCACTGCAGGTTCGCTGGATCGCGTTCAGCGGTAACACGTACAGTCTTGCCGTTGACGATCAGGTTGCCGTCTTTTACTTCAACTGTGCCTTTGAAACGGCCGTGAGTTGAATCGTACTTCAGCATGTATGCCATGTATTCAACATCGATCAGGTCGTTGATACCAACAACTTCGATGTCATCACGCTCTACAGAAGCACGAAAAACGAAACGACCGATACGGCCAAAACCGTTAATACCTACTTTGATAGTCATTATGTTGCTCCACAACTTAATTTCTAATGAAAGATAACTGGTAGTAAAATTACATAATCTCACGCGGGTCTGCAAGCAAAAACAGACCTCAAATTGTCTTTAATCAAAAAACTTTCGGATTTTTATTACAATCCGGGACGAAGGCTGAAAATAGCCTGTGAAAGTGCTGGCAAAGTAATCAGTAATGTTGCTCAGTTTTAATTTAGTACCCGAAATATAGATGGATATGCTTAAATGCAATGTTTTGGTGTAAAAACCTTTCGAGCAAAAGTATGTGCCATGGTTGCGAAAATTGGCAAATTTAAAGTGAGACGGGTTTGGGGAATTGTGTTAGCAGGATAGTGAATGACTTTTAAATCAGAAGCTTACTGGAAGGATAGATTATCCGACGAGCAATATTATGTCTGCCGTGAAGGCGGCACAGAAGCACCATTCTCAGGCACGTTATTGCATAATAAAAAAACAGGGATATATCACTGCATTTGTTGCAGTGTTGCATTATTTCATTCTGAACAAAAATATGATTCTGGTTGCGGGTGGCCGAGTTTCGATGCGCCGGTTAATTCCAGTGTAATCCGTTATTTAAATGACACCAGTCATGGGATGAAGCGAACTGAAATTCGCTGCGTTGCATGCGATAGTCATTTGGGTCATGTATTTGATGACGGGCCGGTAACCACCGGGGAGCGTTACTGTGTTAATTCGGTCTCGCTGGAATTTTGCGAGCAGGAATAGCACTTACACTCCCCTGTGATAAATGGGTTCAGCCTGAAGTTGAGGCTGCCTGAAGGCTGGGGAGTGCGTTCAGGTTTCTCTCGACAGTGATACTGTTGAAGTGACCAGTACTCAGACTCTGAATGATATTGTCAGCCTGCAGGTCAAGATGAATTTTATCTTCCGGAGGCATCGGGTAAAGGCGTGCGAGAGTCTCCGCTTTTGCAACGGGAAGGCCCATCAGGCTGCCAACCCGTGACCACAAATAGGCTTCAGCCTTATCCCCGCGCTGATGAGCTTGTGTCGCCAGTGTGAGAATAATATCTGGTTTGATCTGGTTTTTACCGTGATAAAGCTCTAATGCCCTGAGCAGAATTTTTCGGGTTTTGTCTTTATCTATATCGGTATAAAAAGAGGCCAGTGCCAGTTGTAAATCCGGCGTCTGCAGTTTTCCGGATCCTTCCAGTTTCAAAAACTCTGCTTTGGCTTCATGAATGCCCCGGCTCCAGCGATCATAAATGATTTCGGGTTCCTGAGAGCCAGCAAGTTCTTCGGTCAGTTGTTCGACGATTTCATAGCTGTTGACCAGCGCGGTTGCCCGGTTTGATTTTCGTTCTTTGTAGCGGGTCGGTTCAATTTCAGCCGCATACTCCAGACATCCCTGATAGGTACGGGTATACTGAAGCGTATGAAATTTCTCGATATCTGTCGGTGTCTTCATTTGTTTGTAGCGTTGCCAGATCAGATCCGTTCGCTGAATACGGCACTGGCCATCATTATTATTCAGGCCTTCGCAAAGCTGGGGATAAGCAGCGCAGAGGCTATCCGTCGTTTTAAATTCATCCTGACAGGCGGATAACATCAAAATAGCTGATAATAAAAACAATAGGTTGCGAGCTTTTGGGCCTGAGGTGGTCATGTGTGGTGCGTTGCTCATCAGTTGGATCACTACATTCAAGAATACCCTAATAAAAGACGGCAGAAACGGGTCAAACAGGAAGAAAAATGTGACTTGGCTGCAGTGTGATCACGAAAACAAAAGAAAACTAAAATATCGTGGTCACTTGACTGACCGGCTCAGGTCATTATCGTAGCCCTACCATTGCGGAGTTGCCCGAAACCGGGCGAAAAGAGGAGTAAGGTAATGGATGTTCAACAGATCCTGGCGGCAATGACGCCTGAGGTATATCAGCGACTGCTGGCTGCGGTTGAAACCGGAAAATGGGCGGATGGCACCCCGTTGACGGAGGCACAGAAAGAATCAACCATGCAGGCGGTCATGTTATATCAGTCACGCCACAATGCGGATGCTGAACATATGACAGTTGCTGCCGGCGGGGAAATCCGCTTCAAGTCCAAAGCCGAACTGAAACGTGAGTTTGCGGTTGAAGATTCCGAAACACCTGTCGCCGATATTGCCCGCTTCCCGCTCAACGAAAGTTAAGCTTTTTCAGCCCCTGTTTTAACTGACAGAATCAGGATTCTGCAATAGTGAATGAGACAGGGGCACAGTAAAACCCGCTGAGTTCATGGTCTTCTTCCGTGATGAGGTTCGCGATCCAGGGTTCCTGCTCAATCCCCGCCAGATAAGCTTCCAGTTTCGGGTAATGATGGTTCAGCCTTAACCCGGCCATCCAGCCGCTTCGAAAAATACTCCAGAGTGAGATTTCTGCCATCGAGAAATGTATGGAGATGTACCCCGTGTCCGGTATTTGTTCTTCCAGATATCTGAGCACAGGCGGCAAGTGATACTGCAGACAGTCATCGATTGCTTCCTGATCGATTTCTTTTTTCAGAATCTGGCCCCGGAGTATCCGCTGATAAAACAGGACGCCGGCCAGAAGTGCACTCAGACGTGTATCCGCATACTCTTCCAGCCATCTGACTTTGGCCCGTTCCCCGGCATCTCCCGGGTAAAGTGGCGGGACGGGGTAGAGATCGTCCAGATAATGCGCAATCACCGTAGAGTCAATAATGGTCAGGCTGTCATGCTCCAGCACGGGAACTTTGCCCATCGGATGGCGTTTATGTGCCAGCTCTTTTTCAAGGTAGGGGTTGAGTGGCTGTAACTCATAGCTCAGCCCTTTATAGGATAAGGCCAGCATGATTTTTCTGACGAACGGAGAGATAGATGCGCCATGCAGAATCATAATCAGCGTTACTCATAACCGGTGGACGAAATTGTTATAAGTGTAGCTGAGATATAAAAAGAGCCGCTTCAGGCGGCTCTTTGAATTCAGATGATGTGATGCAGACAGCGGTCAGCGACTCAGCTCACCCCGGAGATCCTGCTGCATCAGTTCGCGCACTTTTTCCGTTGGCAGGTTCTGGCTCAGCAGATAATGCAATTTTGCCAGCGCGGCCTCCCGGGTCATGTCAAAACCGCTGAGCACACCAGCATCTGCCAGAGCACAGCCGGTTGCATAGCCATCCATGTTGACCTTTCCGGACAGGCATTGTGTCAGGTTCACCACAATCACGCCGCGGTCGCTGGCTTCTTTCAGCTGAGCCAGCAGTTCAGGATTCTGCGGGGCATTCCCAACGCCGAAGGTCAGCAAAATCATCGCATTGACGGGCTGACGCAGGGTGTTACGGATCACTTCAGGAGAAATCCCCGGATACATAGTGATCACACCAATTGGCTGGGGGGTGATTTTCTGTACGTGGAAATCCCCTTCCGGCTGCTTGTTCAGAATTGCAGTCTGTTTCACCTGAATGTTGATCCCGGCTTCGATCAGCGCAGGCAGGTTGGGTGAAATGAAAGCATTGAAGCCATCCGCATGCGCTTTGGTGCTGCGGTTACCGCGAAGCAGCTGGTTATTGAAGAATACCGTGACTTCGTTGATCGGATAATTGGCTGCCAGATGCAGGGCATTCAGCAGGTTGCTCTGGCCATCTGAGCGCAGCTCAGCCAGCGGGATCTGAGAGCCGGTTACAATCACAGGTTTGCCCAGATTTTCCAGCATAAAAGACAATGCAGATGCGGTGTAGGCCATGGTGTCCGTACCATGAAGAATCACAAATCCATCAAATTTGTCGTAGTTGGCCAGAATGTCATCTGCAATGCGCTGCCAGTCTTCAGGCGTCATGTCTGAAGAATCAATCAGAGGCGCATATTCATGGATCGTAAAGTCAGGCATTTCGGCGCGGTGAAACTCCGGCATGCTCTGTAGTTGCTGTTCCATAAAACCGGCGACAGGAATGTAGCCATGGGCTGATTTCTGCATGCCTATGGTGCCGCCAGTGTAGGCGATATAGATATGTTTTTTTGTCATTTGAGTACGGGTACAGCGTTGATTTGATGGTAGCAGCATTATACGGCGAAACGGGATGAAAAAAAGCCCGGTGAGACCGGGCTTTCAGGACTTTTCATCACGCTGAACAGGAAAGCTTAAATCCCTGTGCTGTTACAGTTGAGGCAGAAAGCATATTGCCCTTTCGGATCGTTAAAGCTGTTCAGACTGTTCACATCAGTTGCGATTTGACGGATTGCCGGTTGGAGGGCTGCCGGCATCTGGGTTGCAACCATCTGGCTGACTTTGACACTGGCTTCTGAAGTCATGTCCTGAAGCAATTGCTCTAACGGGCTGAGCGGCAGATCGATCCAGCGCAGTTCATAATCATCCAGTTTGGCCAGTTTTGCTGCCGAAACAATCGCATCATCGAAATCACCCAGACGATCGACCAGTCCCAGCTTCAGCGCATCCTGACCGGTCCAGACACGGCCCTGTGCAATCTTGTCAGTCTCTTCCAGCGAGATGTGGCGATTTTCACTGACCAGACTGATGAAGCGCTGATAGCCATTTTCGATACCCAGCTGGAAAATTTCCGCGACATCTTCCGGCAGTCCGCGGGTGATACCGATGCCTGAAAATGGGGTAGTTCCTACGCCATCACTGTAGACACCGATGTTTTCCAGTCCTTTTTCAAAGGTGGCCAGAATGCCGAAAATACCGATTGAGCCGGTGATGGTGGTTGGCTGAGCAATGATCTCGCTGGCACTGGAGGAAATCCAGTAACCGCCGGATGCAGCCAGGCTCGACATGGAAACCACGACAGGTTTACCAGCCAGTTTCAGGGCATCCACCTCATTGCGGATGACTTCAGAAGCAAATGCGCTGCCGCCCGGGCTGTCGACACGAAGGATGACCGCTTTGATGTCATCATCCAGTCGGGCCTGACGCAGCAGTGCTGCTGCAGTATCACCACCGATGCTGCCCTGAGCCTGCTGGCCATCGACAATCGCACCGCTGGCAACGACGACAGCAATCCCGTTTTTACTGGGCTGGAACGGGCTGCCGACTGTCGGCTGGTAATCGTAGTAGCTGACTTGATTGAAGCCGTGATCACCATCGCTGCCGAATTCTTTGATGAACTGCTGGCGCAACTGGGTACGATTGATCAGCTCATCTACCAGCCCCATTTTCTGACTCAGCCGGGCAAAGTCGCCCTGAACACTTTTCAGCTCACTGACCAGAGCTTTCACTTCAGGTGTCAGGATACCCGCATCAATCTGTCGATTGCGGGCGACATCTTGCGTGTAGGCATCCCACATCTGGTTCAGCCAGACTGTATTTGCTTCGCGGGCTGCGTCAGACATATTGTCCCGGGTATAAGGCTCCACAAAAGATTTGTAGGTCCCAACCCGGAAAACATGCGTGGTGACGTCCAGTTTTTCCAGCAGGGTCTTATAATAAAGCGAGTAGCTGCCGTATCCCGTCAGCATGACCCCGCCATCCGGAGACATGTAAATTTTATCGGCGTAGCTGGCCAGATAATACTGGCTCTGGCGGAAGTGATCGCCCATTGCGTAGACAGGTTTTCCAGCCTGCTTGAATTCTTCAATGGCTTTAGCGATATAGCGCAGTTTGGTCAGACTGGTTTCCGGCATTCCTTTTAAATTGAGGATCAGGCCGGTAATTTTATCGTCCTTCGCTGCTGCACGAACGGTGTCTACGATATCGAACAGGACGTTTTCCTGAACAGGAACCTGCCCCAGTGCACTGTCAACAACCTGATCAAACGGATTGACGTAGCTACGCTTTTCTACAATTGGGCCATCCAGATCCAGCACCAGTGCAGCTTTGTCCGGCAGGGCTGGCGCTTCCGCACCTTCCTGAAATGCAAAGATAATAATCCC
Source organism: Photobacterium sp. R1 (assembly GCF_054600795.1). Taxonomy (NCBI): domain Bacteria; kingdom Pseudomonadati; phylum Pseudomonadota; class Gammaproteobacteria; order Vibrionales; family Vibrionaceae; genus Photobacterium; species Photobacterium sp. R1. Next base: position 55,309 of record NZ_BAAHZP010000010.1, read on the forward strand.
AATCAAAGCGAGAAATAACAGATTGAAAAATAACTGGCGGGTGAAACTGAGCAGTTTCCAGCATCCGCGCAGCACTTTAGCAATGCCTTTTAATAGTACTTTCATGGCCTTTCCCGAAAATGAATCTAAGTGCCTATCCTAACTGAGACACTGTACGAATACCTAATACTAGCTTTATTGCGACCTAAAAAGCACGGGACGAAAACAGGAAGGTGAGTGATGTTTGTTGAGATTATGTAAACAGCTGTTTGAATGACCGTTAACCCTATGCTATATAGGTGGTCTGACCTTATAAAAAATGAATGAGAAAAGGGAAGCTATGGACAATGTTACCTACCCGCACTTGCTGGCACCTTTGGATCTTGGCTTCACACAGCTGAAGAATCGGGTGCTGATGGGGTCTATGCACACCGGTCTGGAAGAAGCTCATGATGGCTTTAAAAAGCTGTCCGCATTTTATGCCGCCCGCGCCAGAGGTGGGGTGGGATTGATTGTAACCGGAGGATTTTCACCGAACTTCCGGGGCCGGCTGACGCCGCTCAGTGCTGAATTCAGCAGTGGCAGGGCCGCCAGAGCGCATCGGGCGATTACCGATGCTGTGCATCAGGAAGGCGGTAAAATTGCCCTTCAGCTGCTGCATGCTGGTCGTTATGCGATGCATCCCTTTGCCGTCAGTGCATCAGGTATTAAAGCACCTATCTCAAAGTTTACCCCGAAGGAAATGAGCCGCCGCCAGATCCTCAAAACCATAGATGCATTTGCACGCAGCTCTGAACTGGCCCGGGAAGCCGGATATGATGGCGTGGAGCTGATGGGATCGGAAGGCTATCTGATTAATCAGTTCATCTGTCAGCGTTCCAATCACCGGACCGACGAATGGGGCGGCAGTTATGAAAACCGGGTCCGTTTCCCGATCGAACTAGTGAAAGCAGTGCGTGCCCGTGTTGGGAAAAACTTTATCATTATTTTCCGTCTGTCGATGCTGGATCTGGTCGAACAGGGCAGTACTTATGATGAAGTTGTTCAGTTGGCGCAGGCTTTAGAGGCCGCCGGAGTTACGATTTTAAATACCGGGATCGGCTGGCATGAAGCGCGTGTACCAACGATCGCGACCCAGGTACCGCGGGCAGCGTTTAGCTGGGTGACGGAAAAGCTCAAAGGTAAGGTCTCGATTCCACTGGTGACCTGTAACCGGATTAATACCCCTGAAGTGGCCGAGTCGATTCTGTCATCGAATCAGGCTGATATGGTATCCATGGCCCGGCCGTTCCTGGCTGATCCGGACTTTGTGGTGAAAGCAGAACAAAACCGATCTGATGACATCAATACCTGTATCGGCTGTAATCAGGCTTGTCTGGACCATGTTTTTGCTGGCAAGCGCGCGAGCTGCCTGGTGAACCCGCAGGCCTGTTACGAGACCGAGCTGGTTCTGGCACCTGCGGTTCAAAAGCGCAGAGTTGCAGTGGTCGGGGCCGGTCCCGCGGGTCTGGCATTTGCGACCGCTGCGGCTGAACGTGGTTTTGATGTCGACTTGTTTGAAAAGAATGATTATATCGGTGGCCAGTTTAATCTGGCGATGCAAATACCGGGTAAGGAAGAATTCCGCGAAACGATCCGCTATTTCAGCCGTCGTCTTGAGCAGACGGGTGTTCATGTCAAGCTGGGTCAGGCAGTCAGCGCTGAAACGCTTCAAGGTTATGATGATGTGATCGTCTCGACCGGCGTGAAACCCCGTATTCCGGCGATCCCCGGGCTGGAAGACAGTGATAAGGTCATTGATTATCAGACCCTGATCCGGGATAAAGTGCAGCTGGGACAGCGGGTGGCTGTCATCGGGGCGGGTGGTATCGGTGTTGATGTCTCCAGTATGCTGACCGAACCTCAGGATACCTCACTGGAAAGCTGGCTGAAGGACTGGGGAATTGATCAAACCATCTCTCATGCCGGCGGTCTCTGTCCGCCACAAAGCGAGCATAGTGAACGTCAGGTCTGGCTGTTGCAGCGTCGTCCGGGCAAAATGGGGAAAGGACCGGGTAAAACAACGGGCTGGATCCACCAGAAAGTGCTGCAGAAGCGTGGTGTGGAAATGTTGTCCGGAGTCAGTTACGACAAGATTGATGCACTGGGCTTACATATTACAGTTGAAGGCCAGCAGCGGGTTCTGGAAGTCGATCATATTGTGCTGTGTGCCGGTCAGACCTCGGTTGAGGTGCTGTCGGAGCCGCTGAAAGCGCTGGGCGTTCAGGTACATGTGATTGGCGGTGCTGAATTTGCCGGTGAGGTCGATGCCAAGCGGGTGATCCGCCAGGGAACTGAGCTGGCAGCACGCCTGTAAACAGACCATGTTCCAGATGAAAAGAGGTTCCCCCGGGAGCCTCTTTTTTGTTGTCGTTACTCAGTTAGCCGGGTATGGTATGTCAATTAACAAGAATCGTTATCATCAAGGAATTATCTTTTTATGGATGCGTTATCGCTGCTGCTGAATCGTCGCTCGCTGCCAAAAATGGCAGCCCCGGCTCCACAGGGAGAAGTGCTGGAAAATATACTGCGTGCTGGTCTGCGGGCGCCGGATCACGGTGCCCTGACACCTTGGCGTTTTATTGTGTCTGAAGGCGAAGGTTTACAAAAGCTGGCTGATATTCTGGTTGCTGCTGCAAAGGCAGATCAGGCGGAAGAGGCCGTCATCGAGAAAGCGTCGAAGGCACCTTTCCGGGCTCCGATGGTGATTACTGTCGTTGCAAAAGTACAGCCAAGTGAAAAAATTCCGACAGTAGAGCAGCATATTTCAGCAGGCTGTGCGGCCCACGCGATGCAGATGGCAGCGGTTGCTCAGGGTTTCGCGGGTTTCTGGCGCACAGGCAGCTGGGCTTATCACCCAGTCGTCAGAGAAGCGCTCGGCGTGCAGGGTGATGACATGATTGTTGGCTTTCTGTATCTGGGCACAGCAGATTGCCGTGAAGTGAAAGCACCGGAACGTGAGTTGTCACAGTTTGTCGAATACCTCTGATTCAAAGCGGGATGACCAAAAAGGCAGCGTTTGACGCTGCTTTTTTGTTTGCCTGATCTTCGGTGACAGAGTCCGCCATGTGGTGGCACCTGATTTCCGCTTATTTGAGTGAGACTCAGAAAGTTCGGCGTATGCCGGACTTCATCAGGGGATTCGTATTGCCTCAAAAGGGTTACAGCATGCCACGGTGAGCCGAAAACAGATGAATCCGGATGCTGGCTTTGTGAACTGGTACTGGGTTTATATCCAGTAAAGATTGTCTCCGCGTGGTGAATTCTTTATAGTGCTGGGAGTTTTTTCCAGTCAAATCAGGTTTCATGGCCCGTATCTACATTGCCGAAAAGCCCAGCCTTGGCCGCGCAATCGCCGCGGTTCTGCCTCGCCCGCATAAAAACCATCAGGGATACATCGAAGTTGCCAATGGCGATATTGTGACCTGGTGTATTGGTCATTTGCTCGAGCAGGTTGAACCCGATGTTTACGATCCCCGTTATAAGAAGTGGGATATGGGTGATTTACCTATTATTCCGGCTCAGTGGCAGCTGGCACCGCGTAAATCGGCCAGGCAGCAGCTCAGTGTGGTCCGTAAGCTGGCGAAACAGGCGGATGAAGTGATTCATGCCGGAGACCCCGACAGAGAAGGGCAACTGCTGGTGGATGAAGTCATTGACTACATTAAGCTGGCTGCGAGTAAAAAAGCGTCCATGAAGCGTTTGCTGATTTCAGACCTGAACCCGGCAGCGGTTAAACGTGCGCTGGCACAACTCAGAGACAACAAAGATTTTATCCCGCTTTCCGTTTCTGCACTGGCCCGCTCCCGGGCCGACTGGCTCTATGGCATGAATATGTCCAGAGCTTATACCTTGCTGGGACAACGTGGTGGTTATAAAGGGGTGCTGTCGGTCGGCCGGGTTCAGACGCCGGTGCTCGGCCTGGTGACACGCAGGGACGATGAGATTACAAATTTTGTTCCGGTGCCATTTTATGATGTGTATGCGCTGATCCCCTATCAGGACCTCGTCATTCGTGCCCGCTGGCAACCGAGTAAAGCCTGTGAACCCTGGCAGGATGAAGAGGGGCGTATCCTCAATCGAAAACTGTGTGAAAATGTGGTGGCCCGCATCCAGGGTCAGCCTGCGCTGGTATCGGATGCTGAACGGAAAGAAACCCGACAGGCACCGCCGCTGCCATATTCGCTTTCAGCGCTGCAAATTGATGCAGCCCGTCGCTTCGGAATGAGTGCGGCGGATGTTCTGGCTTGCTGCCAGACTCTGTACGAAAAACATAAGGTGATTACGTATCCGCGTTCAGATTGTCGTTATTTGCCGAATGATCATTACCGTCAGGCTGCAGATGTGGTGAAGGCGGTGGCCTCGACAGTACCCGGAATGGCGGGTGAAGTGCAGGGCGCGGATTTGTCTTTGCGTTCGAAAGCATGGAATGACAGTAAAGTGGATGCGCACCATGCCATTATCCCGACGCCGAAGGCTGTAAATCCTAATTCACTCAGCGATTGGGAAGCGAAGGTTTATCAGCTGGTCGCCCGGCAATACCTGATGCAATTTTACCCGCCGGCTGTGTACGCAGAAGCAAAGCTGACCTTTACGATTGCTGGCGGGATCTTTATTGCCAGAGGCCGGCAGTTGATGCAGTCGGGCTGGAAAGCCCTGCAAGGCAAAGAAGATGCAGACAATGATCAGAATCTGGCCGAAAAAGTGCCGCCGCTGGAGAAAGGCACAGAACTGATCTGCACCGATGGTGAAATTAAAGACCGGGTGACGGAACCACCGAAACATTTCACTGAAGCAACACTGCTGCAGGCAATGACAGGGATTGCCCGTTTTGTCGCAGATCAGTCGCTGAAGAAAATTTTGAGAGAGACAGATGGCTTGGGCACTGAAGCGACACGAGCCGGAATTATTGAAATTTTATTCAAAAGGCAACTGCTTTTCCGTCAGGGGAAAAGTATTCACGCTTCGGAGGCGGGAAAAGCGCTGGTGTACGCTTTACCCGATGAAGCAACTTATCCGGATATGACGGCGAACTGGGAACATCAGTTACAGGATATGGCGGACCGAAAGTGCGCCTATCAGCCCTTTATGGCAGCTCTTCAGCAGCAGATCCAGCAGATGATGGACAGCGTGAAGCAGGGGGAGGTACCACCCAGTCTGCGTGGTCTTCAGGCCGTTTCACCTCAGGGAAGACAAAGTCAGGGACGGAAATATAAAAGCTCGGGTCGGAGTAAAAAAGGAAAGGGCCGCCGTCAACCTAGCCGAACATAAAGTAGCTGTCACGTCCGGATGATTTGGCCTGATAGAGTGCGCGGTCGGCCTGACTGAAAAGTAAATCAGCTGAATTCTGGCTATCCGGAACAATACTGCTGACGCCAATACTCACAGTGACATGACTGAACTGGTGCTCGTCAACCGGAATCTGAAGTGTTCTGACTGCATGTAGTGTTTTCTCGGCGGCCACAACTGCTGCCTGTGCATTCTGGCCTGGCAGTAACAGGACGAACTCTTCGCCACCGTAACGCGCAAAAAGTACGCCTGCCCGGCGTTCCTGTGAAGCCAGCTTCGTCGCGATCAGCTTCAGACAGCGATCGCCGGCGGCATGACCATAGCTGTCATTGAATTTTTTAAAGTGATCGACATCAATCATCAGCAGCGAAACGGGCAGACGGTGACGTTTTGCCCGCCGCCATTCCAGGGGAAGCGTCTGATCAAAAACACGACGGTTTGGGACCTGAGTCAGCGGATCCTGACGACACGTGTGTTCGAGCTTCCAGTTGAGCTGCTGTAATTGTTGCGTTCGGTCAGAGACTCTTTGCTCCAGCTCGGTATTGAGCTGACTGAGACTTTCTTCTGCCTGCCTGCGAACCAGATGCTGGGACACAATAAAGCTGAATTGCTTCAGGATATGTGAGTGATAATCAGCCAGCGGTTTCCCGGTGACCAGATTATCGTATGCAATCCAGCCGACCCGCCGGTCACCGTCCCACAATGAGGTATAGGCACTCCATCCTTTGCCGACAGGTTTTAAATCATGGTAAAGCGGGGTGTTGTTTTTGATAGCCAGATATCCATGCAGTGCTTGCGGATGATCGCTATACCAAAGCGAAGGAATTGAGGTCTCGAAATAGTCTTCTTTGACCGTATTACCCTGGATATCGGTGCCATAGGTGCCTTTCATTTTGTTTTCACCGGTGAGCAGGAAAATCGCAATCCGGTCAATTTGCAAGACTTGCTTACCCTGATCGACGGCTTTGAACAGCAGGTCATCAAGGCTGTTGGCCCGCCACAGCATGAAGGAAATGTCGTGTAATCCTTGCAGCATATTGAGCAGCGGCTGATGTGAAGAGAGGAGACATTCCCGGGAAATATGATGGTCAATTTCCGCACTCAGATGGACGGCGAGGGGGACAAAGTATTCAGGGTCGAGCAGCTGTGGTTGAGATGGCAATTGAACCGTCAGTAGGCCAATGGCCTGCTGATGTCGATGCAATGGCAGCCAGAGCCCGGTGTTGTTCTGATAAAAAGGTTTTGCTGACGGCAGCCATTCAGATAGATCCTGCTCATTCTCTATCGGGAGCGGGTTGAGATGCGGTGCGGAACCAGCAATGTATTGCCAGCCTGATGCTGTATTTACATACAGCTGGCAGGATTCAGCCTGAAAATTTTGGCGTAGCAGTGTCAAGAGATTTTCAATGGCCTCCGGGACGTCCGAACTGGTCTGCCATAGTGAAAAATAAGTTTGGTAAAAGGAATCCATTCCGTCTTCGCCGCAATTTAAGGATATTTTGAATGTGTTATGAAGCTGATATGCAAGTATGGGTCAAAGACCTGCGACAGAAGGGCAGATAGAAAAAAATAGTTGCATAGAAAATCATTGTTTTAAGCAGCATCTCGGAAAAAATGTTTTTTATGAAACATTTATTGCAGGAATAATGTGAACATGACAAATAAATTTTGGTCTTTGAAGTACAAAAAATGACACTCGAACGGAAGTCATTGATTTTAGTATTATCAATAGGATAGGGATAAACTCGCAGAATTGAAACTTGCATAGATCTCAAAATGTCAATATTGAGACAAGTGCCATTAAGCCGTTTCACTAATTTTATCAGAGGGGATTTTTTGATTCGTGAATCCACTCAGGTGAGAACATGAAAAGACGATATGTGTTTTTATTATGGTTGATGATACCGCTATTTTTATCTGCCTGTAGCCAGACCCGCCATGATCAGCTGGCGGAGCTTGGATTCGCACGGAACTATCTTGATGGCTATCAGGACGGGTGCGACAGTCGAAAGATAGAAGCAACGACGTATATCAACGGCTTTCGTCAGGATCCGGAAAGAATGAAAAAAGAGAACAAATATGCAAACGGATGGAACGATGGCTACGAACAATGCTATGCCAGTAACCAGGATTATCATTAACGCCGCACAAAAGAGAGAAAGGCTGCCGTGGGCAGCCTTTCTTGCAGTTCATTTGCAGGTTACTTGGAGACAGGCTGATAGAACCGCTTCAGTTCATGCATGACTTGCATTAGCGTTGAGAGTTTTGGCTTGCCGTCATCCTTGAGTTTGTAATCCGGACTGTACACGGTGTAGTTGCCATATTTATCAACGATTGTTGTACTTTCCGGCTGAACGACAACGATATCAGTCCCGTCACCTGCCAGGACCCAGCGTCGTTTGCCGCTGTTATCAAACAGGCTGATACCACTGCTGTAGAACTCTGGCGCTGTCGTCGTGTTCAGCAAAGTCTCCATCAGGGTCGGTACAATATCCAGATGGCTGGTGGCTCGCGTGATTTCAGCAGCCCGGCTGCCCGGCCAGTGAATGATCAGTGGTACTTTTAACTGGTACTGGCTGTAGTTCGTACCCGAGCCCCAAGAGTTGGTACCCGTTTCATTAAATTCCATTCCGTGATTGGCAGTAATCACGACAACGGTGTTATCCAGTAAATCACGCTCAATCAAGCTGTCGAAAACCTTAATGATCTGCTCATCTGCATGATAGGCGGCATTACGGTATGAATTTTTCAGCAACTGATCTGGTGTCGTGCCGGAGTGTTTTCCGGGTTTGGTTTCTGTCAGGGAAGGGGTGAACCTTGCCTGATAATCCGCACTGGCGTCTTCATAGTTTTGTACAGAAGTCAGTTCTAAATAGCCAAACCAGGGTTTGTCTGCAACCTGCTTGCTCAGCCAGGATTTCATATTGGCAATCGCAGTTTGATCGTTCTGAGTGTCACTGTTCAGTGCCATCGCTTGGCTCAGCTGTGCCTGAGTGAATATTGCCTGCTGATAGATAGCATCTTCAAAACCGGAACCGCTGAACAGCCCGAACCGGTAACCCCGCTTATTCAATGTATCCAGCAGCACCGGTTGATTGTGCTCTGCCCGAATACTGTTGCTGTAGACACCGGGAAGCCCGTAGAAAAGGCCAAATGTGCCCAGAGCACTGTCGTTTCCGGTGCTGTAGTGATCCGAAAAGTTCAGGTTCTGATGAGCAAACGCCGACAGATAAGGCATGGTGTCAGGTGTCAGCATATCGCTGCGCAATCCGTCGACCATGATGATCAACACATTTTGTCCTGTCCCTTTATCGCTGAACGAAAGCGGTTTCAGCGGATAACGAATTCTTTCACTGTTTTCAACGCCTTGCTCTTCAAGCAGACGGGTATATTCCTGTCTGTCCAGCAGCCCGTGGCGTTCCATAAAGGATTTGGCCGTCATTGGGTATGAGAGCGGAAAGTTGGATCGTTGTGCAGTGACCGGGCGGTACAGGTTGGCATCGGCCCAGATGTAGAGCAGGTGGCTGGTCAGAAAACATAAGCCAAAGACAGTTGCAATCGGCACACCCACATGTTTGCGGGTGAGTTTGCGAAGTTTGCGCCACAGCCATTCAGACAGGAACAGCTGTAACAGAAAAATGGCTGGCACCACAATAAACAGGTATTGCCAGCGGGCATTGAGGTCGGTTCGCTCGCCACTGAGCAGCAGATCCCAGACCAGCGGACTGAGATGAAGCTCCAGACTTTGATAGGCATGGGTATCCAGCAGCAGCGCTGTCTGGCCGACGGTTCCAACCAGCACCGCAAACAATCGCATCAAACGCTGAGAGGGGATCAGAAAACTGGCTGGAAAAAGAATCAGGATATAGAAGCCAAAAACCAGAAAACCGAAGTGGCCAACCCAACTCAGCCCCAGGTAGAGTTGCCCTAACAGCGTTTCCGGCCATTCAGAATGAACGATATACCGGGTGCCCAAGAGCATGGCGGCGATGATGTTGAAAAAACTGAACCAGTGTCCCCAGCTGATCAGTTGGGACACGGTTTCTTTGTAGTTGTTTCCGCTGGCGACCATATACCTGTGTTCTTCTTCTCTCTTTGGTGCCGGAATCAATCTTTCTTGATTGAAGTCAGCAGAGCTTGGGCGAATTTTTCAGCAATTGCTTCACGCTGGGAGGCCGGAACATCAGCATTGATAATATTGGTTGCGACGTTACCAACAATCATCAGTGCGAGTTCTGCAGATGCGCCGTGCTTTTCAAACACTTCGAACACATCATCAAGGATTTGTTCCACTTTTTCATTGCTGTATTTTGATGTAATTGGCATATCAGGTCTTGTTTTATGGTGAAGAAAGCGACTTATAATACCCTACACTTTAGATTTACTGAAAAACTTTTCCATTATGAGTCTCACGCTTTCAAACGTCATCCTGCATCAGTTCCTGAAGAATGGTCAGGATGAGCTCTCCGTTCAGCTCAGAGAACAGGAGCTAGAACATTCCGACACCACGACAGAACTGGTTGCCGAGTTGCACCGTGTTTACAGCAGCAAAGGAGCCAAAGGTTTTGGGCGCTTTGCTGAGGACAGCGAATTTGGTTTCTGGCTGAAACAATACCGCCAGGGTGACCTGGATTTTCTGTCATTTTCGAACCAGTCGGCGCAGCGTCTTCAGTCTGAACTAGTGAAATACCCTTTTGCTGATGCAGGTACTTTAGTGCTGGCACAGTACCAGTCGCTGGCGACTGATTATTTGTTTATCGGCTTGCTGCCGACCTGCCATAGCATGAAAGTGACTGATCAACTGGATATTAGCGCGACAGATTATCTGGATGTCAGCAAAATGGAAATTGTGGCCCGAATTGATTTGTCATCCTGGGAGACAGATCCAGAATGTAACCGCTACCTGACGTTTATCAAGGGGCGTGTCGGCCGGAAAGTCGCAGACTTTTTTCTGGATTTCCTGCAGGCGGAAGTTGGTCTGGATGTGAAAGTGCAGAATCAGGTACTGATGCAGGCGGTTGAAGATTTTTGTGCTGATTCCCGGATGGACAAAGAAGAGAAGCAGCAGTACCGCAAGCAAGTTTATGATTACTGTAATGGCCAGTTGCAATCGGGTGAAGAGGTTGCGATCAAAGAGCTTGCGGGCGAACTTCCTGCTTCAGATGAAGGTGTGGATTTTTATCAGTTCACTTCAAATCAGGGATATGAACTTGAGGAGACCTTCCCGGCAGACCGATCGGCGATGCGTAAACTGACGAAGTTTGTTGGCTCCGGTGGCGGATTGACTATCAATTTTGACAGCATGTTGCTGGGTGAGCGTATTTTTTACGATGCAGAAACAGATACCCTGACGATCAAAGGCACTCCGCCAAACCTGAAAGATCAGCTTCAGCGTCGGCTGAACAGCGACAACTGAAAACGGCGGCTGTGCTGTAATCAGTGCAGCCGTCATTCTGAAGACGATGTTTCAGGAATTTCACCATGCCACTTCACTGTGTTGGATACTGACTCAGTTTTCGAGTCTGCCTGCCGGAATCCCTGCTTTTTTGTTTAAGAATTGTGTAACTCTGTATGTCAGTCAGTCTGGTGACAGAGATACAGTAAATTTGTGTTTATTTCAGGTTTGATTCGGATTCAATGCCAAGTCTTTAAAAGACTATAAAAAAAATCAGATTTATTGGTGATGGATGTCAGAAGTCTGATAAAAATGTAAGAAGTCTTATTTCAGTGAATTTGGTGTGGATTCCCGGGGAGAACTGGTATGAAAAGCCAGCTGGTTTGTCATCATTGAGCGAAATGCTCTGTAAATACTGAATCTCTCATCATGCTCTGACTTCTGGTTGCTTTGATACAGGTTATTTGGGGCATTTTGTTGCGTTGGTAGGGGCTTTGCTTTATGGTATTTAGCTATCTTCGTTTCATGGTATCAGCTGTTTATCCTGCTGGTTTTTTCAAAATCTGCCATGAAGTTGTTTTTTAAAGCGTGATTGAAATGTATGCGGCTGTCAGTGTGTGACTGAGGGCCTTTATTTGACCAGATGCATGCGTGTGGCTTTTCTCCGTCATTGTTTTTGGAGGTGCCCAATCATGTCAACAAGGAGTGTAGCAAACTATGATGAAAGTTGGTTTGATCGGTTGGCGCGGTATGGTCGGTTCCGTACTGATGCAACGTATGGTGGAAGAAAAAGATTTCGACCATATTGAACCTGTTTTCTTTTCAACCTCTCAGGTGGGTATCCCTGCGCCAAACTTCGGTAAAGATGCGGGAATGCTTCAGGATGCGTTCGATATTGAAGCGCTGAAGAAGCTGGATGCCATTATTACTTGTCAGGGTGGTAGCTATACCGAGAAAGTTTATCCGGCACTGCGCCAGGCAGGCTGGAAAGGTTACTGGATTGATGCAGCCTCGACGCTGCGTATGGATGATCAAACGATCATCACTCTGGATCCGGTCAACTTTGATCAGATTCAGCAAGGTATTCACACCGGTGTTCGTTCGTTTGCCGGTGGTAACTGTACGGTCAGCCTGATGCTGATGGCTGTGGGTGGTCTGTTCCAGGCGGGTCTGGTTGAGTGGATGACTTCACAAACGTATCAGGCTGCGTCCGGTGCGGGTGCGAAGAACATGCGTGAGCTGATCAGCCAGATGGGTGTGATCAACGATTGCGTGACCAGTGAGCTTGCTAATCCGGCGACCTCGATTCTGGATATCGATCGTAAAGTTGCGCAAACCATGCGTTCAGCTGATTTCCCTGCTTCTGAGTTTGGTGTACCGCTGGCGGGCTCGCTGATTCCTTGGATCGATGTGAAGCGTGACAATGGTCAAAGCAAGGAAGAGTGGAAAGGCGGTGTTGAAACGAACAAGATTCTCGGTACTGGTAACAGCCCGATTGCGATTGACGGGACTTGTGTTCGTATCGGTGCAATGCGCTGTCACAGCCAGGCGCTGACCCTGAAGCTGAAGAAGAATGTTCCGCTGGATGAAATCGAAGGCATCATTGCGTCTCATAACGATTGGGTCAAAGTGATTCCGAATGAGCGTGATATCACGATGCAGGAGCTGTCTCCAACGAAAGTGACGGGGACGCTGTCTGTACCGGTTGGCCGTTTACGTAAACTGGCGATGGGTGATGATTTCCTGAATGCCTTTACGGTCGGTGACCAGCTGCTGTGGGGTGCTGCTGAACCGCTGCGTCGCACACTGCGTATTATCCTGGCCGAAAAAGCCTGAATCAAAGACTGATTCGTCAGATAAAGAAAAGGCCCGCACTGTCGTGCGGGCCTTTTTATACTCATCGATGGGTGAGCAGCATTAAGCAGCCAGGTTTTTCGCAACGAATTCCCAGTTTACCAGTGCCCAGAATGCGTTCATGTAGTCTGGACGCAGGTTACGGTAGTCGATGTAGTAAGCGTGTTCCCACAGGTCAACGGTCAGCAGTGGTGTCACACCAGCTTCAGTCAGCGGAGTGCCTGCGTTAGAAGTATTGACGATATCCAGAGAACCGTCAGCTTTCTTCACCAGCCAGGTCCATGAAGAACCGAAGTTGTTGATAGCCGCATCAGTGAACTTCGCTTTGAAGTCTTCGAAAGAACCGAACGCTTTTACAATTGCGTCAGCAACTTCGCCAGTTGGCTCACCGCCACCATTTGGGCTCAGGCAGTGCCAGTAGAACGTGTGGTTCCAGATTTGAGCTGCGTTGTTGAAAACGCCGCCAGTAGAAGTTTTGATGATCTCTTCCAGAGATTTATCTGCGTACTCCGTGCCTTCGATCAGGCCGTTCAGTTTCACAACGTAGGTGTTGTGGTGCTTACCGTGGTGATATTCCAGAGTTTCTTGAGAGATGTGTGGCTCAAGTGCATTTTTCTCGTACGGTAGAGCTGGTAGTTCGAATGCCATTACTCGATTCTCCATATTGATGGTGTGGTTTTCCCACGACATTGCTTCCGTTGGTAGGTTACGCCTACCTCACTTTAGATGTCTGTTATTGTATACAAGCGATTGGCTTGTGTGTTTGCAAAACATTTTAGCAAGTTTTTTCTTTATTAAAAGTACTCAGGAAGAAAAAGCGTATCATGGGCAATAGTCGTCAAGCAGACGTTCAGAAAGTATAAGCTTTAACCACAATTGTATTAGGCGTTTTTTTCCTTGCCGTGACAAAGTAGAATGTGGGTATCACACTTACTTTAGAGCTGATGTCGTTAGAGGAAGCTATGGAAACCATCGACAAAATCAAGCAACAGATCTCAGAAAACCCAATCCTGTTGTACATGAAAGGATCACCAAAACTGCCAAGCTGCGGTTTTTCTTCACAGGCTTCTCAGGCACTGATGGCTTGCGGTGAAAAGTTTGCTTATGTTGATATCCTGCAAAACCCGGATATTCGTGCTGAGCTGCCAATTTATGCGCAATGGCCAACTTTCCCGCAGCTGTGGGTTGAAGGGGAGCTGATTGGCGGTTGTGACATCATTCTGGAAATGTTCCAGAAAGGTGAACTGCAGCCATTGATCAAAGAAGCGGCTGAACGTCGTGACAGCGCAGAAGCGTCTGAATAAGATTGCGTTGCGTAAAAAAAAGACCCCGCCAGTGCGGGGTCTTTTTGTATCCGGTTACAGGATCATCGATGCGATCCAGCCGAAGGCAATCAGCGGCAGGTTGTAGTGGATAAAAGTTGGCACCACGGTATCCCAGACGTGCTCATGCTGACCGTCTGCGTTAAGGCCAGCTGTCGGACCCAGAGTGGAGTCTGAGGCTGGTGAACCTGCGTCACCCAGTGCAGCCGCTGTGCCGACCAGTGCCACGGTTGCGAGTGGTGAGAAACCAAAGCTCAGGCACAGCGGAACATAAATGGTCGCCAGAATCGGGATGGTGGAGAATGAAGAACCGATGCCCATAGTGACCAGCAGACCGACAACCAGCATCAGCAGGGCGGCCAGGCTCTTATTGTCGCCAATCGCATGTGCCAGTGAGCTGACCAGCGTTTCCACACCACCGGTAGCTTTCATGACTGAAGCAAATCCCGCTGCGGCAATCATGATGAAACCGATCATGGCCATCATGTGAACACCTTTGGTGAACACATCGTGGGTTTCCTTCCATTTGATCACGCCTGCAACAGTAAACACCATGAAACCAGCCAGTCCCCCGATGATCATCGAGCCACTGTAAAGTTGCACACCCAGTGCTGCAGCGATGGCTATCATGGCAACATAGACATGTTGCATGTTGATTTCGGCATGCTCTGGTTCACTGGCAAGGATTTGCTCTTCTGAATATTCACGCGGCTTGCGGTAGCTGACGAAAGTTGCCAGCAACAGGCCAAACAGCATGCCCGCAGCAGGAAGAATCATCGCGTAGGGCACCTGGCTGGCAGCGACATCCAGACCATTGTCGTGCAGGTTTTTCAGCAGGATATTGTTGAGGAAAATTCCGCCAAAGCCAACAGGGAGAACCATGTAAGGGGTGACCAGACCAAAAGTCAGTACACAGGCGATCAGACGGCGATCAAGTTTCAGTTTGGCAAACACATGCAGCAGAGGGGGAATTACAATCGGGATAAAAGCAATGTGTACCGGAATGGCGTTTTGCGACGAAATAGACAGCAGCAGCAAAATTGTCAGTACTGAGTATTTCACACCTGTCGCCGCAGCGGCATTGTGATGACCACTGATCCGTTTGATGACTTTTTGTGCCAGGACATCGGTAATGCCTGAACGGGAGATGGCGACAGCAAAAGTGCCCAGCATGGCATAGCTGAGAGCCGTAGTAGCACCACCGCCCAGGCCGCCTTCAAAGGCTGCAATGGTATCTGTGAGGGAGAGCCCTCCGACAAGTCCGCCGAGGATGGCACTGAAGGTCAGTGCGACCACGACGTTGACTCGCATCAGCGCCAGCACCAGCATGACACAGACGGAAATAACGACAGGATTCATAAAACTACTTCCATTTTGAATTCGTGTGATTGCATAAGTGAATAATCATTCTATTCAAACTGCAACGAGCAGGCCGTCTAGTTTGCTGAAATTTTCATACATGTCGAGAAAAAATTGTGCTCAAGGTAGGGTTTTTAGCCTCAGATAATCATGCAGCAGTCATGAGCAGGACAGGAAACCGCTTGGTTGTCAGATTTCAGGCAGAATATCCGGCGGACATGTCTTGCCGGACTATTCATTTTTCATTCACGGATAAAGAAAAGGCCAGCGAGCGCTGGCCTTTGGCAAAGAAACACATATCAACAATTATGGTGTCGGATTGATATGTGAGTTGTCTGTAACAGTCATTACAGTGCCATCACCGTTCAGGAATGAACTGATCTGGCTTTGCATTTCATTCGTTAAGCCATCACCGTTCAAGAGTGAACTGTGTGAACCGGTATTATCAAACAGCACTGCATTTCGCACGGTCTGACCGTTAATAGACGCGGTTGTCGGAACAAGGCTCATTGTTTGCAACAGCGGCAGCGTTCCGCCAAATGGCGAGTATGGCAGCAGGATGCTGGTGCCTGTGACGACAGAACCGGCAGTACCTGGTTGTGCCAGCATATTTGGAATTGTGGAATCATCTTCAACCTGAGTCAGGTAGACCGGTAAATCGGCGGACACTTGCAGAGAAGTGTTGATTGGATCCACTGTATCCAGTACGCCCTGAGCAACGTAAGCAAATTGGCTGAATTGAGCATAGGCTTTTGCAAGAGCGCCTGCTGGATCCCCTTTGTTGACCAAATCGGTTTCAAATGCTTTGAAACAAGCTGCAGCACCGGCAATTGAATTATCTGCGCAGAACTTCTGGAAGTCTGCACTTGCTTTGTACAACAAAGAACCCTTGATAAAGTCTCCAAACTGACCCGACTGCAGCAACAGGTAAGGAATCCCGGCGCCCGGATTAGCCAGTGCAACTTTATCGATCGCATAGGCAGCATCTCCGGTTGCGTCGTTCAGGGTTCTGTTGGCTGCATCGGCGACATTAATGCCGGTGATTGCCCCTAATGAATGGCCGACAAAACCAACTTTACTGAGTGGGTTCAGTCTTGCCAGTGGTCCCATGGCGGCAATAGTCGCAGTGTCACCACTTTGAATCGCTGTTCCCAGTTTCTGGAAGACCAGCGCAACACCTGCACGGAGGTTTAGCACATCAATGGTGCTTTGGCGCATGTTGTCCCTGGCGACAGTGAGTGAAGCAAGGTTCAGATACATCTCCGGGTTACCTGAAGAAGCACTCTTACCACCAATGCCTCGGGTACCATGTAATGGATGATCAATGGCAAAAATCGCTTGGCAACCTGCCCCAATGACACTATCGGCCAACGCTGTGACTGTCGCTTTCGTCGAGGTAATACCATGTTGATAGATGGACACTGTACTTGTGCCGGTTGCGCAGGTTGCCGTATTTGATGGCAAGACTAATGTGTACTCGACAGTATCTACAGCCTTTAGCTTAGGCACAGGGCTGTAGCGGGTAATCAGTCGTTCTGTATCCAGCAGAGAACCATCTGCTTTGGTTAAGGTGGCACCAGCCAAAGCTTTCAGTACGCGCACTTGTGTTGCCGGATCGGTTTTCACCGCTTTCAGATCATCGGTTGAGATCTCTAAAGCAGCTAATTGTTGAGCAATCGTTGCTTTATCGGCATCAGAACCTTCGCTCAGAATGTTAGAGATTTTTGCCAGGCTCGGCATCGCGCTTTGCCATGGCGTATTGCTGAACTTGGTTGGATCTTTTTCCAGGAAGTAAGGTAGCTTGATCGTTCCGGTGTACACCAGATTACCACCACTAGTCGTACCGGAGCTGGTAGGTACTGTCATCTGGAACATTTCGTTCAAATCTGTCTGACTGATTCCATCAGCGATGGCACTGTCATGCCAGATATTGCCTGCACCAAACTTGAGCGCCAATGCTGAAGCAGATTTTGCAGCGTATAGCACTTCACCGACCGAAGCCGTGGTGAACCAGTTTGAGAAAATAATTTTATTTTTCTGCACACCGGCAACTGTCGCCATTGTTGTTTCAACAGCATGCGTGATGGCCTGAGGCTTTTTCAACAGCGGGTCAGGAACTTGCCCAATATTTTTGATCACAGCGTATGAGTTGGTCATACCCACGGGCTGGCCTTTGGCATCTTTTAAATCTTCAGTGACCGCATACATATAGTTGCTGGCCGGCTCTAAAGGCTTGGTGAGAATGACGGTCAGTGTTTTTCCGGAAGCGGTAACGACAAAGTCTCCGTTGGCTGCCGACAGAATTTCTGGTGTCGTGGTGTCAGACGAGTTTGTTGGATCACCGGATTTAATCAAGTAGAAACTGTCTGCCGCCGTTTCTGCTGCCAGATCATTCCCGGTAAAGTTGATGATGATTGGCTGAGTGGTACTCCAGCCATCTGTTTTACCCCAGGCCACTGCAGGATCACCGAGGTCGTTCACGTCGGAAGCTGCTTTACTTTCTGTTTTGAGAGTACCGTCAGGCAGATCCATCGCCATATAGCTCGGTGTAATGACGATTTTTTTTTCTGAGAGCAAATTAAAATCAATTTTTGTTTCAGCACTCAGGCTGTTTTTAATATCCGGATCGATCGTCGGAGAACCGCTCAGGCCTTGTTCATCACCACAACCGTAAAGTGCAAAGCTGGAAGCAACCAGCAGGGCGAGTAATTTTTTGTTCATTTTTAATCCCTAATTTTTAACTGAGAGCAACTGGCTTAGAAACGGTAGTTAACTTGACCGGAACCAATAATTGCACCGCCCCTGGATTCAAACTTGATGTCATCTTCGGTGAAAGTCAGTTCATCAGCGATCAGATAGGCGATACCAACGTCAACAGACAATTTTGAATTGACGTTGTAGGTGGCACCAGCCGTGAACCAGTTACGGTCAGTATCAGGAATGCTCAGTGTTGGCTGACCTGCTTGCTCGTCGTATGCGTATCCGCCACGAACTGTCCACTCCGGATTGATGGTGTAAGTGGTACCAATCGCGTAGCGGAAAGCGTCGTCATAATCTTCTTCTTTCAGCAGACACAGGCCAGCGTTGTTGTTATAACCCGGAGTACATTGGCTGCCGGTTGCGCGCAGCTCTTCAAATTTGCTGTACTGGGTCCATTGAACACTGTAATGGACAGCCCATTGCGAATTGAGCTGATGAAAACCAGAAAATTCAGCAATCGCCGGAAGGACAACGGTCAGATCGCCCGGGACTTTGTTATTTGGCGTGCCGGTAATACGGCCGGAGTAATCGGTGAAATCGCCGTCAAAGTCCAGGTCTGTTCGTGAGCGATAGCTCAGGCCGAAGCGGTTGTCTTCATCCAGCTCAAAGAGAGCGCCGACATTCCAGCCAAATCCCCAGCTGTCCCCTTCCATGCGAATAGTTTTGTCAGTTGGGTCTGCACCTGGGACAGCAAGTGCGAGATCACCATAATGGCGGTTCAGTTCAGCTTTGCCATAAATTGCGCTGATACCCACACCGAGACTCAGTTGCTCATTCACACGGTAACCAAGGCTCGGATTGAAGTTTACGGTAATCAGAGATGTTTTCCCTGCAAGTGAACCTGCATGGAAAGCTGGGCTGTAGTCTGTCGTAACGCCATAGTTTGAGAACATTCCCAGACCAAATGCCAGCTTGTCATTGATGGGCTGAATATAGTATCCCGCAGGTACAAAGCCCGGAGGTGCGATGTCATTGGCGATCTGATCGCGGTCGACACTTTCCACATCAATCGCCGGGTCAACAATGCTAAAGGCACCAGAAATTGCGCGCTCTTTGAACATGGTCGATGCAGCCGGGTTACGGGCTAAAACTGCGGCGTTGTCTGCAATTGCGGCCTCACCTGCGAAAGCTCGGCCTAGTCCGCTGGCTGAGTGCTCGCCTACCTGGAAACCGGCACTTTGAGCCTGGAGGGACGTCAGCGCGGCGGCCACGGCGAGTGCGGTAACATGAAACTTTTTGGACATTATGCTGCCTCTCTTGTTGTTAATTATTTATCTGCTTCGCGTTCTTCAATCCATGAAGGAAAGGTGAATCTGCTCATACCGGTGAAGTATAAGGATTCGATACACTAATGTTAACCATATGTAACAGGTCGTTTTATGCCTGAACAGAGGTTTTGGACGGTGTATTATTAAATTATGTTTAAAACATATGTTTGACTTTTGTGCAGTGAATTAATTTGTCTCAGAAAAGTGCCCAGCATTGCTGGGCTTTGGTAAGAGGTCTGATGAGTGTTGGCTCAGGAACGTCAGGCTTGTGCGGCATCATCTGTTTGAAGCGGTGCGACAGGCCATCCGCCTAATTTTTTCCATTTGTTAACGATCTCACAAAATAATTCTGCGGTTCGTTCCGTATCATAGAGAGCTGAGTGGGCTTCTTTGTTATCAAATGGGATCCCGGCCGCCTCGCAAGCTTTCGCCAGCACCGTTTGTCCGAATGCAAGGCCACTGAGTGCCGCTGTGTCAAACGTCGCAAACGGATGGAAAGGGATACGTTTCAGACTGGCGCGTTCTGAGGCTGTCATAACGAAGCTGTGATCAAAATTTGCGTTATGGGCAACCATAATGGCACGGGAACAGCCGGCCGCTTTCTGCTCTTTGCGGATTTCTTTGTAGATTTCTTTCAGGGCTTCTTCTTCAGAAACAGCACCACGTAAAGGGCTGAAAGGATCTTTAATCCCATTGAAGTCCAGCGCTTCCTGATGAATCACGGCACCTTCAAAAGGGGTGATATGAAAATGCATTGTGCTGGCAGGTTTGAGCCATCCATCTTCGTCCATGGTTAAAGTGACGGCACAAATCTCAAGCAGGGCATCTGTACTGGCATTGAAACCGGCAGTTTCCACATCGACGACGACAGGGAAGAAACCACGAAAGCGACTTTTCAGGGTATTTGTTGTGTTTTCTTGGCTCATGATAATGCTGTTGAAAAAAAAGAGGCCCGCATTATGTCAGATCTGGCCGTGAAGCTAAACCCTAACCCCAAAGAGTAAAAATTATTGATACAGAGCCATAAAGCGAAAACAGGGTTAAAGATTTTGCACCAGAATCCGATACAATACTCAGTTCTTGCAAGTAGGTTGACCGGGATGAAAAAAATGACGTTGCCATTAAAGCTGGGGGCTTTGTCTTTAGCACTGATAGGAGCCTGTTCACCGGCCTGGGCAGGAAAATATTATGTCGCGACACCCGGAGACTCGACTTGGGAGATGGCGGTCGATACCCCTTTAGAATGCCGGCTTCAGCATCAGATTCCGAATTTTGGCCAGGCTGAGTTTACTGCCCGCGCCAGTAAAAAAATGAATCTTGATTTTGAGCTTCAGATGCGTCGTCCGCTGGGGCAGACGAGTAATGTAACTCTGGTGTCGATGCCACCGCGATGGCGTCCCGGAGAAGCCGCCGAGCCTTTGGCGAAGCTGAAATTTTTCAAACAGTTTGATGGTTACGTCGGCGGACAGACAGCCTGGACCATGTTGTCGGAACTGGAAGAAGGGAAAATCCCTACATTCAGTTATCCCGACTGGCAGCACAGAAACGAACGAGTTGAAGTTGGGCTGTCAGCCGTTGCATTTAACATCGGATACAAAACTTTCAGCAGTTGTTTGGCGAATTTGTTGCCATACAACTTTGAAGATATTTCTTTCACCGTCCTTCACTATGACAAAAACAGCGATGAGCTGAACAAGGCATCGCAGAAACGGCTTGCGCAAATTGCTGACTTCATCAAGTACAGCACGGATATTGATTTGGTGCTTGTTGCGACTTACAGCGATGCTTCCGGCGGTAAGAATACCAATCAGACCCTGTCTGAACGCCGGGCTGAGAAGCTGGAGCAGTACTTTGTGTCTTTAGGATTGCCGAAAGATCGGATTCAGGTGCAGGGGTTTGGCGAACGTCGTCCGATTGCGGACAACGGAACACCAATTGGACGGAATAAAAACCGCCGCGTGGTGATTTCCATGGGCAGAACCTCAAGTCTGATGTAAGGCGGCATGATCCGGCCATCCGGAAGGAATCGACTCCGGATGGGCTGGTTTTGGTTTCAACTCACTGTAAACGGAACCGGGCAATCAGTTCGCACTGATTTGAGGTTGTGATCTGTGCAACCTGCTGAGCGATTCTCGGATCCGGATGGCGTTTGAGAAAGTCGATCAGTGCCGATTTGCAGCAACCAATCGAGCTGATAAAGGCTTCACAGTCACGGTGAGGGCATTGCGGAATCAGTGTCATTATTTGCTCTGATGCCAGCTGAAGGTATTTGAGTTCATACTCATTGTCCCCCTGTTTCTGCCAAAAGTTTGCCATGTTATGGCAGGCCGTGACCTGAATTGTCAGTAGTTCTTCGAGCTCATCCAGATTTCCTGCAGTCGGTCTTAATTGCTGAGATTCAGCCAGAGCCAGCTGATAGTGGATGACCGACATCATGGGCTTATTGGCCTTTTCTGCCTCTAAAGCCATTAACGTATGCATTTCCCACCGTGACACGTTCATAGGACGCTCCTGTTATCGTTGCAGTGTATCCAGGTAGTTTTGTTCGATCTGATTCCAGTCCACCACATGCCACCAGGCATCAATGTAATCTGGACGTTTGTTCTGGTAGCTCAGATAGTACGCATGTTCCCATACATCCAGTGCCAGAATCGGTATGCCGGGCTTTTCTGCGACATCCATCAGCGGATTGTCCTGGTTGCTGGTGGATGAGATCTCCAGCCGGCCTTCTGCGACAGACAGCCAGATAAAACCAGACCCGAAATGGGTCGCTGCGGTATCTGAGAAAGCCGTTTTAAAATCTTCGAAACTCCCGAAATGACAGCGAATCGCTTCAGCCAGTAAGCCGCCGGGCTGGCCGCCGCCTTGAGGCGACATACATTGCCAGTAAAGGTTATGGTTAAAAAAACCTCCGCCATGGTTTCTGACGGCCGGGCTGTGCTCAGATACCCGGGCAAAAATCGTTTCCAGGCTTTGATGCTCCAGCTCTGTCCCTTGAATTGCAGCCATGAATTTATCAAAGTATGTCTTGTGGTGGCGGCTGTAGTGCACTTCCATTGTTTTCGCATCAATGTAAGGTTCGAGTGCATCAAAGGGATAAGGCAGGGCAGGGAAGTGGAATGACATGGTGGTTCTCCTGTAAGAAATACCAATAGATGATAATGAGATCGATTATCAATATCAACTGAATGATGATCACTGTTCTCACAATTGAAGCTGAGAGAAAGGCAAAACACGCTAGATTGATAGAAGTAAGGATCAAAGATTCAATACAGATAAATGGAAAAAGCGTGGTGAAAATATGAAATGGCAACTCTTGGCTATCTCGGTGCTTTTGACTGCCACTTCCGGGCTTGCAGAAGAAAAATATCTCAATGACAGCGACATAGAGGTATTAAAAGAGAAAGTGGCTGAGGCAACTCAGGCTCAGTTGATTACCAAAGAGCAGGCCGAAGAAATGGCGCTGAATAAAGCGGCAACTTATGAAGTGTTCAGCTCCGTCAGTGCAGAAAACCTGACAGAAAATGTACTGGAGAAGCTGAAAAGGTCAGATATGCCATATTATTCAGTGGAAGTCATAGAGCCTGGCAATCAGGATGAAACTTACCGGGTGGAGGTAACGGAGTACTTTGGCAAGGTGGAATAAAGACAGACAGGGCAGGTTGATCCTGCCCTGATTTGTTGGGTCAGCTGCGCTGGATCAGCTCAATCTGGTAACCATCCGGGTCACGGACAAAAGCAATATGTGTTGTCCCGCCTTTGACTGGTCCCGGTTCACGCGTCACATTCCCGCCTGATGCTTTGATTGCATCACAGGTCGCATAGATATCTTCAACCCCAATGGCGATATGACCGTACGCGGTTCCCATGTCATATTCGCTGGTGCCCCAGTTATAGGTCAGTTCAATGACAGCGCCTTCTGACTCGTCGGAATAGCCGACGAAAGCAAGTGTGTACTGATAGGCTTCGTTCTCTGATTTTCTCAGCAGCTTCATGCCCATGACATCGGTATAGAACGCGATAGAACGGTCAAGATCACCCACACGCAGCATGGTGTGCAAAATACGTCCGTTAGCCATGAATCTCTCCTCTGTTTTTTGGGCTTATTCAGCCGGATAGACTTTTTCTTTAAATTCGCAGAGATCCTCGATGATACAACTGCCGCAGCGAGGTTTTCTGGCAATACAGGTATAACGGCCATGCAGGATCAGCCAGTGATGGACGTCAACTTTGAACTCTTTGGGAACGACTTTCAGCAGTTTTTGCTCTACTTCGTCGACATTCTTGCCCATTGCAAATTTGGTCCGGTTAGAAACCCTGAAAATATGGGTATCGACGGCAATGGTTGGCCAGCCAAAAGCCGTGTTCAGAACAACATTCGCGGTTTTACGACCGACGCCCGGCAGTGCTTCCAGTGCTTCCCGGCTTTCCGGTACTTCCCCGCCGTGTTGCTCGACCAGAATGCGGCAGGTTTTGATGACATTCTCGGCTTTTGAGTTAAACAGGCCAATGGTTTTGATGTATTCCTTCACGCCATCGACACCCAGTGCCAGCATGGCTTTCGGAGTGTTGGCAATCGGATACAGTTTGTCTGTCGCTTTGTTTACGCTGACATCGGTTGCCTGCGCAGACAGCAAGACAGCGATCAGCAATTCGAAGGGAGTGCTCCAGTTCAGCTCGGTCTCAGGGTGCGGGTTATTCTCCCGCAGTCGCTCAAGGATTTGAACGCGTTTCTGGTTGTTCATGTTCGCTCCCAGGTTCAGCAGGGCAGCTTCCGGCACAGTTGAGTGTGTAGGGATGCCGGAAGCATTGATTAGTTGACTGAAGTGATCCGTACCCGTTCAATTTCAGGTTTCGTCTCAGCAGCTTTCACTTTTTCTGCCCGTTTCCTGTCGATGATATTTTTCAGGGCAATGAGGAAACCGACGCCAATAAAGGCGCCTGGCGGCAGCATGGCCAGCAGGAAGTTATTCTCGGTACTGAAGACTTCAATCCGCAGGACGGAGGCCCAGTCACCGAGAAGCCGGTCAGCACCATCGAACAGGGTGCCATTGCCCAGAATTTCCCGGCCGGCACCCAGCACAACCAGCACCGCGGTCATCCCAAGGCCCATCCACAGGCCGTCTATCACGGCAGGCATGGGGGCATTCTTGGAAGCAAAAGACTCGGCACGGCCAATGATGATGCAATTGGTGACGATTAACGGGATAAAAATACCCAGTGATAAAAACAAACCATAGGTATAAGCGTTCATCAGCAGCTGAACACAAGTCACCAAAGCGGCAATGATCATCACGAAGATCGGAATACGAACTTCATTGGGAACCCATTCCCGGATCAGCGAGACGATCAGGTTCGAGCCCACCAGGACCAGGGTGGTGGCAATGCCAAGGCCCAGCGCATTTGTAACCGTTGCAGAGACAGCCAGCAGCGGGCACAGCCCGAGCAACTGAACAATCGCCGGGTTGTTATGCCACAGGCCGTTGGCCATCAGTTCTTTATTTGGCGTGGAACTCATCGGTATCAGGCTCCTTCGCAGTGAGTCGGTTGAGTGAACAGCATGTCACTGTGTTTCTCAAAATAGAGTGACACCCGTTTTACAGCGTTGACGACAGCGCGTGGTGTAATGGTTGCCCCGGTGAACTGGTCAAAGTCGCCACCATCTTTACGAACGGCCCATCGGGGGTCTTTTTCCCCTTCAAGTTTGCGCCCGGTGAAACTGTAAATCCAGTGTGTGATCCGGGTGTCGATTTTATCGCCCAGCCCCGGGGTTTCCTGATGAGCCAGCACCCGGACACCCGTGACCGTGCCGGTCATGTCCAGGCCGACAATCAGCTTGATCGCGCCGTTGTAACCGTCCGGTGCAATGGCTTCAATGGCAGCACCGCTCGGCTGACCGTCTTTAGTCGCCAGATAGGCCGGCATCGGATCACTGGTGCCCAGATAATCTTGCTGCTGAATGAGTGTGCAGCTTTTATAGATTTCATTGTCGTGGCTATCTTCAGGAATGACCTGATTGAGGACCTGGAGCAGTTGTTTCTGTTCCTGCTCCTGAATACGTGATGCGGTGACCTGGTGGGTGAGGGCAACCAGGGCGGTTGCCAGTAAAGCTGAAACCGCCAGGATTCCCCCGTTTTTCTGCATGTTCTTCAGTATCATGAGGACTCCTATGAATGGCCGTAGGTTCGCGGACGGGTGTAATAATCGATCAACGGCACACACATGTTTGCCAGAAGGACGCTGAAGGCAACGCCATCCGGGAAACCGCCAAAGGTACGGATCAGATAGGTCAGAATGCCGATCATGGCACCAAAAATCAGTCGTCCGCGGGTGGTGGTGGACGCAGATACCGGATCGGTGGCAATAAAAAATGCACCCAGCATGGTCGCACCGGAAAACAGGTGGACAAGCGGGGAGGCTGTGCCGTCAGGACTGATGATATAGCCTAACGTGCTGATGACAAACAGGGCAGCCAGCATAGCGACCGGGATCTGCCATTGAATAATGCGCAGCTTCAGCAGCACCAGTCCACCCAGCAGAAAGCCGATGTTGACCCATGTCCAGCCGATACCTGCCAGCGTGCCGAATACCGGGCTGTTCATGCCTTCGGTTGCTGTAAATCCTGCTTTCATGGCCGTTTTGATGGTGTCCAGCGGGGTGGCCATGGTGACACCATCAATGCCGTTTCGGAGCTGATGAACACTGAATCCGTCTGCGGTGAATCCGGTGAACATGACCTGCAGGCTTTCCATCAGGGTGACCGGATGATCGCTGATAGCGGCTGGCGGCAGCCAGGAAGTCATCGGAACCGGGAATGAAATCAGCAGAACGACATAGGCAACCATGGCCGGGTTGAACAGGTTCTGACCCAGTCCGCCGTAGAGGTGTTTGGCGATCACCACAGCAAAGAAAATACCGATTACCGTGATCCACCAGGGCGCCAGAGGCGGGATGGACAGGCCGAGCAGCACGCCGGTTAACAGAGCACTGTTATCTCTGACCTGACGGAGCGGACGTTGACGCAGTGCCAGAATGATGGTTTCAGCCAGGACGGCAAGGCAACCGGCAAACAGGACCTGAAAGACAACTCCCCAACCGAAAAAATACCATTGCGCGGCAAAACCGAGACCGCAGCAAAGAATGACGTTACGCATGATGTCATGCGTGCTGCGACGGCTGTGGGCATGGGGAGAACTGGCAATATTAAAAGCCACGGTTAGTTATCCTCGTTTGATTCTTGTTGATTATCTGTTTGCTTTCGTGCCGCTTCCTGAGCGGCTTTCCGTGCTTTGGCACGGGCGATGGCGGCAGCAACTGCTGCTTTTTTCGGATCTTCTGACGGGACATCAGGCACAGCCGTTTTTTCTGATTCAGCTTCTGATGAATTGCTGTCAGATGGCTCGGGCTGTTTCTTTGCCTGTTGTGCTGCTTTGCGTGCTTTGGCGCGTGCAATGGCAGCAGCAACTGCGGCCTTTTTGGGATCGACCGTCTCGCCTGGTTCTGCCGAAGGCTCTGTTGGAGCAACTTTGGGTTCTGTAGCAGCCTCAATGTCTGAAGACGCCGATTCCGAGTTGCTTTGTTGAGTTGCTTTGCGAGCTTTGGCACGTGCAATGGCTGCAACAACTGCGGCCTTTTTGGGATCGACCGCCTCGCCGGGTTCTGCCGAAGGCTCTGTTGGAGCAACTTTGGGTTCTGTAGCAGCCTGATTGTCTGAAGACGCCGTTTCTGAATTGTCTTGTTGAGCTGCTTTACGAGCCTTGGCACGTGCTATCGCAGCGGCAACAGCAGCTTTTTTCGGATCGGTTGCCTGTTCCGGGGATTCAGTTGCTTCCGCTTGAGCAGCAGGTGGCTGCTCAGCCGATTGTGCAGCCTTACGGGCTTTGGCACTTGCAATGGCAGCAGCGACGGCAGCTTTTTTCGCGTCTCCTGCATTGTCAGACGCGTCAGGTGCTGCGGTTTGTGACTCAGTCTCAGCCTTGGACTCAGGCGGTTGTGAAGCTTTCTGAGCAGCTTTCCGTGCTTTGGCACGGGCAACGGCTGCGGCGACGGCATCTTTCTTCTCTTCAGCGTCTGCGCTTCCGGTTCCTTGCGCCGCTTTTCGGGCTTTGGCGCGGGCAACAGCCGCCGCAACGGCGGCTTTTTTGTCCTCAGGTGCAGGTGAGGCCGCTGTGGTTTTTTCTTCCGAAGCGGCCCTGGCGGCTTTTCGTTCCCGGGCTTCTTGTTTACGCTGCTCCCGTAACTTCGCCATTTCACTGTTGTCTGGCAGCACTGTGTCGCCGGGTGCAGCGGGCTGGGTATTTGCCAGAGCCTCTGCTTGTTTGGCTTTTGCTTTGGCAATTGCTGCCGCAACGGCAGGTTTGACTTCCGGACCTGCGGCATCGGCTTCTTTTTTCGCTTTCACACGAGCAATGGCAGCGGCAACGGCATCATCTCCGCCTTTGGCAGCCATGTCTTTCCGGCGCTGATCTGCAGCTTTCTTGAAGCGTTGTTCGCGCTCTTCTTTTTCGCGTTCCAGACGTTCTTTCTTGGCTTCAAATCGCTGTTTGGCGCGGTCCGCGCTGAGTTCATCCTGTTTGCGGTGGCGAATTTCTGCTTTAGCCTGACGGTAATAATGCACCAGCGGTATTTCACTTGGGCAGACATACGCACAGGCACCGCATTCAATACAGTCGAACAGGTTGTATTCTTCACACTTGTCATAGTCGCCGTCTTTGGCGTACCACTGTAACTGTTGGGGTAGCAGGGAGACAGGGCAGGCTTCTGCACAGGCCGTACAACGGATACAGGACATTTCGTCGCTGGAAGCACTCAGCTCTTTGCGGCTGGGGGCCAGAATACAGTTCGCTGTTTTTGTGATTGGCACGCCGGTGTGGGGGAGGGTGAATCCCATCATCGGTCCGCCCATGATCACGCGCGGCAGTTTTTTATCCAGCTTGTATCCAAAGCGATGCAAAAGAAACTGAACCGGGGTACCCAGCAGTGCCCAGGTGTTGCCGGGTTCTTTGATTGTCTGCCCGGTGACGGTCACAACTCGCTGAATCAGGGGCTCACCGTTTATGACGGCGCGTTTGATGGCATGTGCCGTGCCGATGTTTTGCATCATGATGCCAATATCCGCAGGGATGCCCTGCGTTGGCACTTCACGGCCGGTGAGAATCTTAATCAGCTGCTTTTCACCGCCGGACGGGTATTTGGTCGGAATCACCCGGATCAGGATGTTGTCTTCTGCCGTGACCACCTGCGTCAGTGCCTGAATGGCTTCGGGCTTGTTATCTTCAATCCCGATGACCGTCATTTTGGGATTCAGGATGTGGCTGATGATACGGATCCCTTCAACAATCTCGTCAGCATGGTCCTGCATCAGGCGATCGTCGGCAGTGATGTAAGGCTCACATTCCGCGGCATTGATAATCAGCAGATCCGTTTTACCCAGCGCGCTCTGGAGTTTACGCGCGGTCGGGAAACCGGCTCCGCCCATTCCGGAGATACCGCAAGTGCGGATATGTTCAATCAGATCTGCCGGCTCAGTCTGGCGGTAATCTGAAAGGGGATGTTTGTCACCCCAGCGGTCTTCGCCGTCTGGCTTAAGCACGATACAGCGATCTGATAATCCGGAAGGATGTGCAATCGTGCGTGATTCAATGGCTCTGATCACCCCTGAAGTCGGGGCATGTACAGGCACACTCAGTGCCACATCTGTACGGGTTAATACCTGTCCTTTCAGCACTTTGTCGCCGACATTCACACAAAGGCTGCCTACGGCACCCAGATGCTGTTTGAGCGGAATGATGAGTTCTTCTGGCAGTGCAGCTTGCGCAATCGGCTGCTGATTGGATTGTGTTTTTTGCTCAGGCGGATGGATGCCACCCGGGAAATCCCAGAGTTTTCCCAGTTTTAATTGTTCAATAATAGACAGCATGACGGTTATTCTACCTTATGGCCGTGGTGCTCAGTGGCAGGAAGGTTGACCACAGGGATTTGGTCCAGATTCCAGCGCCAGCTTTCAGGCGTCGACTCGACAGGGATCATCTCAATACAATCTGTCGGGCAAGGGGCCACACAGAGATCGCAGCCAGTACATTCTTCTTTAATCACGGTATGCAGTGCTTTCGTTGCACCGGCAATCGCATCGACCGGACAGGCCTGAATACACTTGGTACAGCCAATACACATATCTTCGTGAATGAACGCGACTTTTTTGATGCTTTTTTCCGCATCATGGGCTGAGTCTTTAACTTCAACACCCATCAGGTCGGCCAGTTTTTCAATAGTTGCCTGGCCACCCGGCGGGCATTTATTGATCTCATCACCGTTGGCTATGGCTTCGGCATAAGGTCGGCAACCGGGGTATCCGCACTGACCGCATTGTGTCTGCGGTAAAATCGCATCAATTTGTTCCACAATCGGATCCGCTTCGACTTTGAAACGAATCGCTGCAAAACCCAGAATCAGTCCGAAGATCGCTGCCAGAATTGCGATAGCGATAATGGCAATTAAAATTCCACTCATAACTACAGTTTCACTAATCCGGTAAAGCCCATAAAGGCAAGCGACATCAAACCAGCCGTGATCATCGCAATGGATGCGCCTTTGAATGGTGAGGGAACATCCGCTGCAGCAATCCGTTCACGCATCGCCGCAAAGAGCACCAGAACCAGAGAGAAACCGACCGCGGCACCGAAACCGTATACGACAGACTCAATGAAGTTATGGCGTTCGTTGATGTTGAGCAACGCGACGCCAAGCACCGCACAGTTTGTTGTGATGAGCGGGAGAAAAATCCCCAACAGGCGATACAGCGTCGGACTGGTTTTGTGCACAACCATCTCTGTGAACTGGACGACAACCGCGATGACCAGAATGAAGCTTAAGGTTCGCAGGTACTGAATCCCCAGCGGCTGAAGGATATAGGCTTCAACCAGATACGCGCAGACAGAGGCCAGGGTCAGCACAAAGGTCGTTGCCAGTCCCATGCCAATTGCAGTTTCCAGTTTTTTTGAGACGCCCATGAAAGGGCACAGTCCAAGAAATTTGACCAGAACAAAGTTGTTGACTAAAACAGTGCCGATCAGAAGGAGCAGGTATTCCGTCATACCATCTTTTTTAATGCTTGCCAGTAATCCGACCATTATCTGCCTTTGTGATGGCTATAACAACTCCTCAGCGCAGGGGTTTTTCAAGGTTGCTGTATTTTTCAGCAAAATTTGAGTCAGATTTGGGTGAAAAATCGATTTAGTTCTTGTGAGAAAAAAGCACTTGATCTTTGTTAAAGCAGAGGACACAAGGGGTTGGCTCACTTATCCACGGAAACTGTGGATAAGTATGTTGATTGAGTTCGGGAAAATCCATTTTTGATTAAATTTCATTCTGAGTTGTTACTTTGTAATCGATATCATGCTTTGGTGCTAATGCACTGTTTCATAGGCGTAAGGCGATCGTCAAAAATATGGCGAGGGTTGGTTTGAGTAGATGCTCTAGACGCAGAGATCAGCAAGTTGGGCTTGTGCATTAAAAAATACAGACTGAGGATATGCTGTGGATGAAGTTGTATTCCCAGAGGGAATGCCGATGCAGGGGATCAGATGTGTTAATCACATTTTTTTGACGCCAGAGACATCAAAGAGAAGCGTATTGAGGTGCGTGATACTACGCCGATAATAAGGTCGGGTCAACTACTGATTTTTTCTTTCTTGGTTGACAACCATGACGGCGGCAGCACAATGGGAACAGAATCTTTTCTGTACCTTTTCTGGAATTTGTCATGAGTAAAGCGTTCAATCTGGCTGCCGCTTTTGCCCCTGCGGGAGATCAGCCCACGGCTATACATCAGTTACTGGAAGGCCTGGATTCGGGTCTCGCTCACCAGACCCTGCTTGGTGTGACCGGGTCTGGTAAAACCTTTACCATGGCGAATGTGATCGCTTCCGCGAATCGTCCTACACTGATTCTTGCACCCAATAAAACGCTGGCAGCACAGCTCTACGGTGAGATGAAGGAGTTCTTCCCGAATAATGCCGTGGAATACTTTGTGTCTTACTACGATTACTACCAGCCTGAAGCCTACGTGCCCTCAACCGATACTTTTATCGAGAAAGATGCTTCCGTGAATGCGCATATTGAACAGATGCGTCTTTCTGCAACCAAAGCGCTGATGGAACGCAGGGATGTGGTGATTATTGCTTCTGTTTCTGCCATTTATGGTCTGGGTGATCCGGATTCATATCTTAAGATGATGCTGCATGTGCGTCGCGGTGATGTACTGGACCAAAGGGATATTCTGCGTCGTCTGGCAGAACTGCAATACACCCGGAATGATTTGGCATTTGAGCGCGGTACCTTCAGGGTACGAGGCGAGGTCATCGATATTTTTCCTGCGGAGTCTGAAAACGATGCGATACGGATTGAGCTCTTTGATGATGAAGTGGACTGTATCAGCAGTTTTGACCCGCTGACAGGTGCGGTGATCCAGAAAGACTTACCGCGCGCAACCATCTATCCGAAAACGCACTACGTTACACCGCGTGAACGGATCCTGGAAGCGGTCGAGCATATCAAAACCGATCTGGAAATTCGCCGGAAACAGTTGATTGAGAATAATAAGCTGATTGAAGAGCAGCGGATCACGCAGCGTACTCAGTTTGACCTGGAGATGATGCACGAGCTGGGGTATTGCTCGGGGATCGAAAACTATTCCCGTTACCTGAGTGGCCGGGCCGAAGGAGAGCCGCCTCCGACGCTGTTTGATTACCTGCCGCCGGATGGCCTGCTGATTATTGATGAATCTCACGTGACGGTTTCGCAGATTGGTGCGATGTTCCGCGGTGACCGCTCCCGGAAGGAAAATCTGGTGGAATACGGGTTCCGCCTGCCTTCGGCTCTGGATAACCGGCCGCTGAAATTTGAAGAGTTTGAGTCTCTGGCCCCACAAACCATTTATGTTTCGGCAACGCCAGGCAATTATGAACTGGAAAAATCCGAAGGGGATATTGCAGAGCAGGTGGTGCGTCCGACGGGCTTGCTGGATCCGGAAATTGAGGTTCGTCCTGTTGCAACCCAGGTCGATGATCTGTTGTCTGAAATCCGGATCCGGGAAGCGAAGAATGAGCGGGTCCTGGTCACAACGCTGACCAAGCGCATGGCGGAAGACTTAACCGAATATCTGGATGAGCATGGGGTGCGGGTGCGTTATCTGCACTCTGACATTGATACAGTCGAACGTGTTGAGATCATTCGCGATTTGCGACTGGGTGAATTTGATGTGCTGGTGGGGATCAACCTGCTCCGGGAAGGTCTGGATATGCCGGAAGTGTCTCTGGTTGCGATTCTGGATGCAGATAAAGAAGGCTTCCTGCGTTCAGAGCGCTCATTGATCCAGACGATTGGTCGTGCAGCGCGAAACTTATCCGGGAAAGCGATTCTTTATGCTGACCGCATGACGGGCTCCATGCAGCGGGCCATTGGCGAGACTGAACGCCGTCGTGAAAAACAACATGCATACAATCTGGAGCGTGGGATTACACCGCAGGCACTGAACAAGCAGGTTGCTGATATTATGGAGTTGGGCCAGGGACGTACCCGACGCGCCAGTAAAGCGGAGCAATTACATAAAGTTGCTGAACGTAAGGGCAGCTACAGTGTGATGTCTCCACAGGAGCTGGAAGTTGAAATCCAGAAACTGGAAGCCCAGATGTACGATATGGCGCAGAATCTGGAATTTGAAAAAGCAGCTCAGCTGCGGGATCAGATTCATGCACTGCGGGAACAGTTTATCGCGAACAGCTAAACTGATGGTTGTGATCCGGAGGCAGCAACATTGTGCCTCCGCTGTCTCTTGCCAAATTTCAGGTAAAAAAAAGCCAACCGCAAATATGTTCGGTTGGCATCATTGTTTAAGTGAAAATATTCCACAAACAACGTCAGTTGGCTAGGTTGACTCTATCAGAGTCGTATTTATAGATGCACTAAGTGTGCCAACTTTTTTGCCTGAGCAAAAAGACGTGATTTGGCATTTTTCCCCACATTCCTCGCACAAAAAAGTTATACTGAATATGTTGTTTTGCATTTTGCAAACCGATTTGCAATGCGAAATAGTAAACTGCAAGGGACAGGGAAAATTTGCAGGTCACTATTTTTCTATTGATTACAATTACATCAATATTGTCTGCATCGGAGGATGAATGGATAGCAAGCAGAAAGTGCGGCAGGTATTAATGGTCGAAGACACAGCGTCTGTCGCGGCCTTATATAAATCCTACCTCAATCCTCTCGGGCTGAATGTAAATATCGTCGGGACAGGGGCGGATGCGCTGAAGGCGATGAAAGCTTCGGTACCTGATTTAATTCTGCTGGATTTGCGTTTACCGGATATGACCGGCATGGAAGTGCTTGAAGATGTCCGCGGTAATCATCCTGAACTGCCTGTCGTGATCATGACGGCACATGGCTCCATTGATGTTGCGGTGGAAGCGATGCGTTTTGGCGCAAAAGATTTCCTGATCAAACCCTGTGAAGCTGACCGGTTACGTATTACGGTGAACAATGCGCTGAAGCGTGACAAAGACGACAGCAAAACACGCACAAACCTTACGCAAGGTGCGCAATATCAAGGGTTTATCGGAACCAGCTTACCGATGCAGGCGGTTTATCGTGTGATTGAGTCGGCCGCTTCCAGCCGGGCGACCGTGTTTATCACCGGTGAAAGTGGTACAGGGAAAGAAGTGTGTGCTGAGGCGGTTCATGCAGCAAGTCCGCGTTCGAACATGCCTTTTGTCGCTCTGAACTGTGCGGCAATTCCAAAAGAACTGATTGAGAGTGAACTCTTTGGTCATGTAAAGGGGGCTTTCACCGGCGCATTGACTGAAAGGCAGGGAGCTGTCGAACTAGCGAACAAGGGAACACTTTTTCTTGATGAGCTTTGCGAAATGGATCTTGATTTGCAAAGCAAATTGCTACGGTTCATTCAAACGGGTACGTATCAAAAGGTCGGATCCTCGGTGACCAATTCGGTGGATGTCCGTTTTGTCTGTGCAACGAACCGGAATCCCTGGGAAGAAGTGAAGCAGGGGCGTTTTCGGGAGGACCTGTATTATCGTCTGCATGTGATTCCGATCAGTTTACCGCCTCTACGTGAACGTGGTGACGATGTCATTGAAATTGCTCATGCTTTGCTGGGACATATTTCAGTGGAGGAAAGTAAACGGTTCTGCCGGTTCTCTCCCGAGGTACTTGAACGCTTCCGTCAGCACGCCTGGCCGGGTAATGTTCGAGAGCTGCAGAACGTGATCCGTAATATCGTTGTACTCAATGATGGTGAAGAAGTACTCACACAAATGCTCCCGCCATCGGTATCCTCTGATTCTGGCGCCGAAATTGCATCATTGAAAAGAGAGCCCACCTCTTCTGTATCAGAAGCCGGGGCGGTGCATCAACATATGGGTACACCGTCAGCGGTGACTCCTGGCCAGATAGAGCCTTTGTGGCAAGTAGAGAAGCGGACGATTCAGCATGCAATTGCTGCCTGTGACGGGAATATTCCGAGGGCAGCAGGATTACTGGAAGTCAGTCCCTCTACGATTTATCGAAAGTTACAGGCTTGGCAAGAGGCCGAGAGTAGTCAAAGGGAGAGCGATTAAATGACTGCCATGATTAATCAAGCAACACTGAAGAAACTGGCTGAAGAAGTTGGTCAGGAAACTGTTGCACTCTTGCTTGAAGTATTCAGCGGTGAGTTAGAGCAGTACTTACAGCAACTGGCTGAACAGCCCAGCGTGATGCAAATCAGAGAGATCAGCCATGCGATTAAAAGCAGCGCTGCCAGTTTCGGAGCTGATGACCTGGCGCAAATGGCCCAGGAGTGTGAATCACGTGTCAAACAGGGGCAAGAAAACTGGGTGAGTGAACACTTACCTGAGCTGCAGAAGTTAGTGGGCGATATGGCTGAGCAATATCGTCATCTAGCTTCGGATCAGGAGGCTTTCAACCGCATTTTTTAGCATCTGTCTGTCATGACGCCATTCGTGGTTGCGGGAGGCAAACTCCCCAACCACCTGGTCATATTCAGCGGAAAGTTCTGGTCTGTGCTTATCGGACAATAATCCATCGATCTTCCTTCCACCCATTGCCCTTTCACACCAGTGAATCATGGTTTCCATCGACATGTTTCCCGCCGGGCCATTTTCTTTGTCTAAATTGGTGATGAAATAAACCGGCGCTTTGCAGACTTTCAGTTCGTGGGCGAGATCGCTCAGTAAGAGCGGCGGCATCACACTGGTCAGAAAACTGCCTGGACCCAGCAGGATCAGGTCGGCTTGTTTGATCGCCGACAGGGCTTCTTTTGTTGCTGGCACAGAAGGCTCAATCAGCAGACGTTTCGGCACTTGCTGTAATTCATCAATACTGGTTTCCCCACTGATAATACTGCCATCCGGTAACCAGGCTGCCAGATCCGTCGGGTGCTCAGACATCGGCAGAATGTGAGTTTCGACGTGCAGCATTTCCCGGATCAGGTTGATTGCCTCCAGCGGGCGAATACATAAATTATCGAGTGCTGTCAGGATCAGATTTCCCAGATTATGGCCGTTGAGCTCGCCATCACCTCGGAACCTGTATTCAAAGAGCATTGAACCAATTGAAGGCTCAGTGATCAGCTGATTGATACAATTTCTAGTATCGCCCCAGGCTATTCCCCCCATTGAGGCACGAATACGACCGGTCGATCCGCCATTATCTGTTGTGGTCACAATACCGGTGACGTTCGAACCGAAAGCGGAGAGGGAAGACAGGATGCGACCCAGTCCGTGACCGCCACCGATCGCGACAACTTTATGACTGGAATAGATGGATTGGCTGGCCATTATGAATCATGCTCTTAGGTAATCAAGGGGTCCGGAACAGTGTACTCAAGGCTGGACAGTGAGGAAAGGGCTTTGGATGAATTGGGTGACAAGCAGGGAAGTTTGGCGGCGAGTCATGCGCTCTGTCATGACTGAGCCGCCGGAATTACTTAATGGTTTTGTTGCATAATGCTTTGCAGATAATCATAAGTGTCCAGGCAATCAGGCGATGTGAGTAATGCCTGTTTCTGGAAAGCCGGCATTGGCAGCAACTCCAGCCAGCGCTGGCATAACCAGCTTAAATTGTTGAGATACTTCGTTTGATGCAATTTATCCAGCTCAGGATGATTCTTGAACATGGTTTTCAGTTTGTCTGCCAGTTGCTGCTGATCTTTATTGAGCGTCATATCCGGCCACTGAGGAATGTCTTCAGGCTCTGCGTAAAAAACGCCGTTATCAGCTTGGTTCAGCGATTTGATTCTGAAATTGTTATGTCCGTATAAAGTCGCGATCAGGGCACCATCTTCACTGGAGATGTCAAAATCTTCAACAGTGACATGCGTGCCGATATAACAAAAGTGCTGGCCATGTTCATCTTCGTCAAACATGCAGATACCAAACCCATTTTCTGATGCCAGGGCAACTTTAAATGTTTCCATCTGGCTGCCAGGTGGGATTCGTACCGGGATCCGACCGCCAGGCAGGATATGGCGTTGTTGAAATATCAGTGGGATCATGTCACTCATAGTCGGCTCCAATTTGTCATTTTCATTGGACTTTTTGTCTTATCGACGTTGCTTCATATAAACACTGCAATTTAGATGCCGGATTTTCGACCCCACAGCAGGACAGTCACAGAAATGTCATTGTTCTGACATGCAAATCGCTTTGCATTCTGCAAAATCAATCTGCAAATTGCGTCCTCAGCAAGATGTTCGCGTGCAATCTCAGAACTATTTCTGATTGGCGATGATTTTCATCGCCGCATCACTGGGCAGCAGCTCAAGGTGATTCTGCTCGTCAAAGTACCAGCCTTTGATGAGCCCTTTAGAACGCATATCAATGAAACTATCGATGACCTGTCTGGCTTGCGTACGGGCAAGCTTTGCATCTATGCCTTCTTCCCTTTGTAAGTACAATGCAATGTCTTCAACAGTCGCGGATTCAACGATGTCTGACATAACTTCCCCCTTGACTCGTACCGGTCAACAAGATTACTCCTTAGTAGTATTGTCGCATCCTTGAGCTAGGGGTAGACTTAAAAAGGTAATTCTCAATTATTTGTCAATCAGAGCTAATTTCTGGTAGTGTGAATTTACAACGCTGTTGTGTGTTTTCTGTAAAGAGTGTGACAGTTCTTTGTAAAATATTCTGACATATACGCATAACTGCCATCATAACTCCGAGCGGCCCCCTCTAAGTCATCCGTGATATGAGGTTGTCGCCAGTGAGCAGCTGTACGCTGCTTCACTCAGGGCAAGTTCAGAAATGGGCTCGCCTCCCGTATTTGGAAAGGTGTTCCGTGGCTCAACAATTTGAAGATAGCTTCCAGCGCAAGTTCTACTATTTGCGCTTATCCATTACTGACGTCTGTAATTTCAGATGCACCTATTGTCTGCCGGACGGGTACCATCCTGAGCAAGGAAAGAAACCTTCATTCCTGACTTTGGATGAAATCCGTCGAGTGACCAAGGCATTTGCTGACTGCGGGACAACCAAGGTCAGGCTCACTGGGGGAGAACCCAGCCTGAGACGTGATTTCACAGACATCATCCATACAGTTGCTTCTCAGCCCGGTATCGAGAAGGTGGCAACCACCACCAATGGATACCGGATGGCAAAGCATGTTCATGAATGGCGACAAGCCGGCCTGACGCAAATCAATGTCAGTGTTGACAGTCTGGATCCGCGTCAGTTCCATCTGATTACCGGTGAGAATCTGTTCCATACCGTTATGGCCGGCATTGATGCCGCCTTTGATGCCGGTTTTGCACAGATAAAAGTGAACACTGTGCTGCTGAAAGGCATGAATGCGGAGCAGCTACCGCAGTTTCTTGCCTGGATTAAAGATCGCCCAATCCAGCTCAGATTTATCGAACTGATGCAGACCGGAGAAATGGATGATCTGTTTCAGCGCTGCCATGTATCCGGCGTCAGTATCCGAAATACGCTGATAGCCAATGGCTGGCTCCTCCGGCCGAGAGGTCTGAACGATGGACCTGCTCAGGTTTTTTACCATCCCGATTACTTAGGCGAAATTGGTCTGATCATGCCTTATGAAAAAGGTTTCTGTACGACCTGTAATCGCTTGCGTGTCTCCGCACGTGGAAAATTACATTTATGTCTGTTTGGTGAGCATGGCGTTGAACTCCGCGATCTGCTCGCAGAAGATAATCAGCATGAGGCGTTAATAACACGCATTCGTGGTGGCCTGACAGACAAATCGGTCAGCCACTATCTGCTGGAAGGTAATACCGGGATGACGCCGCATTTAGCCTCAATTGGTGGATGAAGAAATTTCCTGAAAATTTGAATAGAAGAGAAGTAAATGACTGAACTGACTCATATTAATGCGTCGGGCGAAGCCAATATGGTGGATGTATCCGGCAAAGTGGAAACGGTTCGTGAAGCAAAAGCGGAAGCGTTTGTCTCAATGTCTGAAACAACGCTGGCGCTCATTTTGTCTGGCCAGCATCACAAAGGGGATGTCTTTGCGACGGCGAGAATTGCGGGGATCCAGGCTGCCAAGAAAACCTGGGATTTAATTCCGCTTTGTCACCCGCTGCTGTTGTCGAAAGTTGAAGTGCAACTGGAAGCTTTACCAGACAGTAATCAGGTCCGGATTTTGTCTACCTGTAAGCTGGCAGGTAAAACCGGTGTTGAAATGGAAGCGTTAACAGCGGCGTCTGTAGCTGCACTGACAATTTATGACATGTGTAAAGCAGTCCAGAAAGATATGGTGATCGGACCGGTAAGATTGCTTGAAAAAAGCGGCGGTAAGTCGGGATACTTCCGTATCGGGCAACAGACTCAGGGAGCAGAACAATGATCACTGTTTTATTTTTTGCTCAGGTGCGTGAGTTGGTGGGGGAAGATAAGCTTGAGCTGCCGAATGAGTTCTCTGATGCCGAAGCAGTTCGCCAGCACTTGTCATTACGCGGAGATAAATGGGCAATCGCGCTTGATAGCACAAAGCTGTTAACGGCGGTCAATCAAACGATCTGTTCTACAGACACCCTGTTAAAAGACGGTGATGAAGTTGCATTCTTTCCGCCGGTAACCGGAGGTTAACCCATGTCAGATCATACAGTATTGACAGATGTTGTCCGCGTACAGCCTGAAGATTTTGATGTCGGAATCGAATGTCAATTATTGGCACAAAACTCTCAGGCCGGTGCGATCGTCACTTTCACCGGCCAGGTCCGAGACATGAATTTAGGTGAGTCAGTCACTAGCCTGACGCTGGAGCATTATCCCGGGATGACGGAAAAGTCACTGGCATCCATTATCGAGCAGGCGAAATCTCGCTGGCCGTTGTTCAAGGTGACTGTCATCCACAGAATCGGCCATTTAACTTCAGGCGATCAGATTGTCTTTGTCGGCGTATCCAGTGCTCATCGCGGGGCAGCTTTCCAGGCTTGCGAATTTATCATGGATTATCTGAAAACAGAGGCGCCTTTCTGGAAGAAAGAAGTGCGGGAAGGTAAGTCAAGCTGGGTCGATGCAAGGGAGAGTGACCAGCAGGCTCGGGAGCGTTGGTAGCTGTTCGTTGTTGCGGGAATGTTACGGTCGTGTTTTCCTCTCTGATTTTTAAATGATGGGGGAAAACACCTTATTTTGACATTGATCCAGATATTAAAACTACACTCTATTTAATCTGCATAACTTCACCTCTGTTTTAGTTCTCTTGTTGGGTTTTTATTTCAATCATTTTTGCATATGATTTCCCCATCTGTGCATAAACAGCAGATTTAACCATCCCGCCATTTTACCTGCGAATTTATGCTCACCAAACAAAAGCAAACATAGTTTTAACATCAGGAAGTGTGAAAACCGACACTTTTTTATTGTGTGAGTTAGTCCGGTGACCCAGAAAGTTCCAAAAAAAGTTTATATCTTTTTAAGTGGTATTTTTCATTTATTATAACCATATCGCATTATTGTGTTGTTTCTTTTTGTGAATAAAAAGTGAGAATGAATTTAATGAAATCCATAACAAGTAAATAATAATTCACCAAAAATAACTAAATATTCCACATGGTTCATGATCACACTTTCGGTTTTGATGGATTTTTATACTATTTTGTAACCTTATTGTTGAAATGTTCTATTGCGTGCTCATTCAGTGCCTGTTAAGTTTTTGTCGTCCTTGGATGGGGCCGAATAACATAAAATCGTTACAGGAATGTAAAATGAAAAAGACACTTTTAGCAGTAGCAATTCCTACCTTACTGATTGCCAACGCAGCGAATGCTTATGAACTTGTCAACGAAGAAGGAAAATTTGTTGATTTTTACGGCCAACTGCGTACTCAAGTTGAAAAATACGAAAATAAAGATGTCACTTTGAATGCTGGTTCTTCACGTGCTGGTGTTGACGCTAAATATGCGATTAACGACTCTGTTGATGTTGTTGGTAAAGTTGAATTTGGCGTGGGCTACAAAGAAGGTTCTTACGATCTGGCGAACCGTTTGCATTTTGCTGGTTTAGCGACTCAGGCCGGTACCTTCACTTTTGGTCGTCAGTGGATTTCTGCTGATGATGTTTGGGGTGCTGATTACTCTTACTTCTTTGGTGGTACTGGTATTGGTCAGACTTCTGAGAAACTGTCAGGCGGTCGCCACGATTCTTCTATCAAGTATAAGTTTGACGGTAAAAGCTTCTGGGTAAACTCTACTTTTGGCCTGTCTGAAGATGATACAAACCAAGAGCTCGCTGAGTTGTTTGTTGGTACAAGCATCGGCAACTTCAACTTGCACTTAGGCGGTGGTTACAACCGCGATAAATCTTTCTCCGTAGGTGAAAATGAAACAACATCAAATGTGCCTGTCGATAGCAATAAAGACGGCGTTAATGATGGTTTCACAACAGTTACAAGCAAGACTGACATTACTGCAGACATCGAAAACACTTATTTCGAAGGTACTGTTGAAGGTACGTTTGGTCCTGCTACAGTTGGTTTCACCTATAACTATGGTTCATTTGAGCAAAAGAATACCAGCACCAAGCGTACCGTTGACGTAGACGCATTTATGCTGGCAGCCACATATAGTGTTGCAAGTAATGCAAGTGTCTACGGTGGCTATGAATTTACTAACTTTGATGCGAAAAATGATACTCAAAGCCTGTCTGACGATTACACTGTTATCTACCTGGGCGGTGTTTATCACCTGAACAGCTGGTCTCGTGTGTATGCTGAATACGGTTATGCAGACGGCGCAACAATCGGTTATAAGAATAACAGCTCTGACGTTACGGTTGTTCGTGGTCTAGTGGACAGCGAAAGCTCCTTCGCAGTCGGTTACCGTGTTTACTGGTAATCACAATCGCTAAAAGCAGTTTGTAACTTGCAAAGACTACTGCCTTTGAACCCGGTGCCCTGGCGCCGGGTTTGTGTT
This sequence comes from Photobacterium sp. R1, assembly GCF_054600795.1. Lineage (NCBI taxonomy): Bacteria > Pseudomonadati > Pseudomonadota > Gammaproteobacteria > Vibrionales > Vibrionaceae > Photobacterium > Photobacterium sp. R1. The sequence continues at coordinate 97,024 of NZ_BAAHZP010000010.1, forward strand.
TTCAGGACATAAAATTGCAAGAACAAAAAATAGCCCCGTAATGGGGCTATTTCTTACCATAAGAGTCACTGACGTCAACTGACCTTATTTTGTGCTTTCTTCTTTCACTTTCCGGGCTGGTGGCATGTAGCCATGACGGACTCGTGAAGGGCTGGGACGCGAAGCGCCACCCGCTGGTCTCATAGTTTCGCTCTCAATCACTAACGGAAATTTCAGGAACAGGTTGTATTGGCATCGTGTACAAATGCTGCTGGTTGAATAACCTTGCCAATAGCGCAGATATTAGCGCTAAACATCCGGCTGAGATACATGAAAATTGCGTTGAAATGCTAATGTGAAAACAAAATCTAACAGCGTTTTTTTTATATATTTTTGTTCTTAGAAACAGCGTTCAGCAGAGCAGGAAATGTTGTGCCATAGTTAATTATCTGTGGCGACCTGTCACAGTGATGATTGCACGGACAATGCAGACAGAAATGTCCTCAATGGTCATGTGCTGTAAACGGGTGTCATGATGCAGTCATTGATTCATAGATCTTCTGTTTTTCTGGGAGGAGTTATGAAGCACAGACGCGTTTCGAATAAAAGAGTGAAGCAATTACTTGAAGAGATTGGAATCCGTGATTCGTCGGGCGATGCAATGAGTGAACCACACGGCACGTTGCGTGAAGGAAGACGATCGCAGCCGCGAGATGACGACAGACATTTTTCCATTGAAACTGATCGAAAATAATTGTCATTTCATATCAAAAAGCGTCAGTTTTGGCGCTTTTTTTGTGGGCATTGATCAACCTTTCCTATCTTTCTCGTTGAATGCATTCAAACAATAATGTTCCCACGGATAAAAATAGCGCAAAAATGAATTAATATGTGATTTGAGTGTATTTTTATTAATGTTATCAGGATGTTTAGCTGCATCAACTGTTTGGACCAGATATTGTGGGTAAATGCTCTGTTTGTCTATTTTTGCTCAGATTTTTTATCTGTGCTAATCGTTTTTATGAGGTGTGATCTCTGTTTTTGTGATGATTTTATGGCAAATATTGTTAGTTACTGTTAAAGTTGCCAATCAATTCTTCGGTTAAATCATCATTGATAATTGGAATAACAATGCATGATAACGGTTATCATTAACCTGACCTTAGAAAGCCATGGACGCAATGAAATAATGTATTGGAGATAATGCATGTTTAAGAACAAAATTACTCAGGCACTATTACTGAGTGCAGGCGTTAGTGTTGCAGCCGCTTCTTTTTCTGCAGTGGCTGCACATGTTCCTGCTGGTGTGAAACTGGCCGATAAGCAAGAACTGGTACGTGGTAATGGTACCGAAGTTGCTTCGATTGACCCTCACAAAACAGAAGGTGTGCCTGAATCCCATGTCATTCGTGATTTGCTGGAAGGTCTGGTCAACCAGGATGCTGACGGAAAAACCGTTCCAGGTGTTGCAAAGAGCTGGGAAACCAAAGATAACCGCACATTTATTTTCCACCTTCGTAAAAACGCAAAATGGTCGAACGGCGATCCTGTGACTGCACACGATTTCGTGTATAGCTTCAAGCGTGTTGTAGACCCTGCCACCGCTTCTCCATATTCATGGTATCTGGAAATGACGACCATGAAGAATGCCGCTGACATCATCGCCGGGAAGAAAGATAAAGACACACTGGGCGTCTTTGCGGACGATGATTACACGCTGCGAATCGAATTGCAGGAAGCAGTTCCTTACTTCGTGAAAATGATGGGCCACACGACCGTGAAACCAGTCAACCAGAAAGTGGTTGAAAAATATGGTGATGACTGGACCAAGCCAGGCAACTTTGTCGGTAACGGCGCTTTTGTTCTGGACAAGTGGGTCGTGAATGAGCGTATCGAACTGGTTCGCAATAAGAACTACTGGGATAACGAGCACACAGTTATCAACAAAGTGACCTTCCTGCCGATTGAAAACCAGGTTGCTGAGATGAACCGTTTCCTGGCTGGTGAAATCGACTTCACGTACGAAGTACCGAACGAGCATTTCCGTCGTCTGGAGAAAGAGTACCCGAAAGAAATGACCATTACGGGTAACCTGTGTTCTTACTACTACGGCTTTAATAACGAAAAAGCACCATTCAATGATGTTCGTGTTCGTAAAGCACTGACTTATGCAATTGACCGTGACATCATCACCAAAGCACTGTTAGGCCAAGGCCAGAAACCTGCTTATTTCCTGACTCCGGAAATCACTGCTGGATTCGATCCTGTTCAGCCTGACTACGCGAAGATGACTCAGAAAGAGCGTGTTGCAAAAGCGAAAGAACTGCTGAAAGAAGCAGGTTTCGACAGCAGCCATCCTCTGAAATTCACTCTGCTGTACAACACCAATGAAAACCATAAGAAGACTGCTGTAGCGATCGCTTCGATGTGGAAAAAGAGTCTGGGTGTAACGGTTGTGCTGGAGAACCAAGAGTGGAAAACTTACCTGGATAACCGACGCCAGGGTAACTTTGAAGTCACTCGTGCCGGCTGGTGTGGCGACTACAATGAAGCGTCCAGCTTCCTGTCGCTGATGCAGAGCAACAACTCTTCAAACGATCCGCGTTATAAGAGCGAAGCATATGACAAGATCATGGCTCAGGCTCTGAAGTCTACTTCTGATGAAGAGCGTGAAGCGCTGTACGTAGAAGCAGAAAAGCAGCTGGCGAAAGATATGCCAATTGCACCTATCTATCAATACGTTAAGCCTCGCTTGTTAAGCCAGAAAGTTGGCGGCTTCCCATATAAGAATGCGGAAGAGAAGATCTTCTCGAAAGATCTGTACATTAAAGCGAATTAAGCGCTCGTACTAACCAAAAAAATAAGACCAACTGCATCTCCTTCTGAGAAGGGGGAGATGCAGCATTTCTGTCACAGCTATTAGTCGGTAACAATTATGATTAAGTTTGTTGCAAAACGGATTTTTGAGGCGATCCCAACGTTGTTGGTATTGATCACAATCTCATTTTTCCTGATGCGCTTCGCGCCGGGTAATCCGTTCTCAAGTGAACGCCCGCTTCCACCAGAAGTGATGGCAAACATTGAAGCGAAATATGGCCTGGATAAGCCTGTTTTTGAGCAGTACACCACCTACCTTGGAAATATTCTTCATGGCGATTTTGGTCCGTCTTTCAAATATAAAGACTTTACGGTGAATGAACTGATTCAGGACGCTTTACCTGTTTCGGCTAAAATCGGTTTCTTTGCCTTTATTTTTGCGATGGTGATGGGTGTATCCGTCGGGACCATCGCGGCACTGAAGCAAAATACCTGGGTAGATTATCTGATCATGTCGACCGCAATGGCCGGTGTGGTGATGCCATCGTTTATTCTGGCTCCGGTTCTTATCTATATCTTCGCAATTAACATGCAATGGCTGCCTGCAGGTGGCTGGCAGGGGGGCTCGATTGAGTTCATGCTGCTGCCGATGTTTGGTATGGCGCTGCTGTATGTTGCTACTTTTGCCCGTATTACACGGGGAAGCATGATTGAAACGCTGAATAGTAACTTTATCCGTACAGCCCGTGCAAAAGGACTGAGTTACCCATACATCATTGTCAAACATGCCCTGAAGCCAGCCTTGCTGCCAGTGGTCTCTTATATGGGCCCTGCCTTTGTCGGTATCATCACAGGTTCCGTTGTCATTGAAACCATCTTCGGTCTGCCAGGTATTGGAAAGCTGTTCGTGAATGCCGCCTTTAACCGTGATTATTCACTGGTGCTTGGGGTGACTATTCTGATCGGTACCCTGACCATTCTGTTTAACGCCATTGTGGATATTGTTCTGGCGTATATCGATCCGAAAATCCGCTACTAAGGAAACTGACCGATGATGTTAACTAAAAAAGAAAACGTGCAAGCGGTTGAGAAGTTTTCAGAACAGCTGGAAATTGAAGGCCGTAGTTTGTGGCAGGACGCCCGTACCCGTTTTACACGAAATAAAGCGGCAATGGTCAGCCTGTTTATCCTGTCCCTGATCACACTGGCGGTGATTCTGGGTCCAATGTTCAGCCAGTATGCATTTGATGATACAGACTGGTACGCGCTGCATGCAGCCCCAAGTTTTGGTGAAGAAGGCCATTTATTCGGTACTGATAGTCTGGGACGTGACCTTTATACCCGAACGTTGATTGGTGGCCGTATCTCGTTGCTGGTTGGTGTACTGGGTGCGCTGGTTGCCGTGGTTATCGGAACGTTGTATGGCGCGACCTCTGGCTTTATTGGTGGCCGTACAGACCGTATCATGATGCGTATTCTGGAAATTCTGTATTCGATTCCGTTTATGTTCTTCGTGATTGTACTGGTGACCTTCTTTGGCCGGAATATCATGCTGATTTTCGTGGCGATTGGTGCGATTTCCTGGCTGGATATGGCGCGTATCGTCCGCGGTCAGACGCTTTCTCTGCGAAGCAAAGAGTTTATCGAAGCGGCTCATGTCTGTGGTGTCAGCCGCTGGAACATTATTACCCGTCATATCGTTCCGAACGTTTTGGGTATTGTTGCGGTGTACTCAACATTACTTGTTCCACAAATGATATTGACAGAATCTTTCCTGAGCTTCCTTGGTTTGGGTGTTCAGGAGCCAATGACCAGCTGGGGTGCACTGCTGCAAGAAGGTGCGCAGACAATGGAAATTGCCATCTGGCAATTGATGTTCCCGGCCGCGTTTATGGTCCTGACCCTGTTCTGCTTTAACTATGTTGGTGACGGTCTGCGTGACGCACTGGATCCAAAAGACAGATAAAAACGAAGCAATATTGATTGCCGCTGTTCAGTCTCCCTGCAAATACAGGACTGAATGGCGGCAGGAAAAGGAAGCAAGATATGAGCCTATTAGAAGTCAAAGATCTGCGCGTCGAATTTACCACGCAAGATGGGATTGTCACCGCAGTAAACGATCTGAATTTTTCTCTGAAACAGGGTGAAACTTTGGGTATCGTGGGTGAATCTGGTTCTGGTAAAAGCCAGACAGTATTTGCCATTATGGGCCTGTTGGCCAAAAACGGTAAGATCAGCGGCAGTGCCAAGTTTGAAGGTCGCGAAATTCTGAATTTGTCTGAGCGTGAGCTGAACAGAATTCGTGCCGAACAAATTGCGATGATCTTCCAGGATCCGATGACCTCACTGAACCCGTATATGAAAGTCAGCGATCAGCTGATGGAAGTCCTGATGCTTCATAAAGGGATGGGGAAAGCGGAAGCTTTTGAAGAAAGTGTGCGTATGCTGGATGCGGTGAAAATTCCGGAAGCCCGCAAGCGTATTACTATGTACCCGCATGAGTTTTCAGGCGGTATGCGTCAGCGTGTGATGATTGCAATGGCGCTGCTGTGCCGTCCGAAGTTGCTGATTGCGGATGAGCCGACCACAGCTCTGGACGTGACTGTTCAGGCACAGATTATGGATCTGCTGAACGAACTGAAATCAGACTTTAACACTGCAATTATCATGATTACCCACGATCTGGGTGTCGTTGCCGGCAGCTGTGACAAAGTTCTGGTCATGTATGCTGGCCGTACGATGGAGTACGGCAAAATCAATGAGATTTTCTACCAGCCAGCTCACCCGTATACAGAAGGGTTGCTGAAAGCGATCCCTCGTCTGGATACCGAAGGTGAAGAATTACCAACGATTCCGGGTAACCCGCCAAACTTGCTGCGTCTGCCGGTCGGCTGCCCATATCAGGAGCGTTGCCATCGGGCAACCAGCCTGTGTTCACAGGAAGCACCTTCTTTGCAGCCGTTTGCTGAAGGTCGTTTACGTGCATGTTTTTCTGATGTGGGGACTTGGTAATGCAAGCAGAGAAGAAAGTTTTACTCGATATTCAAGATCTGAAGGTTCACTTTAACATTACGCCGAAGTCTGCATGGCCCTGGACAAAGCCGATGAAACTGAAAGCTGTCGACGGTGTCGGGATTCGCCTGTATGAAGGTGAGACACTGGGTGTCGTCGGTGAGTCTGGCTGTGGTAAGTCTACTTTTGCCCGTGCTGTGATTGGCCTGGTTGAAGCGACAGAAGGCAACGTGGTTTGGCTTGGTCAGGATCTGACGAAGCTGGAACATAATACGTTGCGTGAAAAGCGTAAAGAGATTCAGATGATTTTCCAGGATCCGCTGGCATCATTGAATCCACGGATGACGGTGGGTGACATCATTGCTGAGCCGCTGAAAACCTTTTACCCGGAGCTGACGGTTGATGAAGTCAAAGCCCGTGTCAAAGAAATGATGAAAAAGGTTGGTTTGCTGCCGAATGTGATCAACCGCTATCCACATGAATTTTCTGGCGGCCAGTGTCAGCGCATCGGGATTGCCCGTGCACTGATCCTGAAACCGAAACTGATCATTTGTGATGAACCGGTTTCGGCCCTGGATGTGTCCATCCAGGCACAGGTCGTTAACCTGCTGAAATCACTGCAGAAAGAGATGGGCCTTAGCCTGATTTTCATTGCACACGACCTGTCTGTTGTGAAGCACATTTCAGACCGTGTGATGGTGATGTATCTGGGGAATGCAGTGGAAATTGGTGAAGGAGAAGCCTTGTTTGCTGAACCGAAGCACCCGTATACCAAAGCACTGATGTCAGCGGTACCAATTCCAGATCCTGAACTGGAGCGGAGTAAGACGATCCAGCTACTGGAAGGTGATTTGCCTTCACCAATGAATCCGCCGTCAGGCTGTGTGTTCAGAACCCGTTGCCCTCAGGCAACCGATACATGTGCTCAGAAAAAACCTCAATTAGAAGGGAATGACGTACATGCGGTGTCTTGTCTGAATGTGCACTGATTTAAGCCTGTGACAGGCTTTAAGCGCGGCGTAAAACCCGCGCTTTTTTTGTTCGCACCATGCGAAACACTGAATAAACCTCAAACTTTCAAGTGTTCTGTTAACAATTTATTGATGTAGTTATCACCAGTAGATACATTTTTGACTGATATTACTTACAAGGATGGTTTTATGCGGTCGCTCTCTGTTCAGTGGAAAATTACCCTCATGGCAGGGTTTGCCTTACTGGCAACAGCAGCAGTACTTACAAGTTTATCTTTTTATTTTTCGGGACAAAGCCAGCAGTTAGTCAGCCAGCAGTCTTTCAGTTCACTCAGAAGCCAGTCGCAGGCACTGGTGAAAGCTCAGGCGGAAAGACAGGCTATTTCTATTCAGCAGTTTTTTGACGAAGCGTCTTACCGGGCGGAGATGCTGGCTCAGAGTGTTCTGTTTCTGAAATATAACGCAGAAGAAAATTACACTAACAGCTCAGAGTTACGAGGCTCTGTGACCGAATTATTAAGACGTTCCGTGAATGGCTTTTCGAACATTCACGGGGCCTTTGTTGTTTTTGAACCGGATGCGCTGGACGGCGAAGACGGCAATTATGTCGACGCTGCCTATGTCGGGGCAAATTCAACCGGCCGTTTTGCGCCGTATTGGTACCGCGGTGAGAGCGGTGAGGCGGAACAGCGAATTATCAGTGAAGAAGAAATTACGAATAACGGCACGAATCACTGGTACACCTGCAGTCTGAAAGGGGCTCAATCCTGCATACAGGATCCGAAGTTTTCAACGGATAACGGCGAGCAGGTATTGCTGAGCTCTATCACGATTCCGCTGATCGTCAACGGTAAAGCCCTTGGTGTAATGGGGATTGATATCAAGCTGGATTCGCTCCAGCAAGTCATTAATGTTGTCGACGGGAATCTGTTTCATGGCAGCGGGCAGGTTTCCCTGATCAGCCAGAACGGAACAGTGGTTGCTTGGGATCAGGCTGAGAGCCGCGTGGGCAGTCTGCTTCAGAGCAGTGATGGCTTGCCGGATGCGATTCCGGCGTGGTTGAAGGCTGGTCAGCAGCGTGTCGGCTGGAGTCAGGACCAAACGTCTCTGACGGCTTACAATCCGGTGGAACTTGGTCAGACGACCTGGGGCGTTGTGATTCAATTGCCGGCGGAAAATGTTCTGGCAGAAGCCACAGCTCTGGATCACGCTATTCAGAAGCAACGAGATGAATCTTCTGTGGTTCAGTTGCTGGTGAGTTTCGTGATTGCCGCGGCAGGTTTACTGATGCTGTGGTTTGCGGCCGCGAAACTGGTTGCTCCGATTCGTCAGGTTGCAGAGCGTCTGAAAGACATTGCGTCGGGTGAAGGGGATTTAACTCAGCGTTTGCAGGTTGATCAGCAGGATGAACTGGGTGAGTTGGCAACCTGGTTCAACCGTTTTCTGGATAAACTTCAGCACACGATTTCGCAGGTGATTATCGCAGTTGATCAGGTTGGCACAACTGCCAATGAAGCGGCACAGGTAGCGAGCCATACCCGGGACGGCAGTCAGGCCCAGTTTAAAGAAGTGGATATGGTTGCGACAGCTTCAGAAGAAATGGCGCAGACTGCACAACAGGTGGTCAGTCATACAGAAACTGCGGTTGTTGCTGCGCGTGATGCCGATGCGGCAGCGGTTGAAGGGCAGGGGGTGATTTATGCCTCTGCCGATTCAATGAATCACCTTGTTGCACGGATGGAAACGGCTGTGCCAGTTGCGCGTGAGCTTGAAAGTAGCAGCGAAGATATTGATGAAATCCTTCAGGTGATCGCCGGGATTTCGGAGCAGACAAACTTGCTGGCACTGAATGCTGCCATTGAAGCTGCCCGTGCCGGTGAGCAAGGCCGTGGTTTTGCTGTGGTGGCCGATGAAGTGCGCCAGCTTGCCAGCCGGACACAGGATTCTGTCGGGCAGATCCGCAACGTGATCGAAGTATTGCAGCAAGGAACCCGTGAAGTGGTGAAAGCCATTGAAGAGGGCAATCAGCTGGCGGGTGACACGGCGCAGCAGGTCAGAGAAGCGGTCAGCAGTCTGGAGCGGATCACGGAATCGGTCCGTGCAATTCAGTCGATGAATGAGCAAATCATGCATGCTGCCGACGAGCAGCGGGCGGTCGCGGGTGAAGTGAACAGGAATGTGTCGAACATCCGTGAACTCAGCGAGACGATTCTCGGCCAGGCCGAGCATTCGGCAACCATTGGTCAGCGCCTGACAACCTTGTCCCATAAACAGCAAGAGCTGGCCGGGCAGTTCAGAGTGTAACATTCTGTGCTGATGAACTGAAAAGCCCGCATTGCGGGCTTTTTTAATTTTTAGCGGGCTTATTCGGCCGGATGCCAGTAGCCCATATTGACGAACTTAGTCAGCAGGGGAAGCAGCGTCTGATGTTCAATCAGCGGACCCATGTCTGCGACGGAAAAACTATCCTGATTGCAGAGCCAGTCCGCGGCTGCTTCACAGCCCGATGGCAGGTGATAGCTCTCGCCGTCAACGTACACTGTGCCGGGCTTGCCCTGATGGTAGAAAGCACGTAATCCGCCAATCTTGAACAGAGTCTCTCCCTGCAGCAGCAGATCCGCCAATTCGCTTGGTGTCCACAAAGGGTCTGCAGAGATGATATCCATCTCATGGCGGCTCAGGCTCAGGTATTCGCCCAGCCATTGTTGCATGGCTTCAGGATCATCCATCAAGCTTCGCATCATGCTGATCAGATCTTCCGCTTCGGCAACTGGGACTTCACCATCGTTTTCGCGAGCAGGCAGATCCGGGTTGTGGTAGTGCTCATCGCCCATCTCATTTTCAATCACAAAGTCTGCAAAGCTGCTCAGAAGTTCCTGTTTTTTCGGTGAGCGGAACCCCATGGAATAACTCATCGCATTTTCCAGCGCATAGCCATCATGCGGGAAACCTGCCGGGATATACAGGATGTCACCGGCTTCCAGAACTTCATCAATGATAGGATCAAAGCCAGTAATCTGGCGAAGACTCGGATGACGGAAGCACTCTTCATAATTGTCTTTTTTCGGACCGACGCGCCAGCGCCGCTTGCCGCTGCCCTGAATGATGAAGACATCGTACTGATCAAAGTGCGGTCCGACACCGCCGCCGGGAGTGGAATAGCTGATCATCAGATCATCAAACAGCCAGCCCGGCATCTGACGGAATGGTTTCACCAGACGGGCAGCCCCGGTATGCCAGTGATTGGCGGCCTGCACCATGAAAGACCAGTGATCTTCCGGAAGATTTTCGAATGTCAGCGGGCCTTGTTCAACTTGCCACTGTTCACCCTGACGAGCGACATAGCGCGAGTCGACCTCAGCTTCCATGGCCAGTCCTGCCAGCTCATCCGGGCTGATAGGGTCAACGAAATCGGTCAAACCACCCTTGATGACAGTTGGCTGTTTTTGCCAGTAAGTTGACAAGAACTCACTGAATGAAAAGCTAAATTGATACATAGTCTTCAATGTCTAAAAAATTTTGCGGGATTATAGCAGCAAATGAGAGTCTTTCGTCTGAAAGCAAAAAAGGCCAGCGGTGCGCTGGCCTTGAGTGTCAGTATCAAAACGGTTTGATTACAGCTCGTCTGTCAGTTTGACTGCGTCACCAATATAATTGGCAGGTGTCATTGCTTTCAGGCGCTCTTTCTCGTACTCCGGCAGTTCCAGACCATCGATAAACTGACGCATACCTTCGCCGTCAACACGTTTACCGCGGGTCAGCTCTTTCAGCTTCTCGTATGGCTTTTCAATGCCATAGCGGCGCATGACAGTCTGTACCGGCTCAGCCAGAACTTCCCAGTTCTGATCCAGCTCAGCTTCCAGCGCCGCCTGATTGACCTGAAGTTTGCTGATGCCTTTCATGGTAGAACCGTATGCAATCAGTGCGTAGCCACAGCCAACGCCCAGGTTGCGCAGAACAGTTGAATCCGTCAGGTCACGCTGCCAGCGAGAAATTGGCAGTTTCTGGGCCAGATGACCAAAGATGGCATTGGCCAGACCCAGATTACCTTCCGAGTTCTCGAAATCAATCGGGTTCACTTTGTGCGGCATGGTTGAAGAACCGATCTCACCGGCAATGGTCTTCTGCTTGAAGTGGCCCAGTGCGATATAACCCCATACATCACGGTCGAAGTCGATCAGAATCGTGTTAAAACGGGCAAAGGCGTCAAACAGTTCCGCAATGTAATCATGCGGCTCGATCTGTGTGGTGTACGGGTTCCAGGTCAGACCCAGAGAAGTGACGAATTCTTCGCTGTACTGATGCCAGTCGATGTTCGGATAAGCAGACAGGTGTGCGTTGTAGTTACCGACGGCGCCGTTGATTTTACCCAGCAGTTCGACCTGTTCAATCTGGCGGAACTGGCGCTCCATACGGTACGCCACGTTTGCCATTTCTTTACCCATGGTACTCGGGGAAGCTGGCTGGCCATGTGTGCGGGACAGCAGCGGCACTTCACGGTATTCAACTGCCAGTGCTTTGATGGCATCAATCAGGCCGCGTACTTCAGGCAGCATCACTTGTTCACGCGCTTCTTTCAGCATCAGGGCGTGAGACAGGTTATTGATGTCTTCTGATGTGCAGGCAAAGTGAATGAATTCGTTAACTGCATGCAGCTCTGGCAGTTCAGCCACTTTTTCCTTCAGGAAATATTCCACGGCTTTCACGTCGTGGTTGGTGGTGCGCTCAATGGTTTTGATACGCTGCGCATCTTCTTCACTGAACTCAGCGGCAATGCGATCCAGGAAGGCATTGGCTTCAGCGCTGAACGCTGGAACTTCCGCGATAGCGTCAGTTGCTGCCAGTTTTTGCAGCCAGCGAATTTCTACGATGGTGCGATATTTCAGCAGACCGAATTCACTGAAGATACTGCGCAGGGCGCTGGTCTTGCTACCATAGCGGCCGTCTACCGGGGAAACAGCAGTCAATGCTGACAGTTCCATGTTGTCTTTCTCCTGATTAAGGGGTTATAGCTGATTTACAGAGCATCCGTCTCAGATGCTCAATGAAATAGGTTTAGCTTCTGGCTTGAATAATCCGGGCCTGTTCCAGCATTTGTTTACGGCCAAACAGCAGGTGACGGCGTTTGCCACCAACCTGACGCCAGAGCACGGCACTGCGGACCGCTGCCAGCAGCAGCGCCCGGACTTTGTGCTGAACGTGTTGTTGCTGAAGCTGGGCCGGAGTGCCTGTGACCTGAATTCTTGGACCGAGCGGACTGATAATGTCGAGATAAACACTGGCTAAATTACTGATCATCTGGTCATCCAGCAGGTCAAAATGTGTCAGCTGGCGTTTGACCATATCAATGCGATCGCCCAGCTGAGCCATGCTGTCCCGGCGGCTGGCCAGTTTCCGCTCCAGTGCCATGACACTGACCAGATAGCGGGTAATTTCGCTGCCGGCCGGTGTGTTATCGATTTCGTGGATCATGGTGCTGAGCCCGAGTTGCAGATCGGATTCATCCCCGTAAATGTCAATGACATTTTTCGGGTCGGTCGCCGTCAGGCTGCGAAGGCAGGTCGCGAGTGCATCATTGTCACAGGTACCGGTCCGGGCAATGGTCTGAACCAGTTTGACAGCCTGGCAGATTCCAGCGAAAGCGACCGTCCTGTCATAAATTGAATATGCCATGTCCGTCCTCAGATCCTTTCTTCAATGATACCGCCGCCCAGGCACACTTCACCCTGATAGAAGACGGCAGACTGGCCTGGTGTGACCGCGATTTGCGGCTCATCAAAAATGACCTTAATACTGTTATCGTCAACCGGAATGATGGTGCACGGGATATCCTGCTGGCGGTAGCGGGTTTTCACGGTACACTGCAGTGGTTCACGGACAGGTTCGCGGTCGACCCAATGAAGCTGAGCGGCGATCAGTCCGTTCGACTGCAGGCGAGGGTGGTCTTTGCCCTGGCCGACAATCAGCTGATTTTTTTCAATATCTTTATCAACGACATACCAAGGGTCATCCGAGCTGTCTTTCATACCACCGATCAGCAGGCCTTTGCGCTGCCCCAGTGTGTGGTACATCAGCCCCTGGTGCTGACCAATGACTTTGCCTTCATCTGCAGTAACGATATCGCCCGGTTGTGCAGGCAGATACTTACTCAGAAACTCGGTGAACTTGCGTTCACCGATAAAGCAGATACCGGTTGAATCTTTTTTCTTGGCGGTGATCAGATCTTGCTCTTCAGCGATACGGCGCACTTCAGGTTTTTCCAGTTCGCCGACCGGGAATAGGCTGCGGGCAATCTGGTCATGGCTCAGAGTATACAGGAAGTAGCTCTGGTCTTTGTTGTTATCCAGACCACGCAGCATCTGTGGTTTTTCACCCGGCTGAGTCGGGAAGCTGCGCCGGGTATAATGACCCATGGCGATATAATCAGCATCCAGCACTTCGTCGGCAAACTCCAGAAACGCCTTGAACTTGATTTCTTTATTACACAGGATGTCCGGGTTCGGAGTACGTCCTGCTTTGTATTCGGCCAGGAAATACTCGAAAACGTTATCCCAGTACTCAGCCGCAAAGTTGATCGTATGAAGATGAATGCCCAGCTTGTCGCATACGGCCTGCGCGTCCGCAAGATCTTCTGCGGCAGAGCAGTACTCGTCGTTATCGTCCTCTTCCCAGTTTTTCATGAACAGGCCTTCTACCTGATAACCCTGTTGAAGGAGCAGGTAAGCAGAAACCGAGGAATCGACGCCGCCGGACATGCCGACAATAACTTTTTTCTGGCTGTTATCTGACATTTTTCTCTTCAATCTTGAATAAGTGATAAGAGCGTGATTCTAACAGAAAGTGGTCTGCTGAAACAGATCGGGAGCGCCTTCACACTTTATTCATACTTCTGCTGCAAACGAGCTGCTGAACATACAGCAGAACGTGCATGTTTTACTGTTGCGCAATCGTTTGCTATTTGCCGGCAATGATAGTTGAAGTGGTGATGAAAGTGTAGTGCTTTCGTTCAATTAACCGAGTCGGCGTTGCATGCCTGCCGGGGAAATCAGAGCGTGACTTCCCGCCATTCTCCCGGAGCGAGGCCGTCGACTGTCCAGTCGGCCATCTGATAACGGATCAGCCTGAGTGTCGGATGGCCAATATGGGCGGTCATCCGGCGGACCTGCCGGTTTCTGCCTTCAATCAGCGTGATACTCAGCCAGCTTGTCGGTATGTTCTTTCGTTCCCGGATTGGTGGTGTCCTTTCCCAGACTTCAGGCGCAGGCATCACTTCGACCGTTGCCGGCAATGTCATCCCGTCTTTCAGTTCAACACCATGGCGTAATTGCTCCAGTGTGTCATCGGCTGGTATTCCCTCAACCTGGACCCAGTATGTTTTGGGTTTCTTGGAGCCGGGTTGGGTCAGGCGGGCCTGCAAAATGCCGTCATTTGTCAGGACCAGCAGTCCTTCACTGTCTTTATCCAGTCGTCCCGCCGGATACACGTCTTTAACAGAAATGTAATCTGCGAGTGTGATATCACCGGGTTCGCCACTGAACTGGGTCAGAACGTTAAATGGCTTATTGAAAAGGATAATCTTCCGAGGGCCCTGAGGTCGGCGAGGCTTGTTCGCCATGCGCGATGGACGCCGGTTTGTGCTTCTATGTCCATGGTTCGGCGAACTTTTTTGAGAGGGTTTGCCGGATAGCTGACGAGGTTTCATTGTTTTCATGCCGATAAGATTTCAGGGGGATAAGCGTTTTGTGAGCGGATGATTATATCCTAAAAATCCGCCCATGGCGTGTTGGCAAATTTTCAAGTATGATGCCCCGGCATCTTACAAAAAGATAACAAACGGACGCTAGGAGAATTTAATGGATAGTAAAGTAGTTGTACCAGCTGAAGGTCAGAAGATTACCCTTGATGCTCATGGTAAGCTGGTCGTTCCTAACAACCCAATCATCCCTTTCATCGAAGGCGACGGTATTGGTGTTGATGTAAGCCCTGCAATGCTGAAAGTTGTTGATGCAGCGGTTGAGAAAGCTTACGGCGGCGACCGTAAAATTTCTTGGATGGAAATCTACACCGGTGAGAAATCAACTCAGGTTTACGGTGAAGACGCCTGGCTGCCTCAAGAAACCCTCGATTTTATTCGTGACTACAAAGTTGCGATTAAAGGCCCGCTGACCACGCCTGTAGGTGGCGGTATCCGCTCTCTGAACGTTGCTCTGCGTCAGGAACTGGATCTGTATATCTGTGCTCGTCCGGTTCGTTACTTTGACGGCGTGCCAAGCCCGCTGAAACAGCCTGAACTGACTGATATGGTTATCTACCGTGAAAACTCGGAAGATATCTACGCGGGTATTGAGTACAAAGCCGGTACTGAAGAAGCGGACAAAGTCATCAAGTTCCTGCGTGAAGAAATGGGCGCAACCAAAATCCGTTTCCCACAACAATGTGGTATCGGTATCAAGCCTGTTTCTGAAGAAGGTACCAAGCGTCTGGTTCGTGCTGCGCTGCAATACACCATCGACAACGATCGTGATTCACTGACTCTGGTGCACAAAGGTAACATCATGAAGTTCACCGAAGGTGCCTTCAAAGACTGGGGTTACGAAGTTGCGAAAGAGTTTGGTGCTGAGCTGCTGGACGGTGGCCCATGGATGACGCTGAAGAATCCAAACACCGGTAAAGAAATCACCATCAAAGACAGCATCGCAGATGCCTTCCTGCAGCAAATCCTGCTGCGTCCGGCTGAGTACGATGTGATTGCAACACTGAACCTGAACGGTGACTACATCTCTGATGCACTGGCTGCACAGGTGGGTGGTATCGGTATTGCACCGGGTGCCAACATCGGTGATGGCGTTGCACTGTTCGAAGCGACTCACGGTACAGCACCGAAGTATGCAGGTCAGGACAAAGTAAACCCAGGTTCTCTGATCCTGTCTGCTGAGATGATGCTGCGTCATATGGGCTGGACTGAAGCTGCTGACCTGATCATCAAGTCAATGGAAGCGGCTATTCGCAACAAAACTGTGACTTACGATTTCGAGCGTCTGATGGACGGTGCGACACTGCGTAAGTGTTCAGAGTTTGCGAACGATATGATCGAGCAAATGTAATTAAACTGAAAGTTCGATTTCAGAAGGGCTCAGCTTAAGGCTGGGCCTTTTTATTTTGTTGGGAAAACGTGCTCACAAATGGCATCAAAGTCTGGTGAAGGGATTGTGTTGTTTTATACAGATCAGCCATAATTACTTCAGCCGTCATCCGGATAACTGCTGTAAAAGAATATGAAGCAGTGAAGTTGTTTTTTATTTGTTAATTTTCTGTGATTTTATGGCTGTATTCATCTTTTATTCACTTATCGGTCAGTAAGAATATTACTGAGCCTGGAAAAAGGAATAAAAAATAAAAATGAATTTGTCAGTAATAAGGTTGGCGGGGAGTGGGAACTAAAAGGTGAGCATGTGCCCACCTAATCAAGTGATGTAAACGTGTCAGCAAATGTTATTTACTGGCGCTTTCAGCATCGATGGGGACAATTTCACTGGCGTGGTAGCCTTTCGGGCCAGTCTGAACGGTGTAGTTAACTTGTTGACCTGCCTTGAGTGTGCGATATCCTTCCATCTGGATAGTTGAATAGTGTGCAAAGATATCGCCTTCGCCGTTTTCAGGGCAAATGAAACCGAAACCTTTTGCGTTGTTGAACCACTTAACTGTACCTGTTGCCATGCTTTACATCCCTCTTTGCATTCAATTTCCATTTAGCATTTATATAACAATACAGTTTTATCATGAGTTGAATATAAATGCTATTTTGATGCAGATAGTATCTACTACAAGGTACACTTTAGTAAAAAGACCTAGACAGTCAAGCACGACTTGTAACATTTGGATGAAATCTTTTTTGTCCGTCGCAATCTAGCAACCGATTGAACATATGACTAAGATGAGATTATGAGTAAGTTAAGTGAATGGATTAACCCTGAGTCAGACGTACTGAACGAGGAGGACACTCAGGTTAAGCCGCCATCGATGTACAAAGTGATTTTGAATAATGATGATTACACACCGATGGATTTTGTGATAGAAGTGTTACAGAAGTTCTTCTCCATGGACTTGGAGAGAGCAACACAGTTGATGCTGACTGTGCATTATGAGGGGAAGGCAGTATGCGGCATTTTTACTGCCGAAGTCGCTGAAACCAAAGTGGCTCAAGTCATGATGTATGCAAGAGAGCATGAACATCCGCTACTGTGTACGATGGAAAAAGCCTGACTTTTTCCGGCACGCCAATTCGAGTGGTATTTAGGGGAGGTGCCTTATGCTAAACAAAGAACTTGAAACCAGTCTCAATGGGGCTTTTGCACGAGCAAGGGAAAAGCGCCATGAGTTCATGACAGTTGAGCATCTGCTGCTGGCGCTTTTGGAGAATCCTGCTGCTCAGGAAGCCTTATTAGCCTGCCGGGCTAATCTGGACACCCTTCGTAAAGAACTGGATGCATTCATCGAGCAAACAACACCATTGATCCCAGCGGATGATGAGAGCCGGGAAACCCAACCGACGCTGAGCTTCCAGCGTGTCTTACAACGGGCCGTTTTTCATGTTCAATCTTCTGGTCGCAGCGAAGTGACCGGCGCAAACGTACTGGTTGCTATTTTCAGTGAGCAGGAATCTCATGCGGCTTATCTGCTGAAGAAAAGCGATATCAGCCGACTGGATGTGGTGAATTTCATTTCTCACGGTACGGTCAAAGACAGCGACAATGACGATTTAAACCAATCGGATGTCAGTTCAGACGACTCTCGTGCAGAAAACGGGGAAGACCGTCTGGAAAACTTCGCAACGAACCTGAACCAGCTGGCTCGTGCGGGAGCGATTGACCCGCTGATTGGCCGCGAACATGAACTGGAACGTACTGTTCAGGTGCTGTGCCGCCGCCGTAAAAACAACCCGCTGCTGGTGGGTGAGGCTGGTGTTGGTAAAACGGCAATCGCGGAAGGTCTGGCATGGCGGATTGTGGAAGGCCAGGTTCCCGACATTATTAAAGAGTGTGTGATTTATTCTCTGGATATTGGTTCTCTGCTGGCGGGCACCAAGTATCGTGGCGACTTCGAAAAACGCTTCAAAGCGATTCTGAAACAGCTGGAAAAAGAAGAGAAAGCGGTTCTCTTCATTGACGAAATCCACACCATTATTGGTGCAGGTGCCGCTTCCGGTGGTCAGGTCGATGCCGCCAATCTGATTAAGCCATTGCTGAGCAGCGGTAAAATCCGCTGTATGGGTTCAACCACTTATCAGGAATACAGCAATATCTTCGAGAAAGAGCGGGCACTGGCTCGTCGCTTCCAGAAAATTGATATTGTTGAGCCGTCTCTGGATGACACGACGAAGATCCTGATGGGACTGAAACCCAAATATGAAGCACACCATGAAGTGCGCTATACCAACAAAGCCATTCGTGCAGCGGTAGAGCTGTCGGCAAAATATATCAATGAGCGTCATTTACCGGATAAGGCAATTGATGTGATTGATGAGGCGGGCGCACGTTGCCGTCTGGCCCCTGCCAGTAAGCGTAAGAAAACTATCAATGTCAGCGACATCGAAGCCATGATTGCCCGGATTGCCCGTATTCCTGAGAAATCGGTGTCATCCAGTGACAAAGAAGTGCTGCAAAAACTCGACGGCAAGCTGAAAATGCTGGTGTTTGGTCAGGATCCTGCCATCGATGCACTGACAGAGGTCATCAAGCTGAGTCGTGCTGGTCTGGGGGCTGATAACAAGCCTGTCGGTTCTTTCCTGTTTGCCGGCCCGACCGGGGTAGGTAAAACGGAAGTGACCGTTCAGCTGGCGAAGATTCTTGGCATTGAGCTGCTGCGTTTCGATATGTCCGAGTATATGGAGCGCCATACGGTCAGTCGCCTGATTGGTGCGCCTCCAGGCTATGTCGGGTTTGATCAGGGCGGTTTGCTGACGGATGCCGTCATCAAGCATCCGCATTCAGTGGTGCTGCTGGATGAAATTGAAAAGGCCCATCCGGATGTGTTTAACCTGTTGTTGCAAGTGATGGATAACGGGACGCTGACGGATAATAATGGCCGAAAAGCGGACTTCCGGAATGTCATTCTGGTGATGACCACCAATGCGGGTGTGCAGGAAACGGTGCGTAAATCGATTGGTCTGGTTCAGCAAGATCACAGCCATGACGCGATGTCAGAAATTAAGCGTGTGTTTGCACCGGAGTTCCGCAACCGTCTGGATAACATCATCTGGTTTAACCATCTTGAAAAAGAAGTCATTAATCAGGTCGTCGATAAGTTCATTGTTGAGTTGCAGGCACAACTGGATGCAAGAGGCGTATCCATGGAAGTGTCTAACGAAGCACGTGAATGGCTGGCGAACAAAGGTTATGACAAGTCGATGGGGGCTCGTCCGATGGCCCGTGTCATTCAGGAAAACCTGAAAAAACCAATGGCGAACGAATTGCTCTTTGGCAGTCTGGTCAATGGTGGGTCTGTTCGGGTTGGTCTGCGGGATGACGGTACGCTGGACTTCCACTTCAGCAGTGAAATGGAACCGGCTCACTAGTGTTCCACTGAAAGACAGTATTCGCTGAATAAAGAAACGGGACCTTCAGGTCCCGTTTTTATTCATCCTGTTTCAACAGGGAATGAGAGTTCTGCGTTGTTTGCAGCAGAAAAGCCAGAATGACTGGTCTCTGGCTCAGTACTATTAGCGCGAACGGAAGACGATGCGGCCTTTAGACAGATCGTAAGGAGTCAGTTCTACTGTTACCTTGTCGCCCGTCAGAATACGGATGTAGTTTTTACGCATTTTGCCGGAGATGTGTGCAGTCACAACGTGACCGTTTTCCAGCTCAACGCGGAACATAGTATTAGGTAGTGTATCTAGTACAGTACCTTGCATTTCAATTACGTCTTCTTTTGCCATTGAATCCTCTTAGGCTACCGTGCCATGCTTCTGATTGGGCCGGATAATGCCTTGAAACTGTTTAAGTGTAAAGTTAGGCCCGCAATTTTACCCTCGCAGCTTCTCTTTGTCAGCTTTTGTTGCAAACTTCATTTCTTTTCGCAGAGAAGCGATCGAGATATACCGGCCGAATGCTTTACTGCCATTGCCCCTTGACCAGCTTCTGGTAGGGCTTGAACCGGGTTTTATAGTTCATCGCAGGGCAGTCATCAATCTGATAACCTGGATACAACCAGCGCCGTTCCGTTTCCCGGCAGAAATCAATCTGTTTCAGAACGCATAACGTGCCCAGAGAGAGCGGATGTTCGGGGTCAAAAAACGTATAGACTGCACTCAGGGCTTGATCAAGAAAATCTGTTACAGCAACCGCAACCAGTCGGCCCGCCTGATACAGGTGCAGGAAGCGTGTATCCATCCAGCTCGCCTGGCAAAACTCAAAAAACTGTTGTCTGTTTGCCGGATACATCGCCCCGTGGACGTGCCGTTTCCGGATATAGTTTTCATAGAGCGGAAACCAGTTGTCATCCAGTTTGGATTTGAACTCAGCGTGAAAGCTATCCAGTTGTTTGAGCTGACGTTTCTGGCTTTTACTCGGGCTAAAGTTCTGACAATCAACCCGTAATGGCGTGCAGGCCTGACAGTGTTCACACATCGGCTTATAGATAGCCTGTCCGCTGCGGCGGAAACCGCAGCCGAGTAATGCGCCGTAACCGGACGTCGTCAGCCAGCGGTGGTCAACGACGACACCCAACTGTTCTTGCTGTTCAGGCAGGTAACTGCAATTGATGACGGGCGTAAAACCTAAGCGAATACTGGGAAGGCTCATGATGTTCCTACAACGTAATAACCTGAGGTGAGTAACAGTCTGCTGTAAGTATGGCGCATCTCAGGTGGGCCAGGCTTTGCAAAAATGCGTCACGATCGATTTCTCGTGCGCCCAGAGAGTTCAGGTGAGGGTTCATGATCTGACAATCAATGAGTTTGCCGCCGTGGGCACTGAAGTGGCGGCAAAAATGCCAAAGCGCAATTTTTGAGGCATTATCAGCCAGAGAAAACATCGATTCACCACAAAAAACTGCGCCGACGCTGATTCCGTACAAACCGCCAATCAGCTGGCCTTGCAACCAGACTTCAACGGAGTGGCAGTGCCCCAGTTGATGGAGATTTTTGTAAGCCTGAATCATGGCTGGCGTGATCCAGGTGGCATCCGGACCACGACTGTATGCACACTGCTCAATCACCTGATGACAGGCATGGTTCAGTGTCACCTGATAGCCTGATTTGCGAAAAAATTTTTTCAGGCTTTTGCTGGGCTGGAAAACATCGGGCAGAATGACTGCACGGGGAGAAGGGCTCCACCATAACAGGGGCTCCCCTTCGGCATACCAGGGAAAAATCCCCTGCTGATAGGCATGGATGAGCCGCTGGGGACTGAGGTCGCCGCCAAAGGCCAGCAGACCATTCGGATCTTCCAGTGCGGTATTGGGATGGGGAAACTCTAAATCAACCTGATCAAGCTCAGGCAAGTATATAGCCATATAAATACAATCTAGTTGGAGAAAATCCGTATGAAAAAGTGGTTACTGTTCGTGTTGCTGTTTCCACTGGTGTTGCAAGCTGCACCTTATCACCGCAATCAGGCCCGGCCAGTGAATCAGGTCGTGTTCGGCCAGTTGGAAACTGTACGTTATATTACCCAGCAGGAAGTGGTCAACTCCAGTCATAACGGCTGGGAAACACTTTTGGGGGCTGTGGTCGGGGGCTTGATCGGGAATCAGTTTGGTGGCGGTCACGGGCGTGAAGTTGCAACCGCCATTGGCGCGATGGCTGGCGCTGGGGTTGCGTACCGCCAGCAGGACATCGGACAGGCAATCCGGCACTATAAACTGGTCGAGCTGCTGATCAAAACAGAAGAAGGGAAGCTGGTGGATGTGATCCAGGATGTGGATCCGGATATGCTTTTCCAGTCAGGCGATAATGTCCGTATCCTGTATTTTGATGATGGCGTTCGGGTTGATCGTACCTATCCGTAATCTCTGCCCGTCTCACAACGAAAAAGGCTCTGAAATCATCAGAGCCTTTTGATATGCAGGTCAGATACGTTGCCAGAGTTCGCTGTACCGGCCTTGCTGGGCCATCAGTGAGGCGTGATTGCCTCGTTCTATGATGGCTCCCTCATCCATCAGACAAACCTGATCCATCTGTTCCAGCCCGACCAGGCGGTGGGTGATAAAGACCACGGTTTTCTCCGCCATATGTTCAAACAGCAGTGACAGGATTTGTTGTTCCGTGCGGCGATCCAGTCCCTCTGTCGGTTCATCCAGCAGCATGACCGGAGCATCGTGCAGCAGGGCACGGGCAATCCCCAGCCGACGGCGTTCACCGCCGGAAATCTGGCGGCCACCGTCGCCCAGCCAGGTATCCAGCCCATTGCCTTCCAGCAGTTTTTGCAGTCCGACCTGAGTCAGGGTTTGTGCAAGTTCTTCATCATTGGCCTCAGGTTTGGCCAGCAGCAGGTTCTCACGAACCGTGCCGTTAAAGATATCCACCCGCTGGCTGACCACACTGATCGCGTTGCGCAGCGATGCTTCCTGCCATTGAGCCAAAGGCACATTATCCAGCAGAATCTGTCCTTGCTGAGGGTCCCAGTTCCGGGTCAGTAACTGCAGCAGCGTGGATTTACCACAGCCGGTACGGCCCAGCAGCGCCAGTTTTTCACCGGCTTTCATGGTGAAGGAAACCTGATTGAGGACGCTTTTTTCACTGCCGTGATAAGTGAAGTGAATGCCCTCGACCCGGATATCACCTTTCACATTGGCCTGATGGCCGTTGGGATCAAACGGGGTGTCCGGTTCAGCATGGATGATTTCGTTCAGACGTCTGGCCGATGTCAGGGTTTGTCCCAGATACTGGAATGCGCCGGCGACAGGCATCATCAGTTCAAAGCTGGCCATTGTGGCGAAGGCGGCGAGGGCAATCATTGGATCAGGCGTTGTCCCGCCGACACCATCTGCAGCCAGCCAGAGCATCAGGACCAGGGTCCAGCCAGTCGCCAGCATCAGCATCGCGCTTGCCATGCCGGTCAGGCCGGCCATACGGCGTTGCGCCAGCAGCAGGGACTTTTGTTCATTGAGTGTCTGTTCACGGTAACCCGGTTCTGCATTGAACAGCAGCAGTTCGGCCTGGCCCTGAATCCAATCAAGCAGACGGATTCGGAATCCGGCTTTTGCCAGCGTCAGGGTTTCACCGTGTTTTTGCCCTAATTTGTAGAAAATTACCGGCAGGGTGAACATCAGCGTCAGCAAGATACTGCCAAGGACAAGACCCAGCGTTGGATCAAACCAGGCCAGAAATCCGCTGATTGCCAGCAGTGCTATCACCCCAATTACTAACGGACTGATCAGGCGAAGATACACATGATCCATCGCATCGACATCAGCGACCAGGCGGTTCAGCAAATCTGCATCCCGCAGATTGGTCTGACGGCCCGGGATCAGCGGGGTCAGTTTGCGGAAAAAGAAGATTCGCAGATCCGCCAGCAACTTGAATGTTGCATTGTGGCTGATGACACGCTCTCCCCAGCGACCTGCGGTTCGCGCAATGGAGAAGCCACGCACGCCAGCCGCCGGGAGCATGTAATTGAACGTTTCACGGGCGATGCTCAAACCGGCGACTGCAGATGCGGCCAGAAACCAGCCGGATAAGGTCAGCAGGCTCATGGCGGCAAGTAAGGTCGCCAGGCCCAGCAGCATTCCCAGTGTCAGACCGAACCAGTGCCGGCGGTACAGTTTCAGGTAAGGGATTAAATCACGCATCGAGATCCCTCTTATCAGTGTGCGATAACATGTCGGCTAACAAACCTTCCCGGCTGATCTGGCTGAAATGGCCTTGTTGGACGATCTGGCCATTTTCCAATACCAGGACTTTATCCATTTCGGTGAGCTGGTCCAGACGGTGACTGATCATCAGCGCTGTCTGTCCCTGAGTCGCCTGATTCAGACTCTGCTGAACCAGTTGTTCACTGTTGGCATCCAGACTTGCTGTGGGCTCGTCAAGCAGCCAGAAGCTGCCGTTTTGCAGCAATGCACGCGCGACAGCCAGACGCTGCGCTTGTCCGACGGATAAGCCGGCAGAGCGGTCACCCACCGGGTGATCATATCCACGTTCAAGGCGCTGGATAAATTCGCTGGCAAAGGCTCTTTCGGCGACTTGCTGAATATGCTCGTCCGTGGCCTGCGGGTTCCCTAAAACAATGTTGTCGCGGACACTGCCATGGATCAGCAGCGGATTCTGTCCGACCCAACTGATGGCCTGACGCCATTGAACCGGATCGATTTCTCGCAGCTCTGTACCGTTCACCCGGATGCTGCCTTCATAAGGCAGGAAGCCGAGCAGGGCGTTCAGCAGGCTGGTTTTTCCGGCACCACTCGGTCCGATGAGCGCGACCTGCTGGTGCGCTTCAATGTCAAAACTCAGCGGCCCTGCCAGTATCTGGCCTTGCGGACTCAGTACTTTGACATCGTTCAGGCGGATACTGATGGTTTCAGGCGCTTCGAGCGGCTGCTCGCCCTGGCTCATGTTATCCGCTTTTGTATTCAGGAAAGTCACGATAGATTCTGCAGCGCCAATGGCCTGTGCTTTGGCATGATAATAGGTGCCGAGATCACGCAACGGCTGGTAGAACTCCGGCGCCAGCAGCAGGATAAAGAAGCCGGTAAACAGGGTGATTGGCAGGCCGTAGTGGCCGAAATCTAACTCACCGATGAATGAGAAGCCGAAGTACACGGCGACCAGAGCAATCGAAATTGCCGTAAAAAATTCCAGAACCGCAGAAGAAAGGAATGCAAGACGCAATACTTCCATCGTACGTTTGCGCAGCGTATCTGCGGCGTCATGCAGGTTTTCTGCTTCTGCTTCAGCACGGTTAAACAGGCGCAGTGTCGCCAGTCCCTGCAGGCGGTCATAAAAGTGCCCGGACAGACGCTGCATCGCTGTAAAGTTACGTCGGCTGGCATCTGCGGCACCAATACCAACCAAGGCCATAAAAAAGGGAACCAGTGGTGCGGTGACCAGGAAAATCAGTCCGGCGGCCCAGTTGAACGGGAACACGGCGACTAAAATCACCAGCGGGATCAGAACGGACAGCGCCATTTGCGGGAGATAACGGGCAAAGAAATCCTGCATTTCTTCAACCTGCTCCAGGATCAGACTTGCCCAGGAGCCAGCCGGACGTCCTTTAATGAACGCCGGACCCAACTGATGCAGCCGGTTGATAATCAGTTCCCGGATATGCAGGCGGATTTGTTCGCCACAGCGGTAACCTGCGACTTCCCGTCCCCAGCTGCAGGCAGCACGCAGGGCAACAACAGCAATTAATCCCGCAAAATGAGGAAGCAACTGATGTTTGTCGGTCTGTTCGATAATGAGTTGCTGCAGGATAGTGGCGAGTAGGCCTGCCTGGGCAATAAGGAGAAGACCCGACAGAAATCCCAGGCCCACACTCAGCATCAGCCAGGGTTTGGCCAGCTTGCTTTGCGATTTTAACCACTTGGTCAACTCGCGCTGTAATTGTTTATCCATGTTGAAATAGCGCTGTATGGTTGGTTGAATTCTGGTTTCCCAATTGGGGGAAGGTAAACAGGCCGCAGTCGATTGCCGCGGCCGTAGTCATCGGTATTACTTGCTTAGGGCATCCAGATAGCGTTCTGCATCCAGAGCTGCCATACAGCCTGTTCCGGCAGATGTGATGGCCTGACGATAAACATGATCCATAACATCACCCGCGGCAAAGACACCGGCAACGCTGGTCTGGGTCGCATTTCCTTCCAGCCCGGACTGTACCTTGAGATAACCGTTTTCCATGGCCAGCTGACCGGTGAAAATATCTGTGTTCGGCTGGTGACCAATCGCAATGAAAACACCCATCACGTCGAGGTTTTCGGTGGCGTCTGACTTGGTGTCTCTCAGGCGTACGCCGGTTACACCCATGTCGTCGCCCAGCACTTCATCCAGCGTACGATCGGTATGCAGGATGATGTTGCCGTTGTTCACTTTGTCCATCAGACGATCGATCAGAATCTTCTCTGAGCGGAAGGTATCACGGCGGTGAACCAGGTGAACCTCTGAAGCGATATTGGCTAGATACAGTGCTTCTTCAACCGCTGTATTACCACCGCCAACAACCGCGACTTTCTGATTGCGGTAGAAGAAACCATCGCAGGTTGCACAGGCAGAGACGCCGCGTCCCTGAAATGCCTGCTCGGATTCCAGGCCAATATATTTGGCGGAAGCGCCTGTTGCGATAATCAGCGCGTCACAGGTGTACTCGCCATTGTCTCCTTTGAGGAGGAAAGGTCGCTGGCTGAAGTCTGTTTCGTTGATATGATCGAAAATAATTTCCGTATTGAATTTTTCGGCATGAGTTTTCATGCGTTCCATCAGTGCAGGACCTGTCAGGCCTTCTGCATCGCCTGGCCAGTTCTCTACTTCTGTTGTGGTTGTCAGTTGACCACCTTGCTGCATGCCAGTAATCATGACTGGATTTAAATTGGCGCGGGCCGCATAAACCGCTGCGGTATAGCCGGCTGGGCCAGAACCGAGGATGAGTAGTTTACTGTGTTTTACGTTACTCATTGTTTCTCCAGACTTAGTCAGCGTCACGTATCAGTAAGGCATCGATTGTAGGGAAATTGCAGGTGTAAGGAAAGAGCAGACCATAGCTCTGTTACAAACTCAATGAAAAAGCGCTAAAAACAAAGTTTTCAGCGCTGAAAGGGAAGTTCGGGCTCTGAAATTCACATTAGTGCATACTCAGGGCCACGGTCGGGTCTGTATAGTGCAGATTAAAGGCTTCGGCGACTTCGCGGTAGGTAACTTTACCGTGAATCACGTTCAGCCCGGCAAGGAAACCGGGGTCATCCAGCAGAGCTTGTTTATAGCCCTTGCCGGCCAGTTGAATGATATAGGGGAGTGTGGCGTTGTTCAGTGCAAAAGCTGAGGTTCTGGCCACGGCGCCCGGCATATTTGCCACACAGTAATGAACGACCTGATCCACGATATAGGTCGGATCTGTATGCGTTGTCGGGTGCGAGGTTTCAAAGCAGCCCCCCTGATCGATGGCGACGTCCACCAGACAAGAGCCCGGTTTCATCTGCTTCACGTGTTCCGCCGTGATCAGTTTCGGAGCGGCGGCTCCGGGGATCAGGACTGCACCAATAATGACGTCGGCTTCGGGAACCATCCGGTCGATCAGGTCGTCGGTTGAGTAAAGCAGCTTCACTTTACCCTGAAACTCACAATCCAATGCCCGGAGGGTATCCAGGTTGCGATCGAGTACGGTGACATCAGCCCGCATGCCCATGGCCATCCGGGCCGCGTTTGAGCCGACGACGCCCCCTCCGAGGATCAGGACTTTGGCCGGTTCCACACCCGGCACACCACTGAGCAGCAATCCTCTGCCGCCCCGGGGGTTTTCCAGTGTCTGAGCCGCAGCCTGTACCGACATTCTGCCCGCAACTTCGGACATCGGAGCCAGTAAAGGCAACTGGCCTTTATGGTTTTTGACCGTCTCATAAGCAATACAAATAGATTTGCTCTGAATCAGATCCTTTGTTTGCTCATAATCAGGGGCAAGATGCAAATAAGTGAAGAGGATTTGCCCTTCGCGAAGCATGGCTCTTTCGACGGCTTGAGGTTCTTTTACTTTAATAATCAGCTCTGATCTGGTAAAAACTTCTGAAGCAGTCGAAAGAATGGTTGCTCCGGCAGATTGATAATCTGCATCGGACAACCCTATACCAGCTCCGGCCTGGGTTTCAATGAGAACCTCATGGCCGAGTGAAACCAGCTCTCTGACACTACTGGTGACAAGGCCAACGCGGTATTCATGGTCTTTGATTTCTTTAGGCACACCGATGATCATGCTGTGCTCCTTGATCGATTTAGCAGGGTAAGCTATGGACAAGGTTGAAATGACAGAGCTAATGGCAGTATAGTTTGACTAAAAGAGTATTTGATACTAAAAAACTCGTAGATGTAATATATTTTATTGCAAGGAAGTAAGAAGGTGGAATAAAAAATGGTAGATACCAAAAAGAAACCCTCCAAGGAGTTGGATCGAATAGACCGTAACATTCTGAATGAACTTCAGAAAGACGGTCGAATTTCAAACGTTGAGTTGTCTAAACGTGTAGGTTTGTCCCCAACCCCTTGTCTCGAGCGTGTACGTCGTCTGGAGCGCCAAGGCTACATCAGTGGCTATACTGCGCTTCTGAATCCCCAGTATCTGGATGCCTCTCTGCTGGTTTTCGTAGAGATTACGCTGAATCGTGGTGCGCCGGATGTCTTTGAGCAATTTAACCGCTCAGTTCAGGAACTGGAAGATATTCAGGAATGTCATCTGGTCTCCGGTGATTTCGACTACCTGCTGAAAACCCGCGTATCAGACATGTCGGCATACCGTAAGCTGCTGGGGGAAACCCTGCTGCGTCTGCCGGGTGTGAATGACACGCGTACATATGTGGTGATGGAAGAAGTGAAGCAGACCAACAATCTGGTGATTAAGACCCGTTAATTGGTCTGATTGCTGAACCTGCTTCTCTCGTGAATTCAAGCGGCCTTTGTGCCGCTTGAATTGTTTCTGAGAATGCAGAAAAACATTCGGTCTTGATTGCTGAAAAAGTCTGCAACTCATCATTGAATTGACATTCAGATGAATTATTTGTGTTATCAAGCAACTACAATAAAAGCCTGATGACTGAAGTATTCAGGTCGTGGCGTAAGTAGGCGCGCTTTTTCCTACTTTGCTCCCACATTTTTTCAGGCGGGTAACAATACCAGTGAAGTGGTATAAAATGGGTCACTTGGATATCACAGCGCATCATGCTGATCCGCTCAGCTGGGTTACTGTTACTTACCCCCCGGCTTACAGCCAGTTTTAGCAAGACCGGAGAGAATTTTTGAGGAAGGTAAAAGGCAAATTTCAGCCTGTGCGTTTGTCAGGTGGGCAGCGCTTATTGGAAAGTTTCCTGATCATCGGCATTCTTGCCGCAGTGTATCTTATGGTGGCGCTGGTCAGCTTTGATCCGGCGGATCCGTCCTGGTCACAAACGGCCTGGCAGGGACCGGTTCAGAACAAGGCTGGTGCTTTTGGTGCACTGGTGGCGGATACATTCTTTTTCACTTTCGGTTCTCTGGCATATCCCTTACCCGCCGTGATTCTCGGCGCGACCTGGATCATGTTTCGCCGTCGTGGTGAGCGGACAGCACCGGATTATATGATTTATGGCACCCGGCTGCTCGGGCTGCTGGTTTTGTTCCTGACCAGTTGCGGTCTTGCCGATCTGAACTTTGATGATATCTGGTACTTTTCTTCCGGCGGAGTCATTGGTGATGTGGTTGCCAACCTGACGTTGCCGCTGTTCAACCTGCTGGGCACCACGCTGGTGCTGATGTTTTTATGGGCGGTTGGTTTCACTCTGCTGACGGGGATTTCCTGGTTGCGGGTTGTCGACGGAATTGGAGAATCGACGCTGGGGATGTTCAGCTGGCTGCTGAATAAAATCCGGGGCGAATCGTCGCAAACCCTGACACCTTTTGCCTCTGAAATTCCTGACGAAAGCCAGACGCCTTATGCTGCGACTTTGCTCGACAAGCCGAATGGGTCTGAGATTGACGACGATGACGTCTTACTGAAAAAGCCAGCGGTACGGGTGGCTTACACCCCAACTTCGTTTGCAGACACTGTACTGAACGAAGCGCCGAAGCCTGGTCTCACGTCTGCCGGTTCTGCAATTCCGGCAGCGAAACCTGAGTCTGACGTCGCGGTGAGTACTCCGCCGCCTGCGGAACCGGCCATTGTGATGCCGGAGCGCAGCAGACCGACTGCTGTGCCGGTGAACCAGCCACTGGGTACGAACCCGGATGCTGCGGACCTGACGATTGAAGCCTTGCAGTCTCAGCTGGCTCAGGACGAAGACTATAGTGTGTATGCGCCAGAGGCAGGCAGGGCCCAGGAACATCAGCAAGAGCATACTGCAGAACTGGCCGGAGATGATTTTGATGAAGAGCCGTCTCTGGGGGATCTGTCGTTGATTGAAGACACGCCTGAATTAACTCAGCCGGACCCGGTGCAGGCATCTGAAGCGCCGGAAGAGGATGACCTTCCGTGGGAAGAGCAGGATGAGGTGGAACCTGAAGCAGCTTCAGCCTATGAGGATGCGTTCGAGAGTGAACACGAGATTGAAATCGGTGTTCATGATGGGATGTCTGAGCTGGAACGCGCTGCCGCTGCAGATGAAGCGGATGATGCAGAAGACGCAGAGGAAATCGATGCCGAAGAATCGGACGAAGAGGCTTTCCAGCGTAAAATCCGTGAGGCCCAGCAGCAACAGGCTTATGCTGCCGGTCTCGACAATCCTTTCCTGATGAAGAAAGACGTGGATTTACCGAAGCCGACATCCCCGATGCCGACGCTGGATTTACTTCAGCCGGCACAACAGAATGTGCAGCCAACCAGTGAGGAAGAGCTGAAGCACACGGCAAGGCTGGTGGAATCTAAGCTGGCGGATTACAAAATTAAAGCCAAAGTGGTTGGGATTTATCCGGGCCCGGTGATTACCCGATACGAGTTGGATCTGGCGCCGGGCGTGAAAGTCAGTCGGATCTCAGGGTTGGCGAAAGATTTGGCCCGGGCTCTGTCGGCTTATGCCGTGCGTGTGGTCGAAGTGATTCCGGGCAAACCGTACATTGGTCTGGAATTGCCCAATGAACATCGCGAAACCGTGTATATGTCTGAGGTGCTGGCCAGCGACCGGTTCCAGAATATGCGCAGCGCGCTGCCGATTGTGCTGGGTTATGACATTGCCGGGGAGGCTGTGGTTGCTGACCTGAGTAAAATGCCTCACCTGCTGGTGGCCGGTACCACAGGTTCCGGTAAATCGGTCGGTGTGAACGTGATGATCCTCAGTCTGCTTTACAAGTGTAAGCCTGAAGACTGCCGCTTTATCATGATCGACCCGAAAATGTTGGAATTGTCGATTTATGAAGGAATTCCGCACCTGCTGACCGAAGTGGTCACTGACATGAAAGATGCCGGAAACGCCTTGCGCTGGTGTGTGGGCGAGATGGAGCGCCGTTATAAACTGATGGCCGCAGTTGGGGTTCGTAATCTGGCCGGCTTTAATGCCAAGCTGAAAGAAGCTGCTGCAGCCGGTCATCCGATTCACGATCCGTTATGGCGACCTGGCGATTCTTTAGACGAACACCCGCCGCTGTTGGAGAAAATGCCGAGTATTGTGGTCATAGTGGATGAGTTTGCTGATCTGATGATGGTCGTCGGCAAGAAAGTTGAGGAACTGATTGCGCGTCTGGCCCAGAAAGCGCGGGCTTCAGGGATCCATCTGGTTCTGGCAACTCAGCGTCCGTCGGTGGATGTGATTACCGGTCTGATCAAGGCCAATATTCCAAGCCGGATGGCGTTTACGGTATCCACCAAGACCGACTCACGGACCATTCTGGATCAGGGGGGTGCCGAATCACTGCTGGGTATGGGTGACATGTTGTACCTGCCGGCGGGTCAGAGTCATACAGTGCGTGTTCACGGGGCATTTGCCTCTGATGATGACGTGCATAACGTGGTCAATGACTGGAAAGCCAGAGGTAAACCTCAGTACATTGACGGCATTCTGAATGCCGATCAGGGGACTGAAGGCATGTTGCCCGGAGAGAGTCCGGCCGGTGGAGATGACGATTTGGATCAGCTGTTTGATCAGGTTGCAGCGTTTGTCGCTGAAAGTCGTCGCGGGTCAGTCTCTGGTGTGCAGCGCCGCTTTAAAATTGGCTACAACCGGGCTGCCCGGATTGTAGAACAGCTGGAAGCACACGGTATCGTCAGTCCGCCCGGGCATAACGGCAACCGTGAGGTTCTGGCTCCCGCTCCAACAGGAGATTAATGAATGAAGAAACACCCGAAAATGATAAAGACAGTGCAGCGAATTCTTTTGGCTGCGGCGCTCCTGCCTGGTCTGGCTTTTGCCAGTGCGCAGCAGGAGCTGAGCCAGCGTCTGAATAAAGTGGATGCGTTCAGTGCGAGTTTTACTCAGAAAGTTACCAGCCCGGAAGGCGACCTGCTGGTTGAAGGTCAGGGGAAAGTATCGGTGCAACGTCCGAATCTGTTCCGCTGGCATGCAGATACGCCGGATGAAAACCTGCTGGTTTCTGATGGCCGGACCTTGTGGTATTACACCCCGATGGTTGAACAGGTGACGGCGATGAAGCTGGAGGATGCAACTGAGCAGACGCCTTTTGTTCTGCTGATCCGGAATCAGAATCAGGATTGGGCAAAATATAACGTCGTGCAAACTGCTGATACATTCACGCTGACCCCGAAAGACCGTGCCGCTGTGACCGGTAAGTTTGTCGTGACCGTCGGTAAAGATGGCCAGGTCCGCGGCTTCTCGGTGGAAGAACAGGACGGTCAGCTCAGTCAGTTCCGTTTTGCTCAGTTTGCCAAGGGCAAACAGGACAGAAAGCAGTATAGTTTCACACCACCTGCAGGGGTTGAGCTGGACGACAAGCGCTGATTGCGCTAAAAACAAGAGATTCATATACAGGCGGTAGAAATACCGCCTTTTTCAGTTTTGGATGGTCAGTGTGGATAACTTCAGTCTTAACTTTGCCTCGGATTTTCGTCCGCTAGCCGCTCGTATGCGGCCACGTACTGTTGAAGAGTATATCGGGCAGCAGCATATCCTGGGGCCTGGAAAACCGCTGCGAAGAGCACTGGAAGCCGGGCATCTCCATTCCATGATTCTGTGGGGACCACCGGGCACCGGAAAGACCACACTGGCAGAAGTGGCTGCTCACTATGCTAATGCTGAAGTCGAACGGGTATCTGCAGTGACCTCCGGAGTGAAAGATATTCGCGCGGCCATTGATAAAGCGCATCAGAACCAACAGGCTGGCCGTCGAACCATTCTCTTCGTAGATGAGGTGCACCGCTTCAACAAAAGCCAGCAGGACGCTTTTCTGCCCCATATTGAAGACGGCACCGTGACCTTCATCGGGGCGACCACGGAAAATCCGTCATTCGAGCTGAATAACGCATTATTGTCCCGTGCCCGGGTGTATAAGCTGAAATCCCTGACCCGGGACGATATTCTGACCGTCATCAATCAGGCTCTGGCGGATAAATCCCGTGGGGTTCAGGATGACAGCCTGGCCTTTGCACCGGAAGTGAAAGAAAGTCTGGCACAACTGGTGAACGGCGATGCCCGGATGTCACTGAATTACCTTGAACTGCTGGCTGATATGGCCGAAGAGCAGGAAGGTCAGAAACTCATCACACTGGATTTGCTGGCAGAAGTTGCGGGTGAGAAAGTGACCCGGTTCGATAACAAAGGTGATCTCTGGTACGACATGATTTCTGCCGTGCATAAATCGATTCGGGGTTCCAGTCCGGATGGTGCGCTCTATTGGTATGCCCGGATGCTGCAGGCCGGTTGTGACCCGCTCTATGTTGCCCGCCGTTTGCTGGCAATTGCTTCGGAAGATGTCGGCAACGCCGATCCGCGCGGGATGCAGGTCGCGATTGCGGCCTGGGACTGTTTCACCCGGGTGGGTGCTTATGAAGGTGAGCGGGCGATTGCACAAGCGATTGTGTATCTGGCCTGTGCTCCGAAAAGTAATGCGGTTTATACGGCGTTCAATCAGGCCAAAGCCGATGCGGCGAATTTACCGGACTTTGAAGTGCCGCCGCACCTGAGAAATGCCCCCACCAAACTGATGAAAGAGCTGGGGTATGGGGCAGAGTACCGTTATGCCCATGATGAACCCGGCGCGTATGCGGCGGGTGAGTGTTATCTCCCGCCTGAAATGCAGGGGAAACGGTATTATCAGCCTTCTGAACGAGGCTTAGAGGGTAAAATTCGTGAGAAGCTGGATTATCTGGCTTCTTTGGATGCAAAAAGCCCGCAGAAACGCTATCAATAACCGGTTTTTTTGGGTATGGTTTGTGGACGTACGTTAGGGGTTCTAACGTATTCAGATTTCAACTGATTTAATCCGCATTCGGATTAAACTTTGTGCAACATTCTATGACGAGCACAGGATTAGCATGCTAGATTCTAAACTTCTTCGAACTGAGCTGGACGCGACAGCAGAAAAATTAGCGCAACGTGGGTTTACCCTTGATGTAGAAACACTTCGTTCCCTGGAAGAGCAACGTAAGTCGATCCAGGTAAAAACGGAAGAACTGCAGTCCCAGCGTAACTCCCGCTCGAAGTTGATTGGTCAGCTGAAAGGCAAGGGCGAGCACGAAGAAGCCGAAAAAGTCATGGCTGAAGTTGCGGGTCTGGGATCTGAACTGGACGAAGCAAAAAAAGCGCTGGCAGAAATCCAGTCGCAGCTGAGCGATATTGAACTGTCTATCCCGAATATCCCGGATGAGTCGGCACCTTTTGGTAAAGACGAAGAAGAGAATGTCGAAATTTCTCGCTGGGGTGAGCCGAAGTCTTTTGATTTCGAAGTGAGAGACCACGTCGATCTGGGTGAAATGGGCGAAGGTCTTGATTTTGCCAGTGCTGTGAAATTGTCCGGCTCTCGTTTCATCGTGATGAAAGGCCAGTTTGCCCGTCTGCATCGCGCGATCGCACAGTTTATGCTGGATCTGCACACTGAACAGCATGGTTATACAGAAATGTATGTCCCTTACCTGGTGAACCAGGATAGTCTGTACGGTACGGGTCAGCTGCCGAAGTTTGGTGAAGATCTGTTCAATACCAAGCCTGCGACTGAAGAAGGCGTTGGTATGTCACTGATCCCGACAGCTGAAGTACCGCTGACCAATATGGTTCGCGATACCATCGTTGAAGAAGCAGATCTGCCAATCAAGATGACAGCACATACGCCATGTTTCCGTTCAGAAGCCGGTTCTTATGGTCGTGATACCCGTGGCCTGATCCGTATGCACCAGTTCGATAAGGTTGAGCTGGTTCAGATCACCCGTCCGGAAGATTCAATGGCTGCACTGGAAGAACTGACCGGTCAGGCAGAAAAAGTACTGCAATTGCTGAACCTGCCATACCGTAAAGTGATTCTGTGTACCGGTGATATGGGCTTCGGCGCAATGAAGACTTACGATCTGGAAGTCTGGCTGCCGGCTCAGAACACGTACCGTGAAATCTCTTCTTGCTCAAATGTTGGTGATTTCCAGGCACGCCGGATGCAGGCACGTTTCCGCCGTAAAGGTGAGAAAAAGCCTGAGCTGGTTCATACCCTAAACGGTTCTGGTCTGGCTGTTGGCCGTACCATGGTTGCCATTCTGGAAAACTACCAGCAGGCTGACGGCCGTATCGAGATCCCAGAAGTACTGCGCCAGTACATGGGCGGCCTGACACACATCGGTTAAGTTGGTCAGATTTGTTCTGAACCTGATTTGAATGAAAACCCAGCCTTTTGGCTGGGTTTTTTATTTCAGGCCTGTAGCTTGAGCTGTTCAGCGTCTGCGGTGTCAGCCTTCGACTTTTCCAGCAGCGGCACCAGACTGGCAGGGATGTCGGTGGGAAAGTCATCAATTGCTAGCGCGTGGGCAATTTCAAGCAGTTTGGCGTCAAATAGGCAGAATATATTGTCCGACAAGCTGAGCGATAATTTGTACAGTGCCAGCCTGCATGCATAGGTAGCACTGGCGGATTGCAACAGTGTGTCCAGATCCTGTTCCAGCTGATCGGCCATCAGGGATGGCCCCGGTACAGACAACATCAGGTTCATCTGACCTAAACGGCGTTGCAGCAAATTCAGGTGGCGGCGCAGCAGCACTTCAGTTTTGATCTTCCCGGGACGAAACGAGGCCACCGTTGCCCGAAACTGAGCCAAAGTATCCAGCGCATTCAGAGTGACCGGCCAGAATTGCTGGTATTGATCAAAAAGACTGTCATTGTCGGCGAGCAGCATGCTGGTGGTTAAGTGGTCATCAATCAGATACATCGCATGACGGATGCTTTTCCCGTGCATTGCCTGATTTCGGGACAATGAATGTGCAGGCCACTCATGACACAGCTGCTGCAGGTTCTGGTCCAGAATACGGTACATTGGCTTTTGTTCCAGGCTGACCTGACTGACCAGCTGGCTGCTCATTTGCAGGATCACGTCCTGTTCATGAAAGACCGGGATTGTATGACCTGAACTTTTCATCAGATGGCTGTGCGATAAACGTCTGTGCTGGCGCAGCAGCTGAATCAGCTGTCGTAATCCGAGAATCTGCTCAAAGTGGGCTTCGGTTTGTGCCTGTTGTTGCTTGTTGTAGAAATACCAGGCTGTCAGTGCCAGTACCGTCAGCGTTAAACCGAGAATAATCCACATATCGACTCCTTATCTGCCAGATGAGTGGCATCAATACTTTGTTGTTCCTCTTTGACGTTTTGATTCTGTTTTGAAGTCAGCTTATTGAAGCTTGTGTGCAGTTTCTTAACGACGTTTTACCCCAGCATTTCAATCATGTGCATGGGCAAAAAGCATGCCTTTCCAACTGCCTGTGGGAGATAGAAAAAGCGTGCTGATGACTGAATAACGCAAAAACTGAGCCAGCTTTTCAACGGGGTTGAAATTGAGAAAAACTCAGGTGGATACGGGTGAGAAGAATCCCCCAAAAGAAAACGAGAGTTTTTTGTTGCACTATTTAAGTGCGTTCTGTGGTCTGGAATGCTTTCTTATAGTGCAGTCAGGATTCGGAAAACCTTGAATTGAACCGCGACGGGTTGGATTGGGAAAGGGCGGGGCGGGGAAACTTCTGTTTCAGGGTATTTTTGTGAATCTCAATTATCATTGATATATCAATCAAATCTTAATGAAGAACAAATTGTGTTATGCCGCATTGTTATCTCATGAATTTATTGATTTTCATCAGCCTGATGTCCCTGTCCGCGCTGACCGCTGCGGAAAAATTTGAGGTCAGCCGTTGTGCTTCTTGCCATGAAAAAGAAGTACAGCAATGGCAGGGTTCCCATCATTTTCATGCCATGTCGCCTGCTTCTGAAAAGACGGTTCTTGGTAATTTTCAAAACATCAAACTTCAAAAAGACAATTTACAGTTTCAGCTTCGCATTGATGATGGTGAGTATCTGGTTGAAATAAAGGGTGATTCTGGCGAGGTGGTCCGGTATCCAGTGCGCTATACCTTTGGGTACTATCCTTTGCAGCAATATGCAATTTCTGTGGGGAAGGGAAAAATTCAATTCATCCCTTTTGCCTGGGACAGCCGGTCAGAATCTGAAGGTGGAACACGATGGTTTGAGTTATATCCGGATCAAAAAACACATGATTTATTTCACTGGACTCAAATGGGGCAAAACTGGAATCAAATGTGTGCCGATTGCCATACAACTGATTTTCAGAAAAATTTCGATCCGAAAACCCAGCACTATCAGTCCACTTACAGTGCAGTAAATGTCAGCTGCGAAGCATGCCATGGCCGTAGCCAGCAACATTTGGAATGGGCGAGGGGCAACACTGAAATTTCACAAAAAGGTTATCCTCAACCGATCGGAAAACGAACGCCACTATTTGTTTCTCAGCCCAATGGTCAGATGAAAGCAATGACAGGGTTGAAAGAGAGCCGGCAGGTTGCCGTGTGTGCTACTTGTCATGCACGCCGGACCCAACTGTCAGACAGAACAGCACCGCATCATTTTTCGCAAGACTATCAGGGCGCTTTGCTGACCTCAGACATTTATCATGTCGATGGTCAGATATGGCAGGAAGACTATGTCTGGGGCTCGTTTCTGCAAAGCAAGATGTATCAGGCTGGGGTGACTTGCACCAATTGCCACAATCCCCATTCCGGAGAAACGGTCCTGCCCGGCAATCAAACCTGTATTCAGTGCCACAGTGCAACAACCTATGACAATACCACGCATCACCGGCATGCCGCAGGTCGTGCCGGGAGTCAGTGTGTTGACTGTCATATGCCAGCCACGACTTACATGCAGATCGATTCTAGGCGTGACCATAGTTTTCGGATTCCGCGCCCCGATCTGACCGTCAAAACCCAGGCGCCGAATGCGTGCCAGCAGTGCCATGCTGATCAATCCGCACAGTGGGCTAGCCAGCAAATCAAAGCATGGTTTCCCCATAGCACGCACCGGTCTCCCGAACATTTTTCACTCACATTTCAGGCCGCGGATCAGGGGGCGCTCTCTGCTTCGGAGTCGCTGACGCGGATCGCCCAGAGCAGCCAGTATCCTGAGATTGTCCGGGCATCTGCGATTGTCCGGATGGCCGCTTATCCCGACAGAAATTCACAGGTCGCGATTGCACGCGCTGTCCGTGAAGATGAGCCTCTGAAAAGACAAGCCGCGATCAGTGCGACGGCTTTGTATCCCGTTGCTGAGCGCTATCGTTTACTGGCGCCATTGCTGGAGGATAATCGCGCACCCATCAGAGCCAGTGCGGCGCAAGCGCTGGCCCCAATGCTGACCATGCCGCATGTGATACAACTGACCGAGGCACAGAAATCTGTGCTGGAGCAGGGATTGGCGATTTATCGCGACATGCAGCGCTATCAGTCGGATCGTGGCTTTTCGTATGCAAATCTGGGAAATCTGGCTTTGGCGCTGGGGGAGATGGACGAAGCTGAGTCGCATTTTCTGGCAGCCATTGAAGTGGAACCGATTTTTATACCGGCCTATGTCAATCTGGCTGATGTATACCGGGTGAAAGGGGATGAATTGAAAGCGCGAGCTGTGTTGGATCAGGCGCTGAAGGTTCATCCGAACGAACCGAGCGTGTTGTATGCCAAAGCGATGAGCTGGGTACGAAGCGGGGAGAAAGTAAACGCAGCCCCGTTCCTGAAACGGGCGGTGGAATACTCGGAAGGGAACGCTGATTATCTCTATGCTTATGGATTATTACTGCAGGAACTGGGACAAACGCGCCAGGGGGTGGGGTATATGCATCAGGCGATGAAAGTCGCTCCCCAAAACCCAGAGATTTACTACACCGTGGTGCAGAGTTATCTTCAGCTGAAAGACTTTGATCAGGCGTTGTTTTATGCGCAGAAGCTGGCTCTGATGGTTCCCGGAAATGCTCAGATTCAGCAATTGATCCAACAGATTCAATTGATGCGCTCAGTACAACCTCGTACTGAGGGGTAATCTCGGGCTGTGCGATGAAACAGGATTGAAACCAGGTTGAGCCCCGGTAAAGGTTTTCCTGCAGGAACAAAAACGCCAGTCCCGGAAGACTGGCGTGTAGGGGAGTTGCGTTGTCGTCAGCAGGATCAGGCTTTATGCAGATGAACTTCTTCGTCTTTCTCACCCGCTTTCGGGTCGTTAAAGCGTTTGATGTCCATCTCGTTCTCTGACTTGCCGACAATACAGGTCACGACACTGTCACCGGTAATGTTGACCGCAGTACGGATCATATCCAGCAGTCGGTCCACACCCATAATGATGGCAATACCTTCAACAGGCAGACCCACCTGGTTCAGAACCATGGCCAGCATGATCAGACCCACACCCGGTACACCGGCTGTGCCGATAGAGGCCAGGGTGGCTGTCAGGATCACGGCCATGTAGTCACCCATGGTCAGATCGACGTTGAATGCCTGCGCAATGAATGCGGTCGCAACACCCTGCATAATTGCGGTGCCATCCATATTGATGGTTGCACCCAGTGGCACGGTGAATGAAGCAACTTTGTTGCTGACACCCAGACGTTTGGTTGCCGTTTCCATCGTTACAGGAATGGTCGCATTAGAAGAGGCGGTGGAGAAAGCGAACATGACCGCATCTTCCATCTTCTTGAAGAAAGTGAACGGGCTCAGGCCGGAGAACACTTTCAGCATCAGGCCATAAGTCACCAGAGCGTGCAGCATCAGGGTGCCGCTCAGAACCATGAAATAGCTGATCAGGTTCTTGATAGCATCCAGCCCCAGACCTGTGAACAGCTTCGCCATCAGGAAGAACACACCATAAGGGGCAATGTGCATCAGCAAAGCAACCAGCTTCATGATCACTTCGTTCAGATCGGCAAAGATACCGGCAATGCGTTCACCCGCTTTTCCGGCAGCGCTGATTGCAATACCAAACAGCAGGGCAAAGACAATGATTTGCAGTGTATTACCTTGTGCCATGGAGTTAATCGGGTTCGTCGGGAACATACCGATAATAACTTGGCCCAGAGATGGCGCTTCTTTGGCAGCAAAAGAGGTTGCAGCGGCAAGGTCAGCCCCTTCACCTGGTTTGAACAGCGTACCCATGGTCAGGGCGAGTGTAATAGCGACCGCTGTTGTGGTCAGGTAAAAGGCGAGGGTTTTTCCGCCCAGACGGCCCAGGGTACTGATGTCGCTCAGGGTGCTGGTACCGCACACCAGAGAAACGAAGACCAGTGGCACAACCAGCATTTTCAGGCTGGCAATGAAGATAGAGCCACCGACTTCAAACAAACCATTGACGATATAGTCGTGTACAAAAGGGACGTCCGCGAAAAGCGAGCGGATAACAAATCCAGTCAAAATACCCGCAACCATGCCGATAATAATGCGGGTGGTCAGGGACATTTTTTTGTTTTGGGTTTTCATGAAAGAACACTCCTTATTATAAGTTGCTCTGTTTACTGCTCTATTCTTTGAGCTTCAGAGCGCGGAGCAGATTACCAGTTCCGGTTACGAAGTCGTGGTGTAAAATCAATGTCATGATTTAAAGCTTGTTTGAGATCACACTTTATTGAGATGTTTGTTACTTAATGCTCATATCTTTTAACAAAACAAAAACCTTTTGGTTGCTTTGTATACTGATATAGCAAGCATTTTTTGGTTCGATCGTCTGTTCTTTGCGAATAAATCAAAAGCAATTTCTGTCGGGCATCTGTTCCTTGCTCTGGAACGGAAGATATGAAACGGGCAGGATTGATGTGAAAGGAAGTTCGAACAGAATAAAAAAGGAGCTTTCGCTCCTTTTTTGTGTTCAATTTGTGCGGCGATAAATTACATCACTCGCATCCCAGGCTGGGCACCATCATGGGGTTCCAGCAGCCACAGGTCTTTACCGCCAGGGCCAGCAGCCAGGATCATGCCTTCAGACATGCCAAACTTCATCTTCCGTGGTTTGAGGTTTGCAACCACCACGGTCAGCTTACCGACCAGATCTTCCGGATTGTATGCTGATTTGATGCCAGAGAAGACCTGACGGGTTTCACCGCCGATATCCAGCTGGAATTTCAGAAGTTTGTCTGCTTTCGGTACAGACTCACAGCTGATGATTTTAGCAATGCGCAGATCCACTTTGGCAAAGTCGTTAAAGTCGATTTCATCTGCAATAGGCTCATCAATCAGCGGGCCGGCAGCCGGTGGGGTTGCAGCGGCTTTTTCTGCAGCAGCATCTTCTTTTGATGCTTCGATCATCGCTTCCACGTGCTTACTGTCAATGCGGTTGAACAGTGCTTTGAACTTGGAGATTTCATGGCCGGTCAGTGGCTGTGCAATCCCTTCCCAGGTCAGCGTTTCGTTCAGGAATGCTTCAACACGCTCAGCCAGTTTTGGCATGACAGGCTTCAGGTAAGTCATCAGAACCCGGAACAGGTTGATACCGACAGAGCAGATTGCCTGCAGCTCAGCATCTTTGCCTTCTTCTTTCGCGACAACCCATGGGGCTTTCTCATCCACATACTGGTTGGCTTTATCCGCCAGCGCAGTCACTTCCCGGATGGCACGGCCAAACTCACGGTTTTCGTACAGTTCTGCAATGCGATCGGCAGCAGCAGCGAATTCCTGATACAGTGCCGGTTCTGCAAAGCTGTCAGCCAGCTTGCCGTCGAAACGCTTGGTAATAAAGCCAGCGTTACGGGAAGCCAGGTTGACGATCTTGTTCACCACATCGCTGTTTACGCGCTGGGTGAAATCTTCAAGGTTCATGTCCAGATCATCAATCCGGTTGTTCAGCTTGGCAGCGTAGTAGTAACGCAGGCACTCAGGATCCAGGTGATTCAGATAAGTGCCGGCTTTCACGAAAGTCCCTTTTGATTTGGACATTTTCGCGCCGTTCACTGTGACATACCCGTGAACGAAGACATTGTTCGGCTTGCGCAGACCGGCACCGTCCAGCATTGCTGGCCAGAACAGGCTGTGGAAATACACAATGTCTTTACCGATGAAGTGGTACAGCTCAGTGGAACTGTCTTTGTTCCAGAACTCGTCGAAGTTCAGGTCGTCACGTTTGTCGCACAGGTTTTTGAATGAACCCATGTAGCCAATGGGTGCGTCCAGCCAGACGTAGAAGTATTTGCCGGTTTCACCCGGGATCTCAAAGCCGAAGTAGGGCGCATCACGGGAAATGTCCCACTGCTGCAGACCACCGTCGAACCATTCCTGCATTTTATTGGCTGTTTCTTCCTGCAGCGCGCCCGACTTGGTCCATTCTTTCAGCATGGATTCAAACTGCGGCAGATCGAAGAAGAAGTGGACGGAGTCTTTCATCACCGGCGTCGCACCGGAAACCGCTGATTTCGGGTTAATCAGATCGGTCGGGCTGTAAGTTTCGCCGCAGTTATCGCAGTTATCACCGTACTGGTCTTCTGCTTTACATTTCGGGCAGGTGCCTTTCACGAAACGGTCCGGCAGGAACATTTCTTTCTCTGGGTCGAACAGCTGAGAAATGGTGCGGCTGGTAATAAAGCCGTTTTTCTTCAGTTCGGTATAGATGAAAGAAGACAGCTCGCGGTTTTCTTCAGAATGCGTGCTGTGGTAGTTATCAAAACTGATATCGAAGCCAGCAAAATCCGCCTGGTGCTCTTTGCTCACTTCGGCAATCATCTGCTCTGGCTCCATCCCCATCTGTTGGGCCTTGAGCATGATTGGTGTGCCGTGTGCGTCGTCTGCACAGATGAAATGAACTTCGTTGCCGCGAAGGCGCTGATAGCGCACCCAGATATCCGCCTGGATATGCTCAAGCATGTGGCCAAGGTGGATAGAACCGTTAGCGTACGGCAGGGCGCAGGTCACCAGAATTTTTCTTGGGTTTGCAGCCATATTTCTCTATTCGCTCATGATGGGTAAAAAAGATATTAAGCCTTGAATACTACCCCAAGGCAGGCGTGATTCATAGTCTGACAATTGCAGCTGTCCGCGATGGAAAGTGGTAGGATAACAACAGCGTATTTCTACAACGGAGCAGGTAATTCCAATGTCGAATCATCCCGTGGGTCCATTTGCGGATAAATCAAGCTTATGTACCTGGCTGAATCAGTTCACCCACCCCTGGCTGCAGCATGAATGGGCAGACACACCGGGAATTGTTCAATGGCAGGGCGGCGGGCAGCTCAGCATTACGTTGCCTTTTGCAGCTTCGAGTGTGGCCGGTGCACTGGCCGACTGGATTGGCGATCAACAGGCAAAGCAGCGGGTGAGTAATCTGAACGTGACGATTTCGGTCAGAGTGGCTCCGCTCGCAGCTGGCGGGAAGTCGCCACTCAAAGGTGTGAAAAACCTGCTGGTAGTCAGTTCCGCTAAAGGTGGTGTCGGTAAATCGACCACCGCAGTGAATCTGGCGCTGGGTTTGAAGGCGCTCGGTGCCAAAGTCGGGTTGCTGGATGCGGATATCTACGGGCCTTCAGTACCGATGATGCTGGGGGCTGGCGATGAAAAACCAT
Source organism: Photobacterium sp. R1 (assembly GCF_054600795.1). NCBI lineage: Bacteria > Pseudomonadati > Pseudomonadota > Gammaproteobacteria > Vibrionales > Vibrionaceae > Photobacterium > Photobacterium sp. R1. The sequence goes on from NZ_BAAHZP010000010.1 coordinate 140,419, forward strand.
CTTCACCCGATGGCAAAATGATGTCGCCGGTCGAAGCACATGGCCTGTACACCAATTCCGTCGGTTATCTGGTGCCAGCCGAAAATGCCACAGTCTGGCGCGGTCCGATGGCATCAAAAGCACTGTCGCAAATCGTGAATGAAACCTTGTGGCCGGACCTCGATTATCTGGTGGTGGACATGCCGCCGGGGACCGGGGACATCCAGCTGACAATGGCTCAACAGATGCCGGTGACCGGTGCTGTCGTGATTACTACGCCGCAGGATCTGGCGTTGGCCGATGCTATTAAAGGGGTCAACATGTTCCATAAGGTGAATATTCCTGTGCTGGGAGTGGTCGAGAACATGAGTTACCACGTCTGCAGTGCCTGTGGTCATCATGAACCGATTTTCGGAACCGGCGGCGCAGAGAAGATGGCGCGGGATTATGCGATTCCGTTGCTGGCACAATTGCCGCTGCATATTCAGATCCGTCAGGATATCGATCAGGGGTTGCCGACAGTTGCCGCTTCTCCGGACAGCGAGCAGGCGAAAGCTTATGTTGAACTGGCCGGTCGGGTTGCCAGCCGACTCTATTGGCATGGGCAACCAGTGGCAGAGCAAATCAGTATCAAAACGCTGTAATTGTAGATGATGTAACTGTTTTCACCTGGGTTGTCGTTGCATTTGCATCATGCTTTGCGATTAAGATCGCATTTGCTCTGGCATCCCAGGCACCAACTCCTTATAATCGTGCGGTTTATTTTTTACCTGCAGTATAGTGCTGACACATTTTGTCAGCGATTTGCTGCGTTTGAGTAAAAGACCCGCTAGATTATCTTACAGGTGCTTTCTGATATGTCTGAACATTCACACCAGTGCGTTATTATCGGGATTGCAGGCGCGTCTGCATCCGGTAAAAGTTTGATCGCCAGAACCGTTTACAATGAGTTGAAAGAAAAAGTAGGCGATCAACAGATCGGTGTTATTACGGAAGATTGTTACTATAACGATCAAAGTCACCTGAGCATGGATGAGCGGGTCAAAACCAACTATGACCATCCGAATGCGCTGGACCATGATTTGCTGTGTGAGCATCTGGAAACCCTGATTCGCGGTGATGCAGTTGAAGTTCCTCAGTACAGTTACAGTGAACACACGCGTACGCAGGAAACCACCACGCTGACACCGAAGAAGGTGATCATTCTGGAAGGGATTCTGCTGCTGACGGATCCGCGTCTGCGTAATCTGATGCATGCAACCGTCTTTATGGATACGCCGCTGGATATCTGTCTGCTGCGCCGTTTGCAGCGTGATGTGGCTGAGCGTGGCCGGACCATGGAATCGGTTCTGCAGCAGTACCAGAAAACGGTTCGCCCAATGTTCATGCAGTTCATTGAACCCTCAAAGCAATATGCGGATATTATCGTTCCGCGTGGCGGTAAAAACCGGATTGCAATCGATGTGCTGAAAGCACACATTGCCCGCTTGCTGAAAGCGTAAAAAGCAGAAAGGCTGACGCAGGTCAGCCTTTTTTGTCTCTGGCCCCGGAGGCAAATCACAAGTGGCTGAGTCAAGCAAAGATAGACCTGATGCAGCACGCTCGTTATAGTGTCGGCACGTGAATATACCCAAGTGACCTGAATGCTTTTTCAGAGGTGATTTGGGTATATTTCTGACTGTTTTTGAATTTTTGCCCTGGAGAGACCCCGCAACATGAGACTCTGTGACAAGGACATTAAGACTTATCTTGATGAAGGTAAAATCAGTATTGAGCCACGCCCGTCAAACGATGTGATCAGTGGCCTGACCGTGGATGTGACACTTGGCAACAAGTTCCGTATTTTCAATGACCACGGCGCACCTTATATCGACCTGTCCGGGAAGAAAGAAGATGTTGCGGCTCAGATGGACAAAGTGATGAGCGATGAGATTGTCGTGGAAAACGGCGATGCTTTTTTTCTGCATCCGGGACAGCTGGCGCTGGCCGTGACGCATGAATCCGTCACATTGCCGGACAATATTGTCGGCTGGCTGGATGGCCGTTCTTCGCTGGCGCGACTGGGTCTGATGGTGCACGTGACTGCACACCGGATTGATCCGGGCTGGGAAGGCCGAATCGTGCTGGAATTTTATAACAGTGGCCGTCTGCCGCTGGCGCTGCGCCCGCACATGCCGATTGGTGCCCTGAGTTTTGAGATACTGTCGGGCTCGGCAGAAAAGCCTTATAACAAAAGGGCCAACGCCAAGTACAAGAATCAGCAGGGTGCGGTGGCCAGCCGGATCAGTGAAGACGAGAAAAAACACGGCTGATTTTTGGTCTCAAGTTCATTAAATTGCATTCTGTTTGATAAGGTCACCTTAACGGTGGCCTTATTTTTTGCTTTAATGAAGCCGGTATTTTGACATTTTTTGTTGGCATTTTTTTGTGCTGTGAGCAAAAAATCTAACTCCCCTGGCACAGGTTCCTGAGGACAAAATGAAGAAAATTCTCTATTTGCTACTGGCGATTGTCGTGGTGGTCGTCGTGGGTATCGGCGTTTTAGTAACGCTGATCGATCCGAATCAGTTCAAACCCCTGATTGCAGAACAGGTGAAGAAAGCCACGGGTAGGGATCTGGTGATGGAAGGTGACATCAGCTGGCGTTTCTTCCCGAGTATTGGTTTTGATATTGGCCGCACGGAATTCCGGAATCCGGAAGGGTTCGCCGAGCCAAATCTGGTGCAGTTTAATGAAGCCGGTGTGTCCGTCTCTGTATTGCCATTGTTCTCACATCAGCTGGAAGTGGGCAGGGTCACTTTAAAAGATGCCCGTGTCTTTATTCAGACACGCAAAGACGGTGTCAGTAACCTGGATGGTTTGACTGGCGAATCGGGTTCAACCGCCCAGCCGACACCGGAAAGTAGTCAGACAGAACCGCAACCGCAGCCAGCCGGTGACGGTGAACCGGTGGTTGAAGGGGAAACCGCAACCGGCGAGAAGTGGGTGATTCGTCTGGCAGGTATTGCGCTGGAGAATGCCAGTGTCAGTATTCGTGATGACAAAGCCGGTACGATGACGGCACTGGATTCGCTGAACCTGAATCTGAGTCAGTTTGCGCCGGGTGAATGGGCTGATTTGAGTTTTGATCTGGCCGGACAAAATGGTGCGATGCGCTTTACCGCTCAGGGCAAAACTGGCTTACAGATTGCGGAAACCCTGGATGATGCGTCACTGCGCAATACGGAATTGTCTGCCAGTATGACGGAAGCCGGGACGAAGCTGGAAAAGGTCACGGTGAAACTGGACAAATTTACGCTGGGTGACTGGGGTGAAGTGTCTCTGGCTGCCAAAGGGCAGGTACCGGATCTGGCTTTTGATGCCTCCGGTAAAATGCGTCTGATGGTGAATCAGGACAAGAACAAAGTTTCGGTTCAGGGGCTTGATCTGAATTCCTCGCTGGAAGGGGCAACGCTGCCGCGTCCGACCATGACGGTCGGTATTGCCGGTGATGCTGAATATGATTTGAAAGCCAGTCTGGCGAAGCTGAGTCAGTTTACCCTGAAAGCAGACGAGCTGGCTCTGAAAGGGGATGCGTCTTTCAAACAGGCTGCGATCCCGATGATCCGGTTTGATCTGAACAGCGACGAAATCAACGTGGATAACTGGATTGGCAGCCCGGAAGAAGCGTCTGCGGGATCAGGACAGGCGGAGTCCGGACAAAAGCAGTCGGCTTCGGCGGAGCAACCAGCTTCACCTGCAGCACCGGCAACTGCCAGTGATCAGGAGCCGGATCTCTCGGCACTGAAACAGTTCGACGTTGCCGGAACCGTGAAAGTTGGCCGGTTTGTGGCGGCAAATGCCAAACTCAGCCATGTGGATCTGGCCTTTGCAATCAAGAACGGTGTACTGGATCTGGATCAATTCGCAGCGGAGCTTTATGACGGCACGATTGCTGCTAAGGCCCGTCTGGATGCGACGGGTAAGCTGCCGGTTTATCAGGTCACTAAAACTATCAAAGGGGTTCAGGTTCAGCCGCTCCTGAAGGATGTTGCGGATAACGATATTCTGGCGGGTACAGGAAATATTGAAGTCGAAGTGAAAGGCAAAGGCCTGGCGGAATCTCGTCTGAAGAAAAACCTCGACGGTACTGTTGCCATCAACTTTGCGGATGGTGCAGTGAACGGCATTAATATTCCGAAGATGATTCGTGATGCCAAAGCGAAGTTAAAAGGCAAGTCTGATTCTGCAGGTGATGAAGCGAAGAAAACCGACTTCTCTGCGATGACGGCGACTTTCGTCCTGAAAGACGGGAAAGCTTCCACCAACAATATGTATCTGGCTTCGCCGCTGTTGCGTGTGGATGGCCGTGGAAATACTGATCTGATCGAACAGACGCTGGATTTCCAGATTGATACCTCACTGGTTGCCACCAGCAAAGGGCAGGGCGGTAAATCGGTTGATGAGGTGGCAGATATTACCGTCCCGCTGGATATTACCGGAACTTGGCTTGCACCCGACTATAAGGTGAATTTCAAGGAACTGGTGAAGCGGAACAGTGAGCTGGATAAGCGCGCGAAAGAGCTGGAAGCCAAAGCGAAGAAAGAAGCAGACCGGCTGGAAGAAAAAGCCAATAAGGAAGTTCAGCGGGGTCTGGATAAACTGCTGGGCGATAAATCCAAAGATGACAAAGTCCAGAAAGCCGCAGATAAATTGCTAAAAGGTTTGTTTAACTAATTATCTGATTTGTCTGATGAAAACGGTCAGTTGCTTATGCGGCTGGCCGTTTTTTTGTGACGGGACGTTACCTGTGTCCTTCATTGGCGCACTGTTCTGATACAATCGGGAAAAAATTTGTGGAGAACAGTTGGTGGATTCAGTCACTCAAGCCGCTTTGGGCGCTGCGGTTGCCGGTATGATTGCCGGACGGAAAGCATCGCCGAAAGTGCTGGTGGCCGGCGCGATGCTCGGCACCATTCCGGATTTAGATGTTCTGATTGATTACGGTGATCCTGTTTCAGACATGGTAAAACACCGGGGATTCAGTCATTCATTGTTTGTACTTTTTCCGTTTTCTTTTCTGCTGACGCTCTGCTGGCAGCGGTGGCGGCCAACTCAGTTTGGTTTTGGCCATCTGTGGTGTCTGGTGGCAGCCTGTTTGATCACGCATCCGTTACTCGATGCTTTTACGGCCTACGGAACCCAATTGTTCTGGCCTATGCCTGTCAGTGTGGCGATCTCCAGTATTTTTATCATTGACCCGCTCTATACGCTGCCCTTACTACTGACGTTGCTGGCGGCGCTGATCTGGCGTGAACGGATAGCCAGCCTTTGCCGGGCGGGGATCATTCTGTCCGGGATTTATCTGGCCTGGTCGGTCGCGGCACTTCATCTGATTGAGCACAAGGTCGAGAAACAGCTTGCCGGGACGGCACTGGAGGGACAGCCGGTATTGGTGACTCCCACACCATTTAATACGGTGTTGTGGCGTATCGTTGTGCTGGATAACGAACAATACTGGGAAGGGTTGTCTTCTTTACTGGATGGTAGCCACGACGTGGCTTTTATTGTCAAATCTCGCGGTCACTGGCCTGAAGACGTTGCAAAACCGACAACCTTACAGGCGCTGGAAACCTTTACGGATCGTTTTGTGCGCTATGAAACGCAGGACGAGCAGTTGATTGCCACAGATCTGCGTCTGGGCATGGTCGACTATCTGCCGTTTCGCTTTGTTTTTGCCAGCAAAGATGAGCACCAGGACTGGCAGTTGCAACGTCCGGTTCAGCTGGAAAGTCCGTCCGTTCGAATGAAGCATCTGCCATCGCTCTGGCTGAGGCTGCTGGGAAGTCAGGATATCAATGCCGATCTCTGCCATGTTTCAGAGACCTGCCAGGCCACAGCAGCCCGTCCGTTATCCGGGTAATTACCAGTCCACGCCTTTGCGGGCTTTGATACCGCTCTCAAAGGCGTGTTTGACATTCCGCACTTCAGACACGGTGTCCGCCATATCCGTCAAACGGCGGTGGGCCCCGCGACCAGTGACGACGACCGATTGTTCTGGCGGTCGGCGTGCAATCGTCTCCAGGACGTCTTCAATATCCAGATATCCATAGGTCAGCATATAGGTGAGTTCATCCAGCAGCACCACATCATAGCTGTCATCGGTGAGCATCTTTTTACATTCAGCCCAGGTTTTTTCTGCGGCCAGCGTATCAGCAGTTTTGTCCTGAGTGTCCCAGGTGAATCCGGTACCCATGACTGCAAATGTGACCCCGAGTTTTTCCAGCAGATTCCGCTCGCCATTATCCCAGGTGCCTTTGATGAACTGGCCTACACCACATTTCTGGCCATGCCCGACTGCACGGGCAATGGTGCCGAATCCGGATGTCGATTTCCCCTTACCGTTTCCGGTAATCACCAGCAGGATGCCTTTTTCTGTCTGGGCGGCGGCGACACGGGCATCCACCTCATCTTTTACTTTCTGTTGTCTGGCTTTGTAGCGATCCTGCTTGTTCTGTTCGTCTGCCATGAGTTTCTCTTCGTTGCCGTTTGATTTGGAAAACCATCATTCTGAGGGAGGCAGTTTTGAGGTGCAAGGATTAACCTCATTGATTTCAGCCGCTCGTATTTCGAGGGGGATGTTGTGAGAGGGGCGATCGAAGCTATCCGGCGCTCGCTTGCAGGGGATGTAAACAGCAAGCGCCGGAGGAAGCTTGAATGATGGGATTAGTGTTGCATTAACATCCGTTTGGCTTCCAATTCCAGGTTTTTATACGGCTGCCCAGAAACAGACACGCCAACGGCCTGTATGACACCGCCTTTGAAATCACCCGGTGATTTATAGAGGGCGCTGACCGCATCGCCGCTGTCATAGCCGACACATAGGCCGTCGCCCGACAGGGTAAATTTCGCGGGTTGCGTTTTCATTTCACCAGAAGCTACTTCTTTGTCATTGATGTAGAGCTGGGTTTTACCCAGAATCTCACCATTTTCACCTGTGCCTGTTTTTTCAAACGCCATGCCCAGCGTGTACTTACCGGGTTTCAGTTCTTCTGACGATTCAAAGACCTGCTCAGGCTGAATGCCCAGGAAGTTATAGACGTAATACAGTTTTTTATCTTTCAGGAACAATGAATGTCCTCCAAAGCGGGAACCATGGGCAAAGATGACCCCTGAGGCGTTTTCATCTTTGATTTCCACATTGGCAAGAATTTTATAAGAACGGCCCCGAATGTTCACGGCGACCCCTTCCGGGACCGGTGCTGTATCGGGGTAGTACACGTAAGTGTCTCTGGGGGCTTCTTCAGATGGCCGTTCAATGCCGAGAACTTCAGCAGCACTGCGGTCATCTAAGGGAAGCACATTGTTTTTCCTGGCTTCTTCAAACCAGGTGTCGACCAGTTCTTTCAATTTCTCCGGATTTTCTTTGGCTAAGTTTTTAGATTCAGAGCGATCTACTGCCACGTGATAAAGCTCCCATTCGTCTTTATCAAATTGACCGTGACCCGTCAGTGGCGAATGGATCGCAGAAGCTTTCCAGCCATCCTTCCAGATACCGCGTGTACCGAGCATTGAATAGTATTGAACTTTTTTCTGGGTTGGATCATCCGGCTTCGCATCAAAGGTGTAAACCATTGAAATGCCTGAGAGCGGATACTGCTCAACACCATGATTCACTTTGGGCATTTCATTCCCGGTAATTTCCAGAATGGTCGGGACGATATCGACCGAATGGTGGTACTGATGCCGTATTTCCCCTCTCGCCTTGATGCCTTTTGGCCACGATATGATGAGGGGATCAGCGGTCCCGCCCGCAAATTGTGAGTAGCGTTTGAACATTTTAAATGGCGCTGAAAACGCTGAAGCCCAGCCGGTCGGATAGTGGTTGTAGGTATCCGGTGAGCCGAGACTGTCCAGATACTTCAGGTTTTCTTTAATGTCATCGGGGTAGTTATTAAAGAATTTGTTTTCATTTACTGAGCCGTTTTCAGTCCCTTCGCCAGAAGCACCATTGTCGGCAGCATAAATGATGATGGTATTTTCCAGCTGTTTCGTCTCTTCAAGGTAGTCAATGATACGGCCCACCTGAGCATCGGTGTATTCTGAAAAACCGGCATAGACCTCAGCCATTCTGGCGAAGAGTTTTTTCTCATCATCACTCAAGGTATTCCAGGGGCGGACATGATCAGCTGGGTTTGCCTGATCTTTGGGCATGGGGTTCATGGGCGTGTTGACGGTGCCTTCAGGCAAGATGCCTTTTTCGATCATTTTTTGGGTCACCCATTCCCTGTATGCATCATAGCCATCGTCAAATTTACCTTTGTATTTGTCTGACCATTTTTTCGCGACATGATGCGGTGCATGGTTGGCGCCCGGGTTAAACCACATATACCAGGGTTTGGATGGGTTGGTTGCATTCTGGTTTCGCAGCATTTTTATTGCCTGATCAGCCAGATCTTTTGACAGATGGTAGCCATCTTCCGGACTGTAAGGTGCATCAATAAAGCGGTTATCTTCAACTAAATCCGGATACCAGTTATTGGTCTCGCCGCCCAGAAATCCGTAAAAGCGATCGAATCCCTGTTGAGTCGGCCACTCTTTGCGGGCGGCGCCCGGTGCAACATCCTGCTCCGGAACATTATGGTTCTTACCGATCCAAAAGGTACTGTATCCATTGTTTCTTAAGACTTCGGCAATGGTTGTGACCTGATCCGGGAAGCGGCCACTGGCACCGGGAAATCCATTTGCGGCTTCCGTAATGGCTGCCATCCCGTTTAAGTGGTGATTTCGACCGGTTAGAAGGGTAGAACGGGTTGGTGAGCACAGGGCCGTTGTATGCCATTGGGTATAAGTGAGGCCGTTTTGCGCGATTCGGTCAAGCGTCGGCATATTGATTCTGCCACCATAAGGTGACCAGGCACCCAAGCCGGTATCGTCGTAGAGTACAAATAAAATATTGGGAGAACCTTCTTTGGCCTTTTTCGGGGTGAAAGGTGTCCAGTCTGCTTTCGAATCTCTGACGTCAAGTTCCATTGTTCCCTGAAACCCTGCATTGACAGGGATCCCCATGTCATCGACAGCTGGGGCCGGGCTTTCTTCGGAAGCATGTGCCATGAACACACAAAGTGAACAGGCCAGGCTCAGTAAAAGCTGTTTTGGTTTCATGTGTGAGCTCCATGTTGAATTGATGGCAGGTTCCTGTTGGAAGCTGTCACGGGCGTTGTGACCAGAGCCCGTGAAAGAGACACGCATCAAATACTGTCTGAAATTTTAGGAGTCAGGCGACAGGACGCTGTATCGCTTTTCAGAACATTGAGTCAATAATCAGTGATGAAACTGTCCTGGACTTCGTTTCAGCGGCCGGGATAATCCCCGCGCTGAACAGGCGCAGGCTCTCAAGGATTAGTCACTGGCAACATCCGGGTCTTGCTATACTTTTAGCGTCCAGGTGAAGTAAAACGGGCAGGTGATGTTGTGAAGTACTTACTATTAATCTTGTGTATGGCCGTGCTGATACTGAGCGGGTGTGCCAGCAATCCCTACGGGAACAGCTATGGCAGGTCTCAGGCTCAGCATATTCAGCAAGTGAAATACGGCACCATTGTCCAGATTGACCCTGTGACGATTCAGGGCGAGCAAAATGTCGCCGGTACGATTGCAGGGGCAGCCATTGGTGGTCTGATTGGTTCGACGGTCGGGGGCGGTAAAGGTTCTGATATCGCCGCAATTGGTGGTGGTCTGCTGGGTGGTTACGCCGGTAACAAAGCCTCGCAAAGCATGTCTGAAAGCAACGGGGTAAACCTGACCATCAAATTGGATTCCGGCGACACCATTGCCATCGTTCAGGCTGCCGATCCCAATATGGTTTTCCGTGTCGGTCAGAAAGTCCGGGTGAATATCTCAGGCAGTACCGCAAGAGTGGTACCGAACTAAGCGGTACCCGCCTTTCGACTTTTCTGCTTCTCAGAACTGTCTATTGATTCTGACGGACCAGTACAGCCATGCGATGTAATTCTGCGAGCAGACCATGTAGTCCTTTTTTCATCGGTTCATTGGCTTCCAGAGCGCCATCTTCTTTGATGTATTGCTGATAAAAAGCAATCGGAACGGATCCGGACAGCGTCATGTTATTGACTGCGGACAGTAGCAGCCGCAGAGCCTGTGTAGAACGCAGTCCGCCTGAGACGCCGCCGTAACTGACAATCCCAATCGGCTTTTCGGCCCATTCTTTTGCCAGAAACTGAATGGCATTGACCAGAGCGGCCGGCGGAAAATAATCGTACTCCGGGGTGACAAAGACAACCGCATCTGCGGCACTGACTGTCTGGCTCCAGGCTTTGGTGTGATCTTTGGTGTATTTTTGCTGAGCCGGGTGCTCAGGTTCATCGAGCAATGGCAGATTCACGGTTTTCAGATCCGCGAACGTCACGTCAAAGGTGCCCGCTTGCCTGGCCTCCTCCAATACCCAGAGTGCGACGGGCAGACCACCCCGCTTGGGACGGGTGCTTCCGAAAATGATCAATAACTTAAGCATATCCTTCCTTCATGCATGCTGATGAGCTGTGTGATCTGAAATGTAGTCTATTTCAGACGCTTTTGACGCCGGGAATGAGGCACCGTCGGGCTGGATGCATCGGCGCCATCCGAATTGAGGGGAAACGGGTAGCTGATGGCTGTCCAGCGACCGGTCGCACAGAATATGACCATGAACACATAATGAGCAGAAAAATCTTTGGGGCTTGCACGGGACGTCTATTCTCGGAAAGAAGCATATTCCGGAAGGAAGCATATGTTGGTTGTCTGATGAGTGATTGCCCGTGAAAAGCATCACACATCGATATTTTGGGTCGTTCACGGATTGAACAATGGGGACATAGCATGACAGATTTAGAGCTTACGCATATTGCCAGCCAGGTTGTCAGCAATACCAAGTTCTGGATTGCGCTGGTGGGGGTTGTCGGTGCAATCATCGGCTCTATCGTTGCGATATTGGGGAACATGTCGCTGGAATGGTATAAAAACCGGGATCAGCGAAAGATTGACCAGGCCCGCCAGCTGACGCTGCAAACGATTTTGGAGCAGTCCGAATCGGGTTGGTGCGATCTGTCTGCTCTGGCTGCCGTCATTGGTTGCAACGAAGAGCAGACAAAAACACATCTAATCCAAATCCATGCTCGGGGATCAGAGCATTTTCCGGGTAAATGGGGGCTGATATCACGCTGTCCGTTACATGAAATCAGCCCGGAAGCAATCAGACAGGCCTCGCTCAAGCCATCGGTATGATATCTATGAAATACGTTCTTACTGTATTGCTCATTTTGCTGGGCGCTGTCTCAGTCTATGCCAGTCTCGATCGTCAGGCCGATAACGCCGACAATAAGAAGGACAAGACAATGGATACGGAAACGAAGTTGTTTCAGGTGAATGATATCGAAATGCTTTATCTGAAAACCAATCCGCCGCAGCTGGAGATCAAGGTTGCCGGATTTGCTTCGACACTGGGGTGGGACAACGTCCGGCTGAACCCGTTTGTGTATGTGGTCGCACCGCTTGACGGCATCTATGAGTTCGATTTTGTCGCTACGCCTCCGGAAGGTTTTGCCGCTGAGGCCATCATGCCTGTGGAAGCGAACTTTATCATGCAGAGTGTTCCGAGTGACCTGAAAGGCATTCGGGTCTACGCATCGAGCAATCAACTGGAAAAATTGCTGACTGAAAGTATTCAGTATGCCGGGTCTGATTCTAACTGATGAAATCCAGAAGCTGGTGCTTTTCTGTCTAATAAAATGGAGGCGATGCCTCCATTTTTATCTGGGATTCATCGGGTTAAGATGCCCCGTTCACCGCAAGAGATTTTGCCAGTCTCGCGTTTATCCGGCGAATCAAGACCCAGTGCCAGATCCAGAACACAATGGCGATGAAACCTGCAACCGAGCCGATCTGGTTGGGGAGCAAAGACAGGATTTGTGCGCCGCACCAGACCATGCCAATCGAAAAACCGAACGACTGAATTCCGGAAAGCGCGGAGTTCACCTGTGCCTCGGCGGCTAGGGAGCGGGACACATTTCTGATAATGAAAAAATCTTCAATGAAATTATACGGAAGCAGAAACATCAGCCACACACTCCGGGGACTGGCTTGTTGTGAGGATGGCGAGACCAATTCCAGTGATCGCATCAAATCTTTCGCATACAGGTAGACCAGAAAAAAGAAGAGTGCCGCCGTGATGACGAAGCCTGCATTCCCCAGCATTCTGAACTCGCCGAGAATACCGCCCGGATTGTCGGGATAAAAGAACGGGTACAACAGCCCGATACCCACCGGAATACTGAGAAGCACTTTCAAGCACGTGAACATGGTTTTCCCTCACCTGGTCTGAATCGACACATTGATTGACATAATGCGCAATAGTGTGCACATCGTGGCATGAATGGGTTTCAAAGGAAACGAAATTCATACAGAGATTTGTAAGTGTGAGGGATGGTATTGCCTCTTGAAAGGAATCATGGGCATATGTTTCCCCGCCTTGCAATCCAGCTCAATCAAGGCATAGTCTTTCTATCAGGTTCATTGAATGATATGAATGAGGAAAGCATGGCAACAGGAAAGATGCCTTCTGTGTTAGTTGTTTGTATGGGCAGCAGGTGATGTTCATATAAGTCCATGATTTTAAATAGTAAATATCGCACTCCAAAATCCCTCCAAAATATCCCCTCCAAAATGAGAGCATGTTCCCGCGGCCTCATAACCCAAGTGCAGCTATCTGGTTTACTAGTTACCATGTCACAGGTTTTCATACGTTTTGAGGAGTGTCTTCTGAAAGAGAATTGCCCCATTGTGTGATAGAGTTAAAACTCCCATTATTTCCACATGCTCTCCTTTGACTAAGCTTATCTAATACTTCTATTGTAAAACTAAGTGCTTATCAATTTGATAGTGTTTCAGGCTTCGTTCCGAGTTAGGTTTGTTTCATTAATCGCCATTTCCAATCATAGCTATGATGTAGTTTCACTAGGTGTGATTGTTAATGATTACTTTATCAATATATTCATTTAATTAATTTTGTCATTCCCATTGAAATAAGCCACTGTGAAACCTATAGAGTATATTGTATCCCTGAGGAGGATACTTAAACGTAACCAAAGAGGATTCGATATGAGCAACAAAGATAATGCCCCTGGCCAAAACAAAGGCCATGGCAAACCTGATAGTACTCCACCAGATCACAGTAATGGCCAAGGGCCGGGTAATGCCCCAACTCCTGGCCATGGGCGTAAGGTGGGTTAAATATGAAATGGTGGGAAATCTGGCCGAAAAGGTACGAAACAGAAATTCAAAAACTTGCAGATAATGGTTGGGATCCTCAAGAGGTTACAACTACTGAGCAAGCAGAATACGGATCGCGTGTAGTTCAAATAATTTACACGTACAACGATGTTCAGTACCCTATAGAGGTCCAGTTCCCACCAGAATATCCCTTCTTTAAAGGCTACGCATACCTTTCTCCTGATATCATCACATTGCCACGACACCACAATCCAATTTCAGGTGAACTATGCCTTTTAGCTGGTCAAACTGGATGGCAAGCCCAAACGTATATGGCGGACTTACTGTTTGATCACCTCAAGAAAATATTTGTTATTGCTAATGCACCTAGCAGTACGTACGCATTTGAAAATGAAGAGCCGCAAGGCGAACCGTATTCTAGTTATCTTGTCAGCCACCCTGAATCTGTTTTTATAGTGCCAGATATTGTGATACCTAGCGAAATAGATAATGGCAACTTCTTGGCCAATCGTCTTTCATTATCAAGTGAATTTCGTTTTGTACTATCACAAGTGTCTGATACTTCAAACAAATGCATCGAAAATTCACCGGAGTTGCTGAGAAGTTTTGGTAAAAATCACTCACTGCAGGGGTACTGGAAAAAAATTGATGCGACAAGCATTGATGTTGTCCGCCAGCTTAATGATCCCAAAACGTTGTGCCTTCTAGTTAATGAAAGTTTATTTAAATCAAAATGTAGAGGTACAGATGAATTCATTTTTGCTGCTGTATTCGAGCAAGAAGTACAACAAGGTGTCTATGAAACTGCATGGCGAGCGGTACATGTAAAGCCTTCTGGTAGCAAAGGGAATAGGGCCACTAAAAATAAAAGAAAGGGCTCCGCCCAAGTAACACCTCTAAAATTTGAAGACTTTCGTACCAGTAACAGGCTAGCTCGAATACCCGAAATTTCAGAGCTGGGTTCTAAATCAGTCTGCATTGTTGGCTGCGGGATGTTAGGAAGCACCATAGCAATTAAATTAGCTCAGGCTGGAATCAAGAAACTCTATCTCATCGATGGGGATACTATTGATGCAACCACATCAGTCAGATATGCACTTGGTCTGCAATACAGTGGCTTCCCAAAAGTTCACGCTTTACGTTCGTACATTCAGGAAAATTATCCATTCACGGCCGTAGAGCCAATTTATCATGCCTTTGGTTGCCCTGCTATGAGCGAACACAGTCATTTTGCAGTACAAGCTTTGGAGGATGCTGACATTATCGTTGATGCATCAGCGGAACAAGGTGTTAGCTATTTTTTAAGCCATCGGCTTAATGCTTTGAATGCACCTTCAGTAGTAGTTACAACTAGGCCTGGTACATGGGGAGGAGAGGTATGGAATCTAACCAATCCTGATGGCCCATGCTGGTCTTGCTTACAAAGGTATCAACACGAGAACGCCCTTCCGATGCCTAATGGTGACGATTCAGGAAGCAACATTCAACCTGGAGGTTGTAGTGCTCTGACATCAGAGGGATACGGCTTTGAGTCTGACTTAGTTTCATTGCATGCGGTTAGAGCTGTTATCGGCTCATTAACGTGCGAGACGGGCTTTCCGAAGGTTGATTGGCATGCAATAAATATAAATCTTAGAAGTGACAAAAATACGCATTCTGATCCTCTTGCTCTGACTTTTACATTTAATAAGCATCCGGACTGTTCATGTCACACCAGTTAAAAGAGATTAAAGTATGGATTCGAAATGATACATACACCAAGATGCTATTAGAGAGAGCCGATAAATTCGATTTCGAAACGGGAGGTATTCTTCTTGGATATAGAGATACATCTGAGGGAGTGGAGCATTGGGTTGTAACAGCTGTCGTGGGGCCTGGTCACACAGCAAAGCATGGAAAATTCACATATACTCCCGATTACGAGTATCATATTGAGGAAGCCGAAAGGCACTTTAACGAGTCTCAGGGAAAGGAATACTACATAGGAGATTGGCATACTCACCCTAATGCTTCTCCTAGGACAAGTTGGCTTGATCGAATTACAATATTAAGAAATGCGAAGAGAGCGATTCATACAAGTTATAGAAGCTTAATGATAATAATAGGCGGTCATCTGACTTCCCCAAAAACGGTTTCATACATTGGCTCATCGAGCCAAACTTACATCGGTTTAGCTGCAAAGCCGATAGCTTTGAAATTAGACTCTAAATACACCAATGTAGATTGGTTACTTTTTCAGACTTTGTAGCAATGCAGTGAAATTAGCCACCTTGAGAGATGAATGTCATAATCTAATTAAATAATAATTCTTTGAATAAACATGGTTAATCCATGATTCACTAAATTAGTAATCTCACCGACTCATTTATGTCCAATTATGTGTTACAGCGAGCAATTGTTCACTTTAATAAAAGATCAAATGAGACGCTAGATGCCTCATCTACCATTAATTCTCAAGGTAAATTTAATTCTGATACAGCCCACCTCTGGGCGAATCCTGAATTTGGCTTTGTAATGAGGATTAAACCCTCCTGAAGAGTAGAACGATGAGCAAGCCATATGTGCGTATAGACAATAATGATGCTGGAAAATCGCGGAGTGAGCAGCTGGTGACATGAGAGATGTGCACCAGCTGAAATGTGGTTCTAAGGATAACTCAGACGAGAGCCAATGATTGCTGATTTGTACAAACAGCTAGCTCCCGGCTTTGATTTACTGCTGTCGTCTCCAGCCGCTCCAAGCTGGATAACCGTTAGGATCCCGAAGCATTAAGACCTGGTTCCCCTTGCGAACTTCTGTGGCAATCACTACTGGGGTATCGTCAAAGGTGATTCGAGACCCTTTTATTTTTACCTTATCTCCGGGCATGATTTTCACATCTTGTTTCTCAAGGTACCACACTGGTCCCAAGTGAACGGAGACGTTACCCTGGCCGGTCTTGACGGTCAGGTGGGTGCCTTCTTGCATCTGGTGCATCATGGTAATTCTATCTACTGTAACCACTTCGCCGCTGATCTCCGTCATGGCCTGGTTGTCATACATCATTCCGTAAGTGGAATGGGGCCCCCATCCACCACTCCCATGCCAGGTCATGCCTTGCTGTGCGGCAACGTCAGTGGTGACCGTTAAATTCAGTAGAGCTACCAGTGGGATGAGCATGATGTGCTTTCTCATCTTTAAGCCTCCTTCAATGTTCAGCAAATGGATATGTTGGTTGAGCCTGGTTCAATACCCTATGGCTGAAAGGTGCTTACCGGGCCTGCCATAGGGTCTTAAGACCCTACAATATTAGTGGGAATTTGGCTTCGTACATGGATCAGGTTTGGCAAAGCTGGAAAAATGTCTTGGTATCTCTGAGACGTTAGGCTTGACCACTATCGTTCTGAGATACAGTTGCATTTGGTCGGTAAAAGTGAAATTCACCCGGATTTTGGGGAGTAGAAAGACACCATTCTCTTGTTTAATTGGCTAACCCCACAACCACATACTCTCCACCGCGCATGTCAGCATACTTGTCGGTCATACGGCGGTCACGGTGCCCAAGTAATACTTGGGTATCAACGCCTATTTTGTCATAGGTACGTTCTGCCAATGATCGGATCTCGTGGAATGTTGGCGGCTCTCCCTCCCATTTCAGGTTGGTGGCATCACGGGCCGTGGCGAAGTGGCGTGTAATCGTGTTTACGTTTACTCGATGGCCAGGTTTTACCTGTTGCACCGGTTTGGTGTGGTGGATAACGAATTTCGACACCACCTTACTTCTTCTGCAATTTGCGATGATTTCTCCAAGGCTGATTCCAAGCAGTGGGTTGGTCAATTCAAGAGGGAACGCTAGCTTTGTTTTTCGTTTTGATTTGCTGGTGGCGACATACAGAAAGCCATCACGGACATCTTTAAATTGAATTGCGCACACATCCTCACGGCGTAAGCCTGTAGTCAGTGCCAGCTGCATGGCATTCACAACGTAATCAGGCAAATTGATTTGTGCTGCTGAGATGATTGGCTTCCAGTCAGATTCAAGCAATCGGGCGCGCTTAACTTCTGCCTTCGGATTTTTGGTGGCGAGGGCAGGGTTGTAGCCAGCATCAACTTCGCCAGCATGTTGAGCTTCTTTGAACACATCTATCCACACGGAACGGAGCACTTGAGCCATACGGGCTTTGCCTGACTTCTTGTATTCATCCACGATCGTGGCAAGGGTTTTTGTATCCAGGTCTTTTATCCCGACCGACTTGCAGCGAGTCGTCAGAACATTGACTGCAGTTTTACGAGTTTTATATGTGGTGATCGCAATCTCACCCTCATCCAGGCGATCTTGCTGGATCTCCATATACTTCTCACACCACTGCTTGGTGCTGATGCCTTTCTTGGCGACTTTGGCGGGGTTTACATCCAGAATGTGCTGGTACTGCTCAACCAGTTGCTCCGAGATTCGCAGATTCAATTCTTTTGCAACGGCAACAGCGCGATTCTTGTCTGTACCCAGACCGTGAAACTTGCCTGAGCGAGCGTCACGGTACTGGTAGTAAACCTTCCCAGAGCGCTTATCCAGTTTCTGGTAAAGGTTAGGGGTTGTGATGTTATGAGAACGTGGACGCGCAGCCATCGTTAAAAATCCTTGCGACGAGTGGATCTGTTATTGGTTCATGATTTGATTTTGCGAGCCCGATAAATTTAGCATCCTCAACACACATCCACTTACCACCAAACTTTACCGGGGCTGGTGATATCTGCTTGGTTTTCGCGTAAGTAGAAAGGGTTGCAGGTGATGGAGCAAATCCAAAATGCTCGATTGCCCAGTCTTTTAGTGGGATATGCCTCATAGGTCACCTCTCAGTATTGGTCAGAGTAAACGGCTCGCTTCCAGTGCGAATAGTTGGAAGAACTCCGGTGATATTTCGGTATCAGCACGGAATTCTTTGGATACACCCCAGCCTTGGTTCCCGTCTTTGATTAGCGTTAGGCTGATGACTTCTCTGCATTGAACGAAGCTGAAATAAGGAGCGCTGACTGTAACAGCGCCGTGCTGTGTTTCGTAAGTCGCTGCCATTATGTTACCTATGCCGCTTTGCGTTTCAGGTAAGCACGGGCATGGTCCAGGCACTCTTTGAAGACCTGGCCAGTTTTGGCTTTGCCAGAATGGTAATGGCGGATGCCAGCTTCAACGGCCATGCTTATCTGATGGGATTTATAGCCTTCGAGCAGTAGCTTTTTGCGGATGTTATCGGCAATGAAGGTTTCGTGGTTGTTGCTCATCTGCTTGTCCTGTTTGATGAAGATGAGCTGATATTACAAATTGTATTTTTATCTGTAAATACAATTTGTATTTTTTATGCGTGTGGGCACAAAAAAACCGCCCTAAGGGGCGGTCCATTTTGTATTAAAATAGGTTAGAAAAGCTTTAACTTAGCATCCTTCACTACACCGATAATCTTGCAGTTTCCGTTGATTGGCATGATGGGGTAAGAAGGGTTGAGAGGTTTGAGAAACTTCTGTCCCGCATCAATGATGAGCTGTTTAAATGTGGCTTCATTAACATCTGTGAGTTTAGCCACAACGAGCTTGCCGCTTTCTGGTTCGATTTCAGGGTCAACTAAGATCATAGTGCCACTAGGAAAGCTGATTCCAGCTGCGGATGTCATGGAATCGCCTTGAACTTCCAACCAAAAAGAGCGCTCGCTTACGCGTTCTGTAGTTGGCAAATATGTGTCAATCTCTTCAATCTGGTATGGCTCTACAGCTTCAGCCCACATTCCTGCAGCAACTGAGCTTATTACAGGGAAGTCTGATTTGTATTCAGTATCCACTCCAACAACTGGAATTACATTGCTGATCGAATCAGCTGAATATTCAACATAGCCTTCAGAATCTAACACCAAGCTTTCAAGTTTGAGAGCTTTCATGATGTTAGCTATGTCAGAGATGCTTGGCTCTCTACGTTTATTGAGCCAATGGGCTATCGCGCCTTGAGTCTTACCCAGCATTTCTGCCAGCTGCTCTTGCGTAACACCAATCTCTTTCATTCTAGCTTTAGCTAGTTCATTCCAGTGTCTTTTCATAGTCATGATTATTACAGGATGTAATAAATCCATAAACTCACAAAACGTAATATTTCCTTGTGCAATAAAATTACAATATGTAATATTCGTTCATGCGTAAGGAGATGATATGTCGAACTTAAAACAGATCAGGTTGCAGTTGGGATTGTCCCAGGCAGCTTTAGCAAAACAAGCAGGAATTACTCAAGGAGCGATAGCCCACTTCGAGCGAGGTAAACGTACACCGAGCATCGATATGTGCTGGAAAGTTGTAAATGCACTGAATGCATTAGGAGCAAGCTGCTCCTTCGATGATGTCTTCCCTGATCCACAAGCGAATCATAAAGAGCTTTGAAAAGTAACAAAACTACCAACCTCAGGAGGAAATGGTGAACAAGAAAGAGATGGTTACAAAGTCAATTCAGAATGTGACAGGTGGACGGGAAGCAGTTGCAGCAATGCTGGGTATGTCGGTTGATAGCTTCAATAACCATCTTTACGAAAAGAAAGGCTCCAGATTCTTCAATGTTGATGAGCTTGCGTTGATCGCGAGCTTAGATAACACGGTCTATGTCGCTGATTTCTTCGCACGGCAAACCGGGCACTTGGTGGTTGAGATGCCGAATGTTTCTGAACTGGACAATGTAGAGCTGTTTGAACTGCAGCTGAAACTAAATGGCGTGAAGGGCCTGCTGGATAAAACAATCTCTGAAGCGCTGGTGGATGGGAAGATTGATCAAGTGGAGCGCAAAGCGATCACCGAGATTAAGCGCCAGTATATGGCCGTGTTTGAGACCTCGATGAATGCGTTGGATGCGGTATACGGGGAGAGCGTGTGATGAATGAAGAGTTTTGGGTAACCATCGAACAGGTAGCGCAAATGACGCAATCAAGTCTCCGGGTAATGGATAAGCAGTTTCAGAGTTCGAGTGATTATGAAGCTGAGCAGCTGCGATTACTGATGAAGAAGTGTGAACGTCGGTTGGAATTGATGGAAAAGGGGGCTTCAAGTCGCGAGCGCTTCTAGAAGCCAAAAGTATAGTCATGAACTTTTTATTGTTATTTACCTCTTCGTCAATATGAAAATATTAACACAGAAAAATCAACGAGCAACATTGAAAGTGCGCTTCGAAGGCCACCAGTTCGTCTACATCATGGTGGTAAAAGGGCAGCCGGTGCAAATCTGTCGTCAGCTGGCCAAAGCAGTATTTGAAGGAGTCGTGTAATGACTCGGATCAGTTTAGAAAGTGAGGTTGAGCATGTCAGTTAAGGTCATGAGTTACGTTTGGGATATCCCAGTGTTCAAGGGCTCTGACAAGTTGGTCATGCTCTGCCTGGCTGACCATGCGGATGATGAGGGCATTTGCTGGCCCTCTATCGACACAATTGCCCGTAAGTCTGGTGTATCGCCGACCACTGTGAAATCCACGCTCAAGAAACTGGAAAAGGGTGGTTGGCTGTTCAAGAAGAACCGTTTCAAGAAGGCGGACACGGGCAGATTGGTTCGATCAAACAATCAGTATCAGTTGCCGGTTCTGCTGCTGAAGAAGACTGCGGATGAACAGACGGATTTTGAACAGACGAATTTCGTCCATTCGAAATTTGAACGTTCGAATCTCGAACAGACGAAACAGCCTGAGGGGGTAGGTCAGATTTCGACGGGGGGTAGGTCGGAATCCGGCTATAAACCATCAATAGATCCACCAATAGAAGATCCGTCATTGAATGCACCGAGCAAGCTCGATGCCGACGAACAGCAGCCTGTTTTTGAATTGATTTTGAATGACAAGTCGATGTACCCGATTCATCAGGATGACCTGACGGTGCTTTCTGAGCTGTATCCGGCAGTTGATGTTCACCAGCAGTTCCGGAACATGATTGGCTGGCTGATTGCGAACCCTCAGCGCCGAAAGACGAAATCCGGGATCCGGAAGTTCATCAATGCCTGGCTGGCACGCGAGCAGGACAAGGGCTTTGTGGCTGTATCGGCTCAACCTGTTGCCAAACCGAAACCGGATGAGCGAACTCAGCTGAAAAACAAGATCCGTGATTTGGAGCTTGAGATTAACAACGAAAATCAGGCAATGCTGCGTGCGATTGACTGGAACGCTACTCAGGAGGCGATTGAATCCTGTAAGCGCCGAATTGAAAACCTAACCCGTCAACGTCAGGAACTCGTCGAACAACTGGGAGGCAAGCATGGCAAGTGAAAAGGATCTTCGTCGGTTGATGGCATCACGCCGGAAGCTATGGAGCCCTGTCGAGCTGTGTGAAGAACTGGGTGTGCATGTGTGTGTTTTGGCCCGCCTGTTGGACAAGGCTCGTAAGGCTGGGGCGAATATCCAAATGACGAACAACGAACAAACAGGGCACAGCAGTAAGCTGTGGCTGGCAAGTTGATCCCCCGAAAAGTGTAGGTGAAAACATCTAAATGCAACTGCACTCATGGTAAAATAATTTAAAAAAAGGATTCGATATGTCTATTAAAGGCTTTGATAGAAAAGAATTTATGTCAGTGCTGCATGAAGTACTGTCAGCAGCAAATCCAATTGATAACATCAATCAACTATTTGGTCGTGCAAAGCAGGTTGATGATATTGAAATGGCATTACATGCCAAGGGGCGTCATGCATTTATTTATGGGGATCGAGGTGTAGGAAAAACATCGCTGGCTCATTCAGTCGCTTATGTGATTCAGTCATCAGATAACAAACCGATCTTGGTGAGTGGTGAGCCGACGTCAACACTTGCAAGTATTACTCGTGTGATCATGGCATATGCAAAAGCGAATGTTGATACTGCAAAGTACAACAGAAAGTTTAAGCTAGGCCCAAGTTTCATGCAGTATGAGCATACTTCTGAGGTAAATGGTCAGCCAACTGATTTTGAAATTGTAGATACATTGACTGCAGCGCTTTCACTGAATTCGTTGTCGGAATGGCACTCAGAAACACCTGTAATTGTCTTGGATGAATTCGACCAGGTTCCCGAATCAGTACGTGGTGAGTTTGGGATATTACTGAAACAGTTGGGTGATATGGGCTCGAAAGTGAAAATTATTTTCACTGGTATTGGGGACTCGCTTAATGATTTGTTGCATGGGCATTTATCGAGCTCTCGGCAATTACACCAAGTAAAGCTTGATGTTCTGCCGTGGGATGGGAGATACGCGATAATTAAGGCTGCATTTGACCGATTTGGTGTAAAAATTCCAGACGATATTCGATACAAAATTGCTGGCCTGAGCGATGGATTCCCAAGTTATGTTCACCTCCTTTGCGAAATGCTTTTGAAAGAGGCCTTCCGAGCTGATGTGGTGGTTGAAGAGGTGACACATGATCAATTCATCACAGCTTTGAATGAAGCTATTGAGTCAGTCGCAGAAACTTTACGTAATAGCTATGACAAGGCTACATTGGGGCGTTCTGAGCACCTTCACCATATCCTGTGGGCTATGGCTGATTCAGCTGATTTGATTCGTGAATATTCGCATATCTATTTTTCGTATAAGAAAATTATGGAGGTGTTGGATACCCGGACACGAGTTGATTTTGCTATTGGTGAAGTTGAAACTGTTGGAATTGAGATACTTGACGAAAAGAAATTCAAGCAAGAATTTTCAAAATTAAAACAGGAAAAGTTTGGCTGTATTGTTGAAAATGCACTTGGTTCAAGACGCGGCTGGTTTAAGTTTTCGGAAAATATCATTCGAGGGTTTGTGCGAATGGTTGCGGAAGGGAAAAACGTTACGCTCGACTTTGAACGAAATTTTACAGCCATGACCGCTTCGACAAGGGTAATAAAGACGAAGAGTTCATATAGTCCGTTAACGCCAGTCGAACATCAGGCTGATAAAGCTCGTCAGCGTAGTTCTTGAGAGGAGCGGACTAAATGTTAGTCTTACAGCCATTTCTACAACCTGAGCTGGGCTTGATGATGTTCAAGCCCGGAAAATCATTATTGAATGAGTTGGCTCAGATGAGTCAAGGGAACAGGTTAGTGGTTATGCCATTGCCAGAAAGTTTCGTGAATGTCCCGAGCGGTAAGCTGAATCAGCCAATCCAGGCTACTCAAAGCAGCTCGCTGGTGGATGACGATCGGCTCATCCCGTTCTTCAATCATTCTGAAGTACGTAAGCGTTTAGGGAATGGGTTTAGTTTCTGGCTCAATCAGATTCAGCACTGCCAGCTGGGTGATGGTATTTACTGCGATAAGAACTTGACGATTACAGAATGTGCTGGCGGTGCAGTTTGGTCTTGTTGGCATCACGACAATGAAGCACGCCGATCTCAAAGCAAGACGAGTGAACAGCTGGCAAGACGTAATGTGCTGCTGTGGGCACTGAGCGTTGTGGCTTCGCAGCTTGGGTTAGGGAGCAAGCATGCTTTAACGTCCGCTGAGCTATGCTGGTGGGCCGTCAGGCATGAAGTCTATCCACACTTGCCAGATGCTTTCTTGGATGACGTTTTCAAGCGAGAGGAAGCACACAAACGAGTTGGGTTTGGGGCTAAGCGCTCGACTCATGCCAGATATGTTGAACCGGCGTCTGACGCGCTTGAGCGATTGGCAAAGCCAGTGAAGAAGGTGGTGGTAGATGCCGAACCACCAGCAATGTTTATGGCAAGACCCAAAGCGAATACTTGGAAGTCTGAAGCCTATCTAAAATTCGTCCGTTCTTTGCCGTGCTGTGTGAGTGGTCGAAAAGGGAGCGACTTGGATCCCGTCGTTGCTCATCACCTCATCGGGCACGGCGAAGGCAAGATGGGCGGTAAGGCGCATGACCTGTTCACCATGCCCATGCTAGCCAGTGAACATCAGAAGTTCCACCATGACCCAAAAACTTGGGAACAGCAGCATGGCTCGCAGTTAGAGTATGTGAAAGCGACGATTAAGAAGGCGTTGGATATGGGGGCGGTTGAATAGCTTTTGCCCCAAAGTTTGTTACACTTCGAATTCCTGAGATAGATAATCAACGGCTATTCAACTACCGTAGAAGCCGCTACCCCGTCCCCAGAGAGATGAGGTTTCACTATGGCATGTTAGGTATGTTCACTTGCAGTTGCTTCAGAACATACTGAAGAATGCCTCCTGAGTTGAAATATTCTAGTTCCTTCGGGTTGTCGATACGTGCAATAACGGGAATGGAATGTTCCGTTCCTTCAGCGGTTACGACGATAATATTCATCTCTAGTAAGGGCTTAAGCGGTTCATTTGGAGCGATAAAAACAGTCTCATTACCTTCTAGTGTTAGTGAATTTAATTCATCTGGCCGCATCAGTTGAAGAGGCAATACGCCCATACCGACTAAATTACTACGATGTATCCGTTCAAAGGATTCCGCAATGACTGCTTTTATATTCAACAAAAGACATCCTTTTGCCGCCCAGTCGCGACTAGAACCTGAACCATAATCTTTGCCGGCAAATATTACCAAAGGAACGTTAAGTTCGATTGACCTCCTGCTGGCGTCGAAAATAGGAATGACTGGAGGCGCTTTCTCAGTGGTTGACATGTTACAGTCATCCAGTTTGGTATCGCCGTAACATCGCGTGACACCGCCTATAGTTGGGGAGGCGATTTTGTTTTCCAAACGTACATTTGAAAAAGTCCCACGAACCATGATGTGATGATTTCCTCGGCGTGAACCATAGCTATTGAACTCTTCTGGGGCGATGTTTTTTGAAAGCAAATATTGGCCCGCCGGACTATTTTCTGAAATGAGGCCTGCTGGTGAAATGTGGTCGGTTGTAATCGAATCCCCCAAAATGGCTAATACACGCGCTGATTCAACAGGAAAAGTCGGCGGTGGTATTTCCAAAAACGGAGGGCGTTGTATGTAAGTGGAGTCTTCGTCCCAAGGGTAGCAGGGGCTGTCTTTCATTGACAATTGTTCCCATTCTTCATCACCTTCAGTAATGTCGCTATAGCTCAATCTAAAGTGGCTCTCATGTACTTGATTCAGCATTTCATCCAGCATGGTTTGGCTTGGCCACAGATCTCTTAGATAGACAGGCTCATTGTTACTATTGATAGCAATTGGGTCGTTTTCTAAATCAATACAGGTCGTACCCGCTAACGCAAACGCGACGACTAATGGTGGTGAGGCAAGCCAGTTTAGGCTAACAGATGGATGTATTCTGCCTTCAAAGTTTCGATTACCTGATAATACCGCCGATACGTTCAGGCGGTTATCCAAGATCTCGGTTTCAAGATTGTTTTTCAGTGGGCCAGAGTTACCAATGCATGTGGTGCAGCCGTATCCAACTCGATGAAATCCCAACAGGTCGAGGTAGTGCTGCAAACCCGTATCATTGAGATATCGAGCGACAGCTAATGATCCGGGTGCGAGAGAAGTTTTGACGTGGCTAGGGACAGACAGTCCTTTCTTAACTGCTGCTTTAGCAAGCAAACCCGCCGTCAGCATCACGGCAGGGTTCGATGTATTAGTGCATGAGGTGATGGCTGCAATGACTACATCCCCATGCTTTAAGTGCCTAGATGAGTCTGAATGGTCTGAGTTTGAGGTACCTTCAAGAGAACATTGATCAAGAGTCGCTTGCTTAATTGCACTGATGTTAAGTCTGTCTTGAGGTCGTTTTGGTCCTGCTATTGAGGTGACGACAGCAGATAAATCTACCACTACAATTTCATCATACTCAGGTGAAGGACTGTTTGTATCCCACCATAGTTCTTGCTCTTGAGCGTAAGCACGCACTCTATCAACGAGTGAAGAAGGTCGGTTTGTAAGCGTTAAATAGGCAATAGTGTTATCGTCAATCGGGAAAAAACCACAGGTGGCACCGTACTCTGGGGCCATATTGGCAAGAGTAGCTCGGTCGGCCACAGATAAATGCGCTAAGCCACAACCATAGTACTCAACAAATTTACCGACCACTCCGTGCGACCTTAACCTTTCTGTAATCGTCAAAACCAGATCAGTCGCTGTAACACCGAGACGCAATTGCCCGTCAAGACGCACTCCGACAACACGTGGGACAGCGATATTGAGCGGTTGACCTAACATTGCAGCTTCGGCTTCTATGCCGCCCACTCCCCACCCCAACACGCCTAAACCGTTTACCATAGTCGTGTGGCTGTCTGTTCCTATAACAGTATCTGGTGTTAACACTCCATTTTCGTCTTTACGAACAACGTGTGATAGATACTCCAAATTCACTTGATGGCATATGCCCTTACCGGGCGGTATCACAGTCAAGTTACGGAAATTTTTTTGTGCCCATTTTAGGAATGTATAGCGCTCTCTATTTCGTGCCATTTCATGTTCACGATTCGTATGTATCGATGATTCTGAACCTGACTGATCAACAATTAACGAGTGGTCTATGACAAGATCTACCGGGCACGTAGGGGTTACATGGTTTGGGTCTCCGCCCCCTTGGGCTACAGCATCTCTTATCGCGGCTAGATCGACCAAAGCAGGTATCCCGGTATAGTCCTGCATCAGCACTCTGCTAGGATAGAAACTAAATTCTGATGAGTTACCGCCACTCTCGGAATCGGAAGACGTATTTTTAAAGAACAATGCTTCAATAATCCGAGATAACTCTTTTAACTCAGAGGATTGTCGCATTACATTTTCAATAAGAAGACGCTTAGTAAAGGGAACTTTGGACAGGATTACTTGATAATCTTGAGCAATTTTTTTTAATGACCAGTATCTATATTCGGTGCCTTTTACATTCAGTGAACTTTGATATTTTTGACGCCATGTTTTTTCATTGGTAGGAATCATGGTTTATTTCCTTTCAGTAGCGGTTGACCATTAATAAAGGAACTGCTTTGTCATAGCGATGCGATGTTTTCTGTGACATTTTTATTTTCCTATTTCCAAAGAGTTGTAATTGGATGAAAACCTATAACCAGAAAGGTTCAGAGTTAAAATTTAATCGATGGAAGAAATTGAAGTGGATTTTTTTGCCATTAAACAAGAACTAGACTCATTAATACAAGGAAGGCAAAACTTATGATCGCTAAGCCTTCAGCTATACTCAGATGAGAGCCACCTTTGTAGCTTGTGTGCCTTTATCACCAGGTTCAACTTCAAAATTCACTCTTTGTCCTTCCAGCAGGGTCTTAAACCCACCAGAAGAAATAGAGCGGAAGTGGACAAAGATATCTTGGCCATCATTATCTTTGGTGATAAATCCAAAGCCTTTATTCCTCGTTAAACTATTTCACTGATCCAGTTTCTCTGTCAGATATATATACCTCGACTAATGTATATGGTAAGCTTCTGATAACTAGAGCTATTTCATAGTCACTCAAGATGGCTGTCGCAGAAGCTAAACGAAAGGGATCGAAAATTACTGTGATAGGAGACTTGTTTCACAATGAAAAAACAACTCAAATCGACGGAGCTATTTTAAGTATAAGCCTTAAATTGAAAATATTTAGTTGAGTCCTCGGCCATATTTTCATTTAGTTCTACGGTTATGATTTTATAAGGAAATCATCAGAAAAAATTTAAACGTTTTGATGAAAAAAGATGAATTCATACATCGTGGCACTTAGCTATTTTATCACATCCTAATGCAGTGCAACCTCGATTGGCTGCTTGGTGTTCTGGTTTTGGGCTGATGTACTGAGTTTCATCTCCTAGTGGGGCTGACCTGCTCCCCAAAAACTAGTCCAGTCTGTCCTTAGTAACGTCCGTTTGGTTGTGTTTGTTGCCATGGGTTCTTACCGTCGCGGCAATTTCCGAGGGCGTAAGATACTCCAGTGCTGAGTGCGGGCGGTTTTCATTCTAATCGAACCGCCAGGCACTGATAATTTCTCGGGCATGATGAAGGTCCCTGAACCAGTGTTCATTCAGGCACTCATCTCTAAAGTCGATGAGCTGTTTGCTGAAGGTGTTCGCTACTACAAGCTGGGAGTTTGATTCATTGCTATGACCAGTGCAAAGCATGCACAGGGTGATTTGTTCAATGAGTCACCGTCTAATCCAGCGCTGATGAAGGTTTTTGACAGTATCAATTAGAAATACGGTAGCAATTCCATGTTCCTGGCTGCTCAGGGCATTGAGCAAAAATGGGCGATGAGGCGGGAGCTGCTGTCGCCTCAGTACACGACTCGCTGGGGGGGGGGCCTAAGGTGAGGTGTGGGTGATTGTAGTACGGTCTTGATAAGAGGCAGACTAAAATTGACAGAGTTTGAACAATATCAACCAAGCATGATTTGTGCTGGCGCCGGTGCTAACTACAACTACAGTGTAGGTATACGTTCCATCCATCCTACATGGGGTAAATAGCATGTTCGCCAAGCGTCGCTCTTATATTCTTGCTGGGAAAACGCATCCAAAAGCCCAGGTTACAGTCAATCCCTTGGGAAAGCTTCATATTGATGTTAAAGATGAAAAGCGAGAGTTAGATGGTGACTTTGAAGATTTAACATTCAACAAAAGTGGCAAAATCACTGTCTTACTCTGCCAGAAACACGGTAAACCAAAGCAGAAATGCTGGCAGGTTGAGCTTTCCAGCAAGGACGCTAAAGAACTCACGAAGCTTATTCATGATGCTGAAGATGAATTTGAGACCTTAATGCGTGATCTCTGATAAAAAACAGAGTGTTATCTCTCTGGATTTTCACAATCTATATTTCATTGAGCTAAAAAACGTAAGCTTCTGAACACCAAGTTGATATGGTAGACCCTGTCACCCAGTTGGTATCAGATATTTCCCTTTGGAAATCAGAGTGCAATACATTGATTAGTGCTGCTGAGCAAGATCTATAAAGTTTACCTATCCAAAGTCAGTTGTTATGCAGGTTATTTAGAGTGTGTTGATAGCCTGCGCTTAATTTATTTAATTATCTTTCCTGTGAGTTAATCCTATCTCTATAGTCCTACTGGTACTGTTGTTATATACAGTGCTTGGTGTGATAATTTGGGTGTATCAACACTCGGAGATAATCATGGGCCTAGCAACAAACATCGAAAAATGGGACATGTCAGCTGCGATCGGTATGGCAACTGAAGGCGTCCGTTCTTCTTATAATCAGGGCGCTGGTGGCGGTGGCTTTGGTGCTGCTGACAGAGAAATTGCATCCCGAATTGATGGGGCAAAGGTGCTGGCTGCGATTGACCGTATCGGAAAACAGGCCGCCCATCTAGCTGACTGGAGTATGTTCGCTTATGCCTCACCATACTGGAATGGCCAACAAAACCGGGAGCGGTTCTTTAACCATGTGCTCCATGATTGGGTCATGTCCTGGGCATGCAAAGGTGTCTACATTCAGGAACGGACATTTAACCGAGTGAAAGCAATGTTGCCTGTGATTGCTGGTGGATTGGCATTAGAGCAAGCCACCGGTGCAGAGATTTCCGAATGGACCGTTGTAGGCCAAAAGCTCAAACAGGAACTGCAGTATCAGCCGACTGCAACAAAGGCATTGTTGATCCGTGCGCTGGTGGAGCAGGACTGTCTGGATAAAGGCGAAGACTCAGAAGCCTTTCAGAAGAAGCGACAGCGCTGCTACCAGAATCATTGGTCTGACTGGTCCCAACATGTTGAAACCATTCGTTCCCAGCTCATTCAATACGATCGCCTTGCTCGAAAAATGTTTAAAGTGACTATTGAAAATTAAAACGGTGCATATTAATGTATGTATATCCAGTATGGATAAGTGTACAGCATTGTTACCAACCGCCTCTCGGGGCGGTTTTTTTATGCCTGAAATTCACGGAGATGTAATGCAAGACAAAGACCCGAACCTTTGGGCGGCATTGCTGACGTGGCTGGCTCATCATTCACCAACAATATATGGCGCTGTGTTAGCCGTGTCTGTGGCTGTTGTTCGGGTGATATATGGCCGTGGCTCGCGTCGGCAGGTTGTTCTCGAAGGTCTGCTGTGCGGTCTGCTGAGTTTAACACTCACCAGTGGACTGGATTTGATTGGCCTGCCGATATCAGCAGCAAGTTTTGTTGGTGGCATGGTTGGCTTCATTGGTACAGAAAAAGTCAGGGAGTTTGCGCTTCGCTGGCTGGGAAAAAGAGCTGAACAGGCTTAAAGATTCAATCACTCAAGGGGGATTCATGTATTACCTTGGCAAACGAAGCCTTGGCCGTCTCCACCGTTTACACCCTTCACTCGCTGCATGCGTCGCAATCGCCATTAGTGAATCTGATGTTGATTTCACGGTCTCGGAAACTGTCAGGACCAAAGAGCGACAGCACCAACTCTATTACGGCACACCCAAACGTACCTGGACACTCAGCAGTAAACATCTCGTTCAACCAGATGGCTTTAGCCATGCGGTTGACCTGGTTCCGCTGCAGGGTGGTCAGCCTGCCTGGGATAAATGCCCGTTAGTGAAAGATGCGATGTTTAAAGCAGCTGAACGAGTCGGTGTGAAACTACGTTGGGGCGGCGACTGGAATCAGAACGGTGATAGCCGGGATGAGCACCAACGGGGCAGCTATGACGGGCCGCATTTCGAATTAATTGAGCAGTTCTCTTGAAAGTCACTTGGCGGCCATCGGGCCGCTTCTTTTTTATCGGAGGGCAACACCATGAAATACATTGGCTTATCGCTGGTGGCATTACTCGCAATCCCTGGGACAACAATGGCAAATGAAGTCGTACAAACTTCTGAGCTGTTGCAGCAGTTCCTTGGCGAGTATTGGGGCGCGGTTGTTTTCGGTGGTATCTGCGTGGCGGGTTATACCTGGACCATTGTTCGGCAGTTCATCAGCCCGGATGCGATGTCGGTCTTACCGAACTGGCTCATTACTTTCCTGGAATGGGCTGCAGGGAATGCCCGTCACAGTTCGAATGGAACATTCAATGATCCACGTTCCCGGAAAGTGCTGAGGACCAAGTGATGCCAACCTGGTTGACGGCTCTACTCACGCTTTTAAATCGTGTGGCTGGGCATTGGGAACGGCATGAACGACAGCGAAAACTCACAGATAAGGAGAAACGGCTGGATGAAGTTAAAGAGTGCCCAACGGATGCTCATTCTGATCGCTTCGGCCAGCCTGCTGGCCGGGTGTCAGTCAACCGGGAAGACGAGCGTCAGTTGTAAGCCCGTCGCGCCGCAACTGGAATGGTACACAACGCCAGATGGTGGCGTGTACTATCCGAAGCGAGCGTTTACCAATCTGAATCTGTATATCGAAGCGTTGAATATGTGTGTTGATGAATATAATGTTGGCCTTTAATTTCAATAACTTACGTCGTGGAAGGTACTCCCCCGGAGCCTGAGCACCACGGGGGTACATACTCGCGGGAAAACTGATTTTTTTGCACATCTAGGGAGAGCAGCAGCAGGTGGGGGTAATCCCAGTGTTTCTGCGGGATCCGACCTGCTCAACCTGCACTCTGACTTCCTTTTTTAAAACAACCTCAAGGTGATGACTTGTGAGTGAGATAACTCAGATTTCTGGCGCCTTTGAGTGGTCTATTTCGAAAATCGCGGAATCTCTTGGCATGAGCCGGAACACGGTTGCCAAACGGCTTCGCGAGAATCATGTCCATCCATCCCGGAAAGAAAAGGGCAATTTCGTTTATGCCCTGAAAGATGCAATGCCTGCGATTTTTGCTGCAGATTCAGCAAAAGCGACGGGGATCAATGATCCGGATGAGATGGCCCCCGAAACACGGAAAGCCTGGTTTCAGTCCGAAAACGAGCGCGTCAAGCTGGAGCGGGAACTCGGGAACCTTCTGGATTCCAGCGATGTTGCTCGTGAATTTTCTTTAATGGCAAAGGCTGTGATTCAGGTGCTCGATACCCTGCCGGATGTCCTGGAGCGGGACTGCGGTCTGACACCGTCACAAGTTTCAAAAGTGCAGGGTTCCATTGATGACTTACGTGATCAGATGGCGCTCCGAGCGGGTGCAATTGAAGACGAAGAGGATGCCGCTTAATGCTTGCCAGTGCCGCTGACATTCGTCGTGATGTCTCTCATTTATTCAAAGCGCCGAACCGGATGCCCGTTGCTGATGCAGTTGCAAAGTATATGCGAGTGCCGATTGGCGGGGGGAACTCAGTGCAATGGGACCCGCAAACCACGCCCTATGTGATTGAGCCAATGAACTGCCTCACCAGCCGCGAATACGATGCAGTCATTTTTGTCGGACCGGCCCGAACAGGGAAAACGATCGGACTGGTGGATGGTTGGGTGGCTTACAACGTGGTTTGTGACCCTTCCGACATGCTGGTAGTTCAGCTGACGGAAGAAAAAGCGCGGGAATATTCCCGTAAGCGACTGGAGCGGATGTTTCGTGTTTCCCCTGAAGTGGCCAAGCGTCTGAGTCCCCGCTCAAACGATAACAATGTTCATGACAAGGTGTTCCGGGCTGGCAACTATCTGAAGATAGGATGGCCATCGGTCAACATCATGTCTTCTTCTGATTATCGGTTTGTGGCCATCACGGACTATGACCGCTGGGAGGACAGCATTGATGGGGAGGGGGACGGGTTCTCTCTGGGCTCCAAACGGACCACCACTTTCATGTCGTCTGGTATGACGCTGGCTGAGTCCTCGCCCGGTAAAGATGTCAAAGATCTGAAATGGCGGCAGGCATCTGAACATGAAGCCCCGCCTTGCACCGGCATCCTTTCCTTGTACAACCGGGGGGACCGGCGCAAATGGTACTGGCTTTGTCCGCACTGTCAGGATGCTTTCCGCCCGGAACTGGACAATATGACCGGCTATCAAGGCATTGAAGATCCGGTGCTGGCCAGTGAATCGGCGAGGGTTCAGTGTCCTCATTGTCAGGGCCTGATAGAGCCGGATCAAAAGCGGGAGTTGAATGGGAAAGGGATATGGTTGCGTGATGGACAGACCTGGAACAAGGCAACCCAATCTGTTGAAGGACAGGGCAGGCGCTCCCGTATCGCTTCCTTTTGGATGGAAGGGCCCGCTGCGGGTTACCAGAGCTGGCAGCAGTTGGTTTATAAGCTGCTGACCGCTGAACAGGAGTATGACCGGACCGGCAGTGAAGAAACCCTGCGAACGGTCGTCAATACCGACTGGGGAAGACCTTACTTACCGAAGGCAGCCTTAGAGCAACGCCAGAGTGAAGAGCTGATGGCTCGGGCTGAAAAGTGGGAAAAGAAAACGGTGCCTGAAGGTGTCCGGTTCATCGTTGCTGCAGTGGATGTTCAGGGGGGCAAGAACAGGCGTTTTGTCTGCCAGTTCATTGGCTACGGCGAAAACGGGGAACGCTGGGTCATTGACCGTTGGAATATTCGACACAGCAAGCGCTGTGATGAGGATGGGGTTGCTGAACCGGTTGATCCCGGTGGTTATCCGGAAGACTGGAAGTTGCTGGCAGAAGAGGTTCTGTTCAAAACCTACCAGCTTGATGATGGCAGTGGCCGGGAAATGCAGGTCATGGCCATGGCCGTTGACCACGGGGGCGAAGATGGCGTTTCTGATAACGCATACGCCTTTTGGCGGTGGTGCCGCAGGAACCGGATCCATCGCAAAGTTTATCTGTTCAAAGGGGACTCTACCCGGCGCCAGAAAGTGATCACGAAATCTTACCCGGACAACACGGGCCGGGGCGATCGTCATGCGCAGGCCCGGGGTGATGTTCCGCTCTACTTACTTCAGACCGATCAATTAAAAGACCGAATTACGAATGCATTACGAAGGACCACTCCTGGCCCCGGGTATGTGCATTTTCCCCGCTGGTTGGGGGAATGGTTTTTCGATGAACTCACCTATGAAGAACGTGGTGCCGATGGCAAATGGCGCAAACCCGGCAAGGGAGCAAACGAAGCGTTTGACCTGCTGTGTTACTGCGATGCAATCACGATTCTGAACGGCTACGACAAAATGAACTGGGATGAGCCCAAGCCTTGGGCCACAGAGTGGGCAGTTAATCCCCATGTGTTCTCAGCAGAAAATATTCCTGAATTTATTGAAGATAATTTCCCCGACGAGACACCGGTGATACGCAAACCACAAGCACCTCAGGAGCCCGTGGTTACTGCATCAAACTGGCTCGATGGCGGAAGTCCCGGAGGCAGTGGCGGATGGCTATAAACCGAGCGCTTTGTGAAAAGATGATTGAAGCCTGTATTCAGGCGGAGCTGGACGTTTTAGACGGAAAATCAACAACCTTTGAAGGCAGAACGCTGACCCTTGAGAACTTGAGTGATATCCGAAAAGCCCGCCAGGAGTGGGAAACCAAGCTGGCTGTTTTTCAACGGGGTAAGCGACCGCAATACGCGCTGGCGAGGTTTACATGAATCTGATTGATAAAGCCCTGGTGCCCCTTTTTCCGAGCTGGGCAGCCAGCCGGGTGAAAGCCCGGGCGCAAATCATGGCGTATGAGGCGGCGACACCGTCACGGCTACATAAAGCGAAACGGGAAAGCCGCAGTGCTGATAATGCGTTGGGGATGGCCGGTCAAAGTCTCAGAGAGCAGTCCCGCTGGTTGGATGAAAACCATGACTTGGTGATCGGGCTGCTCGATAAGCTGGAAGATCGGGTGATTGGGGCGGATGGCATTATGGTTGAGCCTCAACCTTTGAACACCGATGGAACCGTTCATAATGAACTGGCGGATGCCCTCAGGCGCCGATGGGCTGCCTGGTCTTTACGTCCCGAAGTGACGGGCGTCTTTGCGCGACCGGAGCTTGAGCGATTAGTACTGCGGACTGCTTTACGGGATGGGGAATGCTTTGGCCAGCTGGTAGTGGGAAAGGCTGCAGGTTTGGTTCATCCGAATCCAAACGGCACAGCTTTTTCAATTGAAGCATTAGAGCCTGACTTTGTGCCTTACAACTTCAGCGAAGTGAGCCAAGGCATTCGCCATGGTATCCGGCTCAATGGCTGGGGCCAGCCCATTGAGTACCTGAAGCTATACGACCATCCGGGGAATGCTACAGGGATCTGCTTTAAGACCAAAGCCGTGCCAGCGGACCGGATGTTACATCTTGCCTTCCGGCGTCGGCTTCACCAGGTGCGGGGCGTTTCCATTCTTCATGGGGTGATCACCCGTCTTTCTGACATCAAAGACTATGAGGAAGCTGAAAGGGTCGCTGCTCGGATAGCTGCAGCATTGGGGTTCTACATCAAAAAAGGGGATGGTGCCTTGTTTGATAGTGATTCATCCACTGCTCAGACCCCTCGGAAAATCGACATTGCCCCCGGCATGATTTTCGATGACCTCAAGCCCGGGGAAGATTTGGGCATGGTTGAATCAAACCGCCCGAATGTTCATTTATCAGAGTTTCGTAATGGCCAGATTCGTATGGTCGCCGCCGGCACTCGCTCTGGTTATTCCAGCGTTGCCCGAGACTATAACGGTACTTTTTCTTCTCAGCGGCAGGAGCTGGTGGAGAGCTGGGATGGGGTGACCGTCCTGCAGCAGTGGTTTATTGCGCATTGGGCCCGTCCTGTTTATCGGCAGTGGCTGCAAATGGAGCTGCTGAACGGTCTGGAAATTCCTGACGAAGTGGACCGCAGCACGTTGTTCGATGCGGTTTACCTCGGGCCGGTGATGCCCTGGATCGATCCGGTCAAAGAGGTTGATGCCTGGAAGGAACGCGTGATGGGTGGCGGTGCCAGCCACGCACAGTGGATACGTGCCGGTGGCAAGAACCCACATGAAGTGTTCCGGCAAATCAAAGCCGAGCGTGACTACTTCGAAAAACAAGGTTTGAAATTTGATACCACAACAGGAGAGCCCCGTGAGAAAAAAGCGACCGGCGCTGATGGTGCCGAGGGCAATGGCCAGCGCGGCGACAGCGCAGCCAGTGATGAATAGCTGGTTTGAAATCAAGGCCAGCGGGAACCAAGCCGCAGACATCTGGATTTACGATGAAATTGGAGGCTGGGGGATCACCGCAAGGCAATTTGCCAATGATCTGAAAGCCTTGGGCGATATCCGAAACATCTCACTTCATATTCATTCACCAGGCGGTGACGTGTTTGAAGGTATGGCAATTTATAACCTGCTGGACCAACACCCGGCGCAAATCACCGTCAAGATTGATGGTCTGGCGGCATCCATGGCATCAGTGATCGCCATGGTGGGGGATGAAGTGCAGATCCCTGAAAACGCGATGTTAATGATTCATAAGCCCTGGGGTATTCAGGGCGGGGATGCCAATGACATGCGCCGTTACGCTGAACTGCTGGATAAAGTCGAAAGCACACTCATTTCTGCATACACCAAGAAAACAGGCAAAACCCCTGAAGAGATTGCATCTCTGCTCCATGAAGAAACCTGGCTCAGCGGCGCTGAGGCGGTGGATTCTGGTTTTGCCGATACCCTGGTTTCACCCTTACATGCCGCAGCATGTTTTAACTCTAATCGTATGAAGGATTTTGAAAAAATGCCTGACACCCTGAAAAACCTGATGAATCCACGTAGCCAGGCACCGCAAGTTCCTGTGAGTCAGCCTGAGCCAACGCAGACGCCTGCACCAGAAAATAACAGTCACGACTTCCTTGCCAATATTCAGGCGCGGAACACGAGTATCCGAAACCTGTTTGCCAGTTTCGGGAACAAGCACATGGAACTGATGAATGACTGTCTGGCTGACGTCTCGTTGTCCGAAGAGCAGGTCAAAGACAAGCTGCTGGAAGCGTTAGGGAAGGGCACAGAGCCGACAAACACAGTCAGTGCTTCCCCTCATATTTTTGCCGGAAACGGCAATGCAGTGGGGGATGCGATGCGGGCGGCACTGATGATGCGCGCAGGCCATCAAGCCGATGGTACAGCGCCGTCTGATGCCCGTGACAACCCGTATACGCACATGACCCTTCGGGAGCTGGCCAGAATGTCTTTGACTGAGCGCGGTATTGGGGTGGCCAGCTATAACCCGATGCAAATGGTCGGTATGGCCTTCACCCATGGCACCAGTGACTTTGGCCAGATCCTTTTGGATGTCGCACACAAATCACTGCTTCAGGGTTGGGAAAGTGCAGAGGAAACTTTCGAGCGCTGGACGATGAAAGGCACGCTGACGGATTTCAAGATTGCCCATCGGGTAGGGCTGGAGGCGTTCCCGAATCTTCGCAAAGTGCGCCCTGGGGCTGAGTACAAGTTCGCTACGGTCGGAGAGCGTGGTGAGAAAATTGCTCTGGCGACCTATGGGGAGATGTTCAGCATTGATCGCCAGACCATTATCAATGATGACCTCCAGGCACTGACTGAGCTGCCTATGTTGATGGGGGAAGCTGCGAAGGCGACCGTTGGCGATCTTGTCTACGGCATTTTGCTGGATGGCTATCAAATGAATGATGGGAAGCAGTTGTTTGATGCAGAGCACAAGAACTACATCAGTAAAGCCACCGCGATGGACATTGCCGGATTGGATCAAGGCCGCCAGATGATGCGCAGTCAGAAAAGTGGTGAGCGTCACCTTAATATTCGTCCGGGTTATGTTCTGGTACCCACAGCACTGGAGACAACTGCCAATCAGGTGATCAAGTCTGCCAGTGTGAAAGGGGCAGACGTGAATGCCGGTGTGGTCAACCCGCTGCAAAACTTCGCGGAAGTGATTGCGGAGCCACGTTTGGATGATGCTGCAACCCTGGATTGGTATCTGACCGCGGCCCGGGGCCGTGACACGATTGAAGTGGCTTATTTGAATGGCGTGGAAACCCCGTTTATCGAGCAACAGCAGGGATTTAATGTCGATGGTGTGGTCACCAAAGTACGTATCGATGCCGGTGTGGCCCCTCGGGATTATCGAGGCATGGTCAAAGCCAAAGGCGTGGCAAAAAGCTAACACACCGACCGGGTAATCCCGGTTTTTTTATGTCCGGATTTTGAGAGAGAAATACATGGCGAAGAATTTTGTAGAAATGGGCCACTCCATTGAATTTACGGCAACGGTGGATACTGCAGCGGGAAGCCCAGTTGCGGTGGGTGACATGGTTGCCGTAGCACATACGGATGTGGTTGCGGGTGATATCGGGGTGGGCCATACCGTCGGTGTCTATGAATTGGGTAAGGCTTCTGCCGTTGAGATCCTGCGAGGTGCATCCGTATACCTGAAAGACGGTGCAATCAGTGATGATAACACTGGCGTCTATGCGGGGAAGGCATGGCTTGAAGCGCCAGCAGGACAAAGCTTTGTCTGGGTTGGTATCAATTTCGGGAGCAAATGATGGGGCGTTGGGCGTCAAAACTGGAGCGGGCCAATGCCCGCTTTTTAAAACGGTTCGGCACTCAGGTCTCAATCCACCTCAACGAGAGTGGCCGAGAAATTGAAGGGATTTTTAACAACCCTGCAAGTTTGAGCCAGATTGCTGGTGGGGGTTATGTCGCTGACAGTGAGCCTGAATTGTATGTGTTGCAAACGGATGCCGACGGAATATCGCAACGTGACACTCTCACCGTTGCGGGCCTGACATGGATTGTGACCAAGCCACCGGAACCCGATGGAACGGGTATGACAAAGCTGATTTTAGGGCGTCATGATGAACAACAATCCCCAACAACTTCTATTCAATATTGACCTGGATGAGCTGGCAGCGATTCAGCAGATAGTCGGTGCCACTGAAAGTCAGGTCAAGGTCGCATATAACCGGGCATTGAGTCGCACGGCACGGACGGTGCGCTCACTTGCGAACAAAAAAATCAGAGATGACCTGCAGGTGAAAAGCCTCAAGGCCATCAGAAAGAGGTTCCAGCAATTTCGGCTGAGAAGCCCCAGCAAACAGAAAAAGTTGGACGAATTGCGTTTGTGGTTCGGCCTCAATGAGATGCCCGTGGGTTATCTCAGAGGACGGATCAAACGAAAAGGAACAAGGCGAAATCCCCTGGGGGCCGTTTTTACGCCCAAAGGCAAAATGCAGGCCCAGCACTATGAGCAGGGCTTTATTGTCAACCGGTACAACCGGCGCTCTATTTTTACCCGGAAGGGAGAAAGCCGGTTTCCAATTCAGGAAGCCCGGGTGCCTGTTTCTGATGCGCTTCACACCACGATTGAAGATGAAATTTTTGACCAGCTGCCGGACATCTTCCTGCGGCATTTTGAAACGGATCTGAAAGGCCGGGTGGCAATGGGGCGGAACAGGAGGAACTGGCGTGAGTGACGGGATTCATCTCAATGATTATCACCAGGCGGTGAAGACGTGGCTGAGCGAAAATCTGTCATGGCTGAAGATCGTAGA
>NZ_BAAHZP010000011.1:0-162457 GCF_054600795.1 Photobacterium sp. R1
GTAAGCGTTGTGAGGCGCTCAGCTAACCTGTACTAATTGCCCGTGAGGCTTAACCATACAACACCCAAGGGGTTTTAAGTACGGACTCCATGAGCACTTGAATGATGTGCTGAGAACTTTAGTCAGATATTTCCGAGATTGTTGAACAAATTTTGCCTGGCGACCATAGCGCTGTGGAACCACCTGATCCCATGCCGAACTCAGACGTGAAACGCAGCAGCGCCGATGGTAGTGTGGGGTCTCCCCATGTGAGAGTAGGACATCGCCAGGCTTTGATTATCAATTTGTCTACTGTAGCTTGCCGCTTTTGAGTGCTGCGATGCTCATGTACTGAATGTACACTGCGCTTCTTGCATCAAAACCGCCATCGCACAGCGACAAATTAATCAAGCAAAGCTGTTAAATGTAAGACTTTGTGAGATAAAAATTTGCTGGTATAGCTCAGTTGGTAGAGCGCACCCTTGGTAAGGGTGAGGCCCCCAGTTCAAATCTGGGTACTAGCACCACAATTTGCTTAGCGACCATAGCGCTGTGGAACCACCTGATCCCATGCCGAACTCAGACGTGAAACGCAGAAGCGCCGATGGTAGTGTGGGGCCTCCCCATGTGAGAGTAGGACATCGCTAAGCCACCCTTTCAAAACCCAGCCTTCGGCTGGGTTTTTTCATTTCTGCCGCTTACGACTTCAGTTCAGGTTTACTGCTTGAAAATGAACTGTTTTCATTAGTTTTCTTCATTCATATCCCTCTATCTATAATTCTTTTAATGCGGTATTGCTTGCAGTCATGCGTGAAATTCTATAATTTTTGGGTATCTGGACGTCTAAACATCTTAGGGAGAGTGTGAACATGCCCATTAAAATTCCTGACCAGTTACCGGCTACTGATATTCTCAGGGGAGAGAATATTTTCGTTATGTCAGAAAAACGGGCAGCCAGTCAGGGAATACGTCCGCTGAAAGTGTTGTTGCTTAATCTGATGCCCAAAAAGATTGAAACAGAAACGCAGTTTTTGCGTCTGTTATCAAACAGTCCGTTGCAGGTTGATGTGGAGTTATTACGAATTGATAATCGCCCGACGAAGAATACACCCACCGAACACCTGGATACCTTTTATCGTCAGTTTGAAATGGTGAAAGACCGAAATTTCGATGGTCTGATTGTCACAGGAGCACCGCTGGGGCTGGTACAGTTTGAGGATGTTCTGTACTGGGAAGAGATCCAGACGATTCTCAATTGGGCGAAGGGACATGTCACTTCAACGATGTATGTCTGCTGGGCTGCTCAGGCCGGCCTGAAGCTGATGTATGATTTACCGAAGCGAACCCGAAAAGAAAAGCTGTCCGGCATCTACACCCATAGCATCCATCATCCGCATCATCCTTTGTTACGAGGCTTTGATGATACCTTTCTTGCACCACATTCCCGTTATGCTGATTTTTCACCAGATTTCCTCACGCAGCACACGGATTTGGATCTCTTAGCGACATCTGAGCAGGCAGGGGTTTATCTGGCAACAACGAAGGATAAGCGAAATGTCTTCGTCACAGGTCATCCAGAGTACGATGCGAAGACGTTACATCTTGAATATATGCGGGACTTGGGTGAAGGCATGGAGCCATGTTTGCCTGTGAATTATTATAAGGACGATAATCCGGACAATGAACCGGTTGCCAGCTGGCGCAGCCACGGGCATCTGCTTTTTTCGAATTGGCTCAATTACTGCGTTTACCAGCAGACACCATACGATCTGGAACATTTCTCAGAAGACAAGTTCACCAAAGACGACTGAGTGTTTCACGACAAGATGACAAACAAAAAAAGACCTGCGATTGCAGGTCTTTTTTGAAGGACGATAAACGTTAAGATTTTGGATTCGTTTCCGGCTGCTGATGTGACGCGATAGCCTGCTCGCTGTCCCCGCCATGTTTAGCTTCCCAGATTTTTGCCTTTTCAATCATTGGTGTAATGGTTGAGCCCTGGATCAGGATCGAGAACACCACAACCGCATAGGTCATCACCAGAATTAGCTCTTTAACGTCAATATTTTTTTCCGGGATAACAATGACACCAGCCGGAATCGCCATCGCCATGGCCAGTGCCAGTCCGCCACGCAGGCCACCCCAGGTTAGGATCTTCACCGACTCAGGGTTGTACTTCCGGAATCGTTTAAAGCCGACATAAGAGAGTTTGACACTCAGGTAACGGGCCAGCAGGACCAGCGGCACTGCAATGACCATCAGCGTCCAGTCTTCTTCGTGGAAGCTGAAAGAGAGCATGCTCATACCGATCAGCAGGAACAACACGCCATTCAGGAATTCATCA
The DNA here is from genome assembly GCF_054600795.1 of Photobacterium sp. R1. Taxonomy (NCBI): domain Bacteria; kingdom Pseudomonadati; phylum Pseudomonadota; class Gammaproteobacteria; order Vibrionales; family Vibrionaceae; genus Photobacterium; species Photobacterium sp. R1. The sequence goes on from NZ_BAAHZP010000011.1 coordinate 2,324, forward strand.
ACAAGCTCCCAGAAGTGATCCAGGTGGTCCTCACTTTCTTTGGAGAAACCAATATAACGGGTCCAGTTGCCGATCATGATGCCGGAAACAACCATGGCCAGCGGGCCTGAGACATGAATGACATCAGCAAAAGCATAACCGGCGGTCGGGACACCCAGAGTCAGCAGTAACTCCATGGAGTGATCGTCGGTTGAGCTGATCAGATAGTGGAAAAGCAGGCCTAAAACAAAACCGTAAGTGATTCCGCCGATGGCTTCCTGTAAGAACAGGTGGCCAACGCCCAGCACGGTTGGTGCCTCATCACCAAAAGCGATGGTGAACAGGGTGACAAAAATGACCAGACCGAAACCATCGTTGAAGAGCGACTCGCCTTCGATCTGAGTTGAAATCCGGCGAGGCGCATGCAATTTTTTAACAATTGCAAGCACAGCAATCGGGTCCGTCGGCGAAATCAGTGCACCGAACAGCAGGCAGTAGATCAGGTCAAACTGGATGCCCACGGTCTGGCAAATCCACCAGAGCGCACCGCCGATAAAAAAGGTGGAAAACAGGGTAGCGCCAAGTGCCAGGATGGCAATTTCCCACTTTTGATCTTCGAGGTGAGGCAGCTTGATACCCAGACCGCCGGCGAAAAGCAGAAAGCCGAGAATCCCTTTCAGCAAGAAGCTTTCGAAGTCGATCTGTCCCAACTGCTCTGCGGCGATTTCTTCCAGGTGAAACCAGCCATTGTGACCCGCAATCACGATACCGAGCGATAAAACAATGGCGCCGGCAGTGATGGCAATGGTGGTTTGCATTTTGCCTATCTTATGATTAATAAATGCAATAGCCATCGCGGCAGCGGCGAGAAAACAGAGGGTACTGTATACCGACATCCTTGATCCTCATCTGTTGGAAAAGTGTTAAGCAAAAATTGTGACAGAATATAAATGTTCGGGCCTGTGATAGCCATAAAAACTTTGAGCTGATCGGTGAAGAATTAGTTTGCGCAAACGATGTATAGACGTCTAGATTTCCAATCAGGCTGTGATAGGATGATAGCAGCTGACAAGTTTAAGTGTAAGGAAGTAAGCAGTGTCGAAGGGAACGGAATTATTACACAAGCGATTAAATGAGCAGATCCTGATCATCGATGGCGGGATGGGCACCATGATCCAGAGTTATAAGCTGGATGAGCAGGATTACCGGGGTGAGCGTTTTGCCGACTGGCATTCGGACCTGAAAGGAAACAATGACCTGCTGGTCCTGACTCAGCCGCAGCTGATCAAGGATATTCACGCTGCTTACCTTGAGGCCGGGGCCGATATCCTCGAAACCAACACTTTCAATGCCACCACAATTGCGATGGCAGACTACGATATGGAAAGTCTGAGTGCCGAAATTAACCTGTCGGCCGCCAGGCTGGCCCGTCAGGTCGCAGATGAGTGGACCGCAAAAACACCGGACAAACCGCGTTTTGTGGCTGGTGTTCTTGGCCCGACCAACCGTACCTGCTCAATTTCTCCGGATGTGAACGATCCGGGATACCGCAATGTAAGCTTTGACCAGCTGGTTGAGGCGTACTCTGAATCGACCCGTGCTTTGATTGAGGGCGGTGCCGATATCATTCTGATTGAAACTATTTTTGACACGCTGAATGCAAAAGCCTGTGCCTTTGCGGTGGAGTCGGTATTTGAAGCGCTGGGACAAAGTCTGCCGGTGATGATTTCCGGGACGATCACTGATGCCTCCGGCCGTACCTTGTCCGGTCAAACGACCGAAGCTTTTTATAACTCACTCCGGCACGTCAAACCGTTCTCTTTCGGTCTGAACTGCGCACTGGGCCCGGATGAACTGCGTCAGTATGTTGAAGAACTGTCTCGGATCTCTGAATGTGCTGTCTCAGCACACCCAAACGCCGGTCTGCCAAACGCCTTTGGGGAATATGACCTGGAAGCAGATGAGATGGCCGAGCATATCCGGGAATGGGCGGAGTCCGGTTTCCTCAATCTGGTGGGGGGCTGCTGCGGGACCACACCTGAGCACATTCGTGAAATGGCCCGTGTGACGGCAAATATTCCGCCAAGGAAGTTGCCTGAATTACCCGTGGCCTGCCGGTTGTCTGGTCTGGAACCCCTGACCATCGAAAAAGAAACTCTGTTCGTCAATGTCGGCGAGCGTACCAATGTGACTGGTTCGGCCCGATTCCGCCGTCTGATCAAAGAAGAACTTTATGACGAGGCACTGGAAGTGGCGCGTCAGCAGGTAGAGGCTGGTGCGCAGATCATCGATATCAATATGGACGAAGGTATGCTGGATGCGGAAGCTGCCATGGTGCGGTTTCTGAACCTGTGTGCCTCTGAACCGGAAATTTCCCGCGTCCCCATTATGATTGACTCGTCTAAGTGGGAAATCCTTGAAGCGGGTCTGAAATGTGTTCAGGGTAAGCCGATTGTTAACTCAATCTCACTCAAGGAAGGCAAAGAGAAATTTGTTGAGCAGGCTAAATTAATCCGTCGCTACGGTGCGGCGGTGATCGTCATGGCGTTCGATGAGGTGGGTCAGGCGGATACCCGTGAGCGGAAGATCGAAATCTGTACCAATGCGTATCGTGTGCTGGTCGATGAAGTGGGTTTCCCGCCGGAAGATATTATTTTTGACCCGAATATCTTTGCGGTCGCGACAGGAATTGAAGAGCACAATAACTACGCCGTGGATTTCATTGAAGCCGTCGGGGATATCAAGCGTACCCTGCCGCATGCCATGGTGTCAGGTGGTGTGTCGAATGTCTCGTTCTCGTTCCGTGGCAATGAGCCGGTGCGTGAAGCGATTCATGCCGTCTTCCTGTATCACTGCTTCAAGAACGGAATGGATATGGGGATCGTGAATGCCGGTCAGCTGGCGATTTACGACGACCTGCCGGACGAGCTGCGTGTGGCTGTGGAAGATGTGGTCCTCAACCGCCGTGATGATTCGACAGAGCGGCTACTGGATTTAGCAGATAAATACCGGGGCAGCGGCGAAGCTGTGGAAGATAAAACCGCAGCAGAATGGCGCAGCTGGCCGGTCGATAAGCGTCTGGCGCATGCGCTGGTCAAAGGTATTACTGAGTTTATTGTTGAAGATACGGAAGAAGCCCGCCAGCAGGCCAGCAAACCGCTGGAGGTCATTGAAGGACCGCTGATGGCAGGGATGAACGTGGTCGGTGACCTGTTCGGTGAAGGAAAAATGTTCCTGCCACAGGTTGTGAAATCTGCCCGCGTGATGAAACAGGCTGTGGCCTATCTGGAGCCGTACATCAATGCCGAAAAGCAGGCTGGCAAGAGTAACGGAAAAATCTTGCTGGCAACTGTGAAAGGTGACGTGCACGACATCGGAAAGAACATTGTCGGCGTGGTGTTGCAGTGTAATAACTTCGAGATTATTGACCTCGGGGTGATGGTGCCCTGCGATAAGATTCTGAAAGTTGCCCGGGAAGAGAATGTCGATATTATCGGTCTATCCGGCCTGATCACACCATCTCTGGATGAAATGGTTCATGTGGCAAAAGAGATGGAACGTCAGGGCTTTGAGATCCCACTGCTGATTGGCGGCGCAACAACGTCTAAAGCACACACTGCCGTGAAAATCGAACAGAATTACCATGCGCCCGTGGTGTATGTGTCGAATGCATCCAGAGCCGTCGGGGTATGTGCGGCATTGTTATCTGAGACACAACGGCCTGCGTTTGTCGAACGTCTGGATCAGGAATACGAGGTGGTGCGTGAGCAGCATGCCCGAAAGCGTCCGCGCAGCGCGCCGGTCAGCCTGGAAGCTGCACGTGCCAATAAAGTGGCAATTGAATGGAACAGTTATACGCCGCCGGTTCCTGAACAACCGGGGATTCATGTATTCAAGGATTTTGATATCGCCACCTTGCGTCGTTATATCGACTGGACACCTTTCTTTATGACCTGGTCGCTGAGCGGTAAATATCCGACCATCCTTCGCCATGAAGTCGTCGGGAAAGAGGCGCAGCGGCTGTTCGATGATGCCAATCAGCTGCTGGATGAGATCGAAGCAACCGGCATGATCAAAGCCAATGGCGTGTGCGGTCTGTTCCCGGCCAATAACATTGGTGATGATATTGAAGTTTACACGGATGAAAGCCGGGCTCAGGTTCTGACGATACTGCGTGGTCTGCGGCAGCAGACGGAGAAACCGAAAGGGCCGAATTACTGTTTGTCAGATTATGTGGCCCCGAAAGACAGCGGGAAAGCTGACTGGATTGGTGCCTTTGCCGTGACTGGCGGGATTGGTGAGTACGAGATTGCCGAGCAATTTAAAGCCAAAGGGGATGACTATAATGCCATCATGATTCAGGCGGTGGCCGATCGTCTTGCCGAAGCGTTTGCCGAATGTATGCACGAGCAGGTGCGCAAGGAAATCTGGGGTTATGCGCCGGATGAAAACCTGGAAAATGAAGATCTGATCCGTGAGAAATATCAGGGGATCCGTCCGGCACCGGGCTATCCGGCCTGCCCGGAGCACACTGAAAAAGGTGAAATCTGGAAACTGCTGGATGCGGAAGCCAACGCTGGGATGCAACTGACAGAAAGCTTCGCGATGTGGCCGGGCGCGGCAGTGTCGGGCTGGTATTTCTCGCATCCGGAGTCTCGCTATTTTGCGGTTGCACAGATTCAGCGGGATCAGATGCTGAGCTATGCTGAGCGCAAAGGCTGGGATGAGGTTGAAGCCGAGAAATGGCTCGGTCCAAATCTCTGAGGCACCTCAGGTATCGGCCATCTGAATCCGGTGGCCGCATCAAAGGTTTCGTAAGATATTAAAAAAGGCGCTCACAGAGCGCCTTTTTTGAACGGTCAGGTTCAGATTACTCGAAAATCTTACTGTGCAGATTCTGGGCAATCGGAAGTGCGTGTTCGGTTTTCACCAGGAAGCACAGGTTGTGCGGGCTGGCACCGTAACAAATCATCCGCAGCTTGTATTCATCCAGCGTGTTGAAGACAGTGCTGACGGAACCTGCGGTCTGGCTCATGCGGTTTCCGATCAGAGAGATCAGACACAGATCCTGTTCGATCTCAACTCGGCACAGCTCGCTGAGGGCCGCATGTGCTCCCGGAGGAAGCGTTGGCGCGCCGCCGCCAGTGTCTGTCTGATCCATGGTCAGAGAAACGCTGACTTCAGAAGTCGAAATCAGATCGACTGAAACTTTGTGTTCAGCCAGAATACGGAATACTTCCGCGAGGAAGCCGTAAGCATGAAACATGTTCAGACTGGTCAGGGTGATCAGAGTCTGATTGTTGCGCAGGGCCAGCGCACGGAACAGGGGGGCATCACTGACCGATTTACGGATCCAGGTCCCGCCTTGCTCTGGTGCTTTGGAAGAGCCCACAAACACAGGGATCTGACGGCGAACCGCCGGGATCAGTGTAGACGGGTGAAGAATTTTGGCACCAAAGTTTGCCATCTCAGAAGCTTCGCTGAAGCTGATTTCCTTGATAGGCGTCGCTTTCGGGGCTATACGCGGATCGGTGGTATACATCCCAGGGACGTCAGTCCAGATTTCCAGCGTACCGGCATCGATCGCTTCAGCCATCAGCGCGGCGCTGTAGTCGCTGCCGCCGCGGCCCAGCGTTGTGGTGCGGCCCAGTTCATCACTGCCGATGAAGCCTTGAGAAACCACAATGTTATCCTGCAGCAATGGCAACAGCTTTTCTTCTGTCAGCTGACGGATCATCTCAGGTTCCGGGCTGGCTTTTCCGAAACGGCTGTCGGTACGCATGACGTCACGGATATCATAGCGCACGGCATCGGCACCCATTTCGCACATAATTTGGGTAAACAGGTAAGTTGACAGCAGTTCGCCGTTCGCGACCAGTTGATCGGTCAGTTCAGCAGATTTCTGGACTGCGGTCTGAGTTGCAATCTCTGCAACCTGATCCAGCAGCGCCTCAATCTTTCCGGCAACGGCTTCTGGTTGCTGCAGGTCCGCCAGTACACTGTGATGGATGGCACGCAGGCGCTCCATCAGGCTGGTACGGTGCTCAGCATCAGCGACGCCGTTGGCCAGTTCGACCAGAATATTGGTCACACCGGAGCACGCACTGATTAAAACCAGCTTGGTATTCGGATTATTCATCACGATCTTGGCACTGCGGCTCATTGCTACGTAATCGGCCACACTTGTGCCGCCAAATTTTGCGACAGTAATTTCAGCGTTCTGCGCTGAAGAAAAATGTACAGGGCTCAAAATGATCTCCCACTAAACAAAGCGTAAAGTCATGGGGCAAAATTTGGGGAATCTTTCCGACTTGATGTCAGAAGAGCCGTTCGGCGAGACATGAAAAGACTGCTGCGACCAGAAGCTCTCCACCTGTGCTTGATGCTGCAGGTGACAGCCAGAAGGATTCAACCTTCAAAGCCGATACGGCAAGCCCCCTGTCTCACCGTATCTCGGCGTTGCTCCCCCTCTCTATGGTGCTTTGGGGTGGGGCCCCGCCGCATAGATACCTGGATAACGCGCCTCTTCCGTTTTCACCTGAAAAATGAGCTCTTTCAGGGTGAACAAAAATTGCCCTTATTGAATAGGAGCAGGGGGGCTTTGTCAATGCCTGAATGCATTTTTCTGTGCCGTTATTGTTACTGATCCTGCAGAAATTTGTCTCTGTCATTTCTGCGGCGTCCGGTTCTGTTATGCTCGGTTGCGATACTGAACCGATATGACCGTTGCAAATCATCTTTAACGTGCTGATTGATAGGGATTTCAGCAACCATGCCAATGGAGGCCCCATGACAATTCAGAGTTTTTATCCGCCGCAGCGTACCCTGATGGGACCCGGCCCCTCAGATATTTATCCTCAGGTGCTGCAGGCGCTCAGTCGCCCGACTTTGGGCCATCTTGACCCATTATTCATCGGAATGATGGATGAACTGAAAGTCTTGCTTCAGTATGCATTTCAGACCACGAACCCGTTTACTATTGCCGTCTCTGCGCCGGGCAGTGCCGGGATGGAAGCGTGTTTTGTTAATCTGGTCGAGCTGGGCGATAAGGTGATTGTCTGCCGCAACGGGGTCTTTGGCGATCGGATGCGGGAAAATGTTGTTCGCTGCGGTGGTGAAGCCGTGCTGGTGGATAACGAATGGGGCGAGCCGGTTGATCCGTTGGCTGTTGAAGCGGTACTGAAAGCCCATCCGGATGCCAAGATCCTGGCCTTTGTTCATGCGGAAACCTCCACCGGAGCGCTCAGTGATGCCGAAACGTTGTCGAAACTGGCACGTGAACATGGCTGCCTGACGATTGTGGATGCGGTGACGTCACTGGGTGGTGTGCCGCTCAAAGTGGATGAATGGCAGCTCGATGCGGTGTACTCCGGCAGTCAGAAATGTCTGTCCTGTGTGCCGGGGCTGTCTCCGCTGACTTTTTCTCCCCGTGCGGTTGAGGCCATTCAGCAGCGTAAGACACCGGTACAGAGCTGGTTCCTGGACCAGAGCCTGGTTCTTGCATACTGGAGCGGCGAAGGCAAGCGGAGTTACCATCATACAGCGCCGGTGAACAGCCTGTACGCATTGCATGAAGCGCTGGTCCGTCTGCAAAATGAAGGGCTGGAAAATGCCTGGCAGCGTCACGTTGAGATGCATCAGTCGCTGCGTGAAGGCCTGGAAGCCATAGGAATTCGTTTTGTTGTAGAGGAAAAGAGCCGTTTGCCGCAACTCAACGCGGTCTACATTCCTGATGGTGTGGATGATGCCAAAGTGCGTCAGACCCTGCTGGAAAAATATAACCTGGAAATTGGCGCGGGTCTGGGCGCGCTGGCCGGGAAGGCTTGGCGTATCGGACTGATGGGGTATGCAGCCCGCAATGAAAATGTGGCGCTGTGTCTGAAAGCGCTGGAAGATGTATTGAAATAACCGGTAACGGATGGACAAACGGCTGCCGTGGCAGCCGTTTTTGTCTGGTTTAACCTTGTGTATTCCCAAGGCTGGCCTGAACGTTTTCTGTTTCCAGAGCAGGCTGAGCAAATATCGGCAATGCCTGCTCTGTGAAATCCAGTCCCGGGAACAGGTACCGGGCCTCTTCCCGTACATGTTCAGCCTGGCGGTGATTGTCCAGTGCCTGATGGGCGCGGATCAGATACTGATACAGAATCGGGCGCGGTAACTCCCGGGCCATGTGATCAGCCCAGGTGATAAATCCCTGTATCAGCTCAGGGTTGTTCTGGTGAATCCCCACTTTCAGCTGGGTCTGATAAAAATCCCATTCGAACCGGTGTCGCCAGGCCCAGGTATTGTTCACTTTCTCAAGGGCAGTCAGATCGGGCGGTGAAGTGGCTTCAAAGCGGGTCAGCATCGCCCCGGAGTAGAGTGTCGTGAGCATAAATGCGCTGATACAGGCGGGCAGCAGGATCCCCCCGACTTTGAATGGCTGGTGAAACCGCAGCGGCTGTTTGAAATACTTGGCGCTCAGCGAGTCGATCCAGTACAGCAGAAACAGAAAGACCACCCAATGAACCAGCGAGTGGTAGAACGGATACTCCAGCTGGGTGTGCAACGTGATCGGGAACAACAGGGCCACCAGTGCCAGCTGGGTATTGGCCGGGGCGCGCCTTATTTTTGCCAGCACGGCGGCGGCTGCAATGAGCAGCGCCAGCAGCGGCAGGATCCCGCCTTCACTGGCCCAGAACAGCAGTTCGTTGTGCGGATGGTCCAGACTGGCCAATCCGTAAGGCTGCGCTGGATCGGCCTGATGCCATTGCGCCGTCTGCATCAGATAGGCATGTTCGAAATTGCCGTATCCGACGCCCCGCATGGGTGCATGCAGGAACATCTCTGTGACTTGTGGGTAGATCACTGTCCGGGCACTTTCCAGAGAGACTCGGCCCGGCTGTGGAGACCATTGCAGTGTACTGGTCAGGTTCCAGGCCAGACTCAGCCCCATCATGACCATCAGTAACCACATACGCCATTTTGCCCGGGCGGCAAACTGGGTCAGGTACGGCAGGATCAGCAATACCCCGACGACAGCTGCAAGCCAGCCGGTCCGTGAGCTGAGGACAATCAGCATGGGCACAATGGCAACCGGCGTCAGCAAAAGCCCCAGCTGAGCCAGTGTCCAGCGGCGCTGATATGCGGGCTGGCGGGCCAGCAGATAGGCAGACAGGATCAGGCCGGTGGCCAGAAAACTGGCCATGACATTGGGTTGCTGAAAGATGCCGTAAGGTCGGTTGATGTCTGTGTTATACCCTATGGCATTCTCGGGAGAGATCCAGAGAAACTGATACCAGGCCAGCGCTGTTTGTAACCAGGCCGCTTTGAGGATCAGCCACAGAATTTGCTGACGCTGTTTCTGGCTGAAAGCAAATTGCTGAAGTGCAATAAAAAACAGCCAGCCAGCCCAGAGCGCAAACAATCGGTTGGCTGCTGCCTGAGGGCTCGCCTCCGGATAAAAGACCGGAAGAGTCAGCAGGAGGCAGCAGAGAAAGAGCACCAGCGTCAGGCGTGAATAGCGCAGGATTTTCTGACGGCTGATTTCCAGGAAACCAATCGCGATGGCAAAACTGAACGGAATCCAGCTGCTGACATTGAACGGGAGCTCGAGTCCGGACCCTCCCTGATTGTGCTGAAAGTAGTGCATGGTCAGCAGAAACAGGAAAGTCAGCGCCAGGATAAAGGGGCGCGTCAGGGGTTTGCTGATCGTGGCAGCAGCCAGTCGGGTGCCCCGTAATTGAATGACTGTCACGTTGTCCGGTCCCTCGACATATCGTCAAAAAATCAGGCTGGTGACCAGCCTGACAAAGATTGTTTTTATAATTAAGCCTGCTGAGCGGCCAGTGCCGGTAACAGGGGCTTGAGGAAGCGGGCTGTATGCGACCCGGCCACTTCCGCAACCTGTTCCGGTGTACCCGAGGCAATGATTTCACCACCGCCGTTGCCGCCTTCCGGTCCCAGATCGATGATCCAGTCTGCGGTTTTGATCACGTCAAGATTGTGTTCAATGACCACAATGGTGTTGCCGTGATCGCGCAGTTTATGCAGTACGCTCAGCAGTTGCTGAATGTCGTGGAAGTGCAGCCCGGTGGTTGGTTCATCCAGAATATACAGGGTCTTACCTGTATCGCGCTTGGACAGCTCACGTGCAAGTTTCACCCGTTGCGCTTCTCCGCCGGACAAGGTGGTCGCAGCCTGACCCAGACGAATATAGGATAAACCGACATCCATCAGGGTTTGCAGTTTTCGGGCAATTGCGGGGACAGGATCAAAAAATGTCCGGGCGTCTTCGACCGTCATCTCCAGAACTTCGTCAATGGCTTTGCCTTTATACTTCACTTCCAGAGTTTCCCGGTTGTAGCGCTTGCCTTTACAGCTGTCACAAGGCACATAAACATCCGGCAGGAAGTGCATCTCAACTTTGATCACCCCGTCGCCCTGGCAGGCCTCGCAGCGGCCGCCTTTCACGTTAAAACTGAAGCGGCCCGGTTTGTAACCCCGGGAACGGGATTCCTGCGTCCCTGAAAACAGCTCACGGATCGGGGTAAAGATACCGGTATAGGTCGCCGGATTAGAGCGTGGTGTCCGGCCGATCGGGCTCTGATCGATGTCGATCACCTTGTCCAGATGTTCCAGTCCCTGAATATCGTCATATGGCGCCGGTTCGCCGGAAGTGGCACCATTCAGTTCATGGTGGGCGATCCGGAAGAAGGTGTCGTTGATCAGGGTGGATTTGCCCGAGCCGGAGACACCGGTGACGCAGGTCATCAGACCAACCGGGATTGAGACATCTACCTTTTTCAGGTTGTTGCCGCGGGCACCGGTCAGCTGGACGACTTTCTCTGCATCCATCGGGGTCCGCTCAGCCGGAACTTCAATCTGTTTTTTACCGCTCAGGTAGTGACCGGTCAGAGATTCCTGAGAAGACAGAATGTCGTCCAGTGTCCCCTCGGCAATGACCTGGCCGCCGTGGACACCGGCGCCCGGACCGATATCAATAATATGATCGGCGCAGCGAATTGCATCTTCATCGTGCTCGACGACCAGCACGGTGTTCCCCAGATCGCGCAGGCGGGTCAGGGTACTGAGCAGACGTTCATTATCACGCTGGTGGAGGCCAATCGAGGGTTCATCCAGCACATACATGACTCCGACCAGACCAGCCCCGATCTGGCTGGCCAGACGGATCCGCTGGGCTTCGCCGCCCGACAGGGTTTCAGCACTGCGCGACAGGTTGAGGTAGTTCAGGCCGACGTTGACCAGGAAGGTCAGACGGTCATTGATTTCCTTCAGGATTTTATCGGCAATTTGTGCACGCTGGCCTTCCAGGGTCAGCTCAGTGAAGAAATCCAGTGCCTGACTGATGCTCATCTCGCTGACATGAGGCAGGTTGGTCTGCTCGATAAAGACATGACGCGCTTCTTCACGCAGGCGGGAGCCGTGACAGCTGGCACAGGGTTTGGTTGAGATATATTTGACCAGATCTTCCCGAACCGCATTGGATTCAGTTTCGCGGTATCGGCGCTCCATGTTGTTGAGGATGCCCTCAAACGGGTGGCGGCGCACCGTGACATCGCCGCGATCATTGATGTACTTGAATTCGATGTTGGTCGTCCCCGACCCTTGCAGCAGGACTTTCTGTACTCTGTTCGGCAGGGTGTTAAAGGGGGCTTCGACATCGAAATCGTAATGCTCAGCCAGTGAGCTCAGCATCTGGAAATAATAATAGTTGCGCTTATCCCAGCCGCGAATCGCACCGCCGGCCAGACTCAGCTCTTTATTCTGAACGACTCGAACCGGGTCAAAGTACTGCTGTACGCCCAGTCCGTCACAGGTTCCGCAGGCACCGGCCGGGTTGTTGAAGGAGAACAGGCGTGGTTCCAGTTCACGCATGCTGTAGCCACAATGGGGACAGGCAAAGTTCGCGGAAAAGATCAGCTCTTCCATGTCACAGTCGTCCATCGGGCTGATCACGACGGTCCCGCCGGACAGTTCCAGCGCCGTTTCAAAGGATTCCGCCAGACGCTGCTGGAGATCATCGCGGACTTTAAAGCGATCCACGACAACTTCAATGGTGTGCTTTTTGTGTAATTCCAGTGTCGGCGGATCGGACAGATCGCAGACTTCCCCGTCAATCCGGGCACGGATATAGCCCTGAGCTGACAGATTGGCTAGGGTTTTCAGGTGCTCGCCTTTCCGTTCTTTCACGATCGGGGCCAGCAGCATCAGCTTACTGCCTTCTGGCAGCGTCAGCACTTTATCGACCATCTGGCTGATGGTCTGGGCGGCCAGCGGGACATCATGGGTCGGACAACGCGGTTCGCCGACCCGGGCAAACAACAGACGCAGATAGTCGTAGATTTCGGTAATGGTACCAACGGTTGAACGCGGGTTGTGCGACGTTGATTTCTGCTCGATGGAAATGGCTGGTGACAGACCTTCAATGTGGTCGACATCCGGTTTTTCCATCAGTGACAGGAACTGGCGGGCATAAGCCGACAATGACTCGACATAGCGTCGCTGACCTTCGGCATACAGGGTATCGAAGGCCAGGGAAGACTTGCCGGAACCTGACAGGCCGGTAATCACAATCAGTTTATCCCGGGGGATAGTCAGGTTGATATTTTTGAGATTGTGGGTGCGGGCACCCCTGACTTCGATCTTATCCATGGTTGCAGTCATCAGCGCTGAATAAATTGGTCTGCATTATCGCATAGCCCCGAAAGGCTTAAAAGACTTGACTGTATAAAAACACAGTGCTTTGATCGTCTTTTATGCATTCGGTCTGAACATGGAATGGGTGATGTTGCCCTATGCCTGCAGGGGCCCACCATGTTAAACTCGACAATTAAGTTTAAACTTTGAATGAGAGAAGGGAGCCTGATTGGCAACCTCAACAGCGAAAACCTGGAGTGAACTATGGCCAGTCGTGGCGTGAATAAAGTTATCCTGGTAGGTAACTTAGGCAATGATCCTGAAATCCGTTATATGCCAAACGGCGGTGCAGTAGCAAATATTACCATTGCTACTTCTGAAACATGGCGTGACAAAGCGACCGGCGAGCAGCGTGAAAAAACTGAGTGGCACCGTGTTGTGCTGTTCGGCAAGCTGGCTGAAGTTGCTGGTGAGTACCTACGGAAAGGATCTCAGGTTTATATCGAAGGTCAGCTGCAAACCCGTAAGTGGCAGGATCAGAGCGGTCAGGATCGCTTCACCACTGAAGTTGTGGTTCAGGGCTTTAACGGTGTGATGCAAATGCTGGGCGGCCGTCAGGGCGGTCAGGGTGCCCCAATGGGTGGCCAGCAGCAGCAGGGCGGTTGGGGTCAGCCTCAGCAGCCACAGCAACAGCAACAGCAGAGCTATGCGCCGCAGCAACAGTCTGCGCCTCAGCAGTCTCAGCCTCAGTACAATGAACCACCAATGGATTTCGACGACGATATTCCATTCTGATCAACCCTTTGGGATTGACTGAATATTTGAAGAAGGCCCCTGAGATATCAGGGGCCTTTTCTTTGCATGTGGCTGGGAGGATTGGTGCTCGCATTCTGGGCTCTATGCAGCAGTGCAGTGGAAGCCTTGTTTCCTATCCTGACGCCCCGGCTTTTTGCTTGATAAAATCAATAAACAGCTTGGTTTTGGTGTGATTGTAATTCAGCTTGGGGTAATAGGCGTAAGCAGCATTCAGAGGCTGCTTGAGCTCGGGTAAAACCGGCACCAGCAGGCCATTGCTCAGTTCGCGTCTGACGGTATTTTGACCCACCAGGATCAGACCCATACCAGCCACTGCGGCTGCCACCAGAGCTTCCGGGTTTTGTGTGGTAAAGTTGCCGCGCAATCGCAACCGGCGGTTGTTTTCAAAGATATGCTCCTGCTCATGACCATGGTTGCCGAACAGCAGGCAGTTGTGCTGCGTCAGCTGCTCCGGACTTTCAATGGCCGGCCGGTCTTCCAGGTACCCCGGCGAGGCATAGAAACCGGCCTGAAAACTGAACAGCCGGGTGGCAATATAGCTGGTGGAATTAAAGTCGGTCAGCTCCCGGCTGATAAACACATCCAGATTCAGGTCCGGCAGCTGGCCCGGCGTAACCGTGTGCAGTTCGACCTGAATATTGGGATAGGTTTGCAGAAATTCATCCAGATAGTGCACCAGCACCCGGCTGCCTGTCGCCAGCGGTGCGCCGATACGCAGTACCCCCCGGACCTCACCAAAGGTCGAGGTGGTTTCCGCCAGGATCTGCTGCCAGTCATCGAGCAGGTGAACACTGCGGCGATAGAAGACTTTGCCTGCCTCGGTCACGGTCAGGTTGCGGGTTGTCCGTTTGAGCAACTGGACGCCCAGCTGTTTCTCCAGCCAGGACAGCCGCTTGGACAGTGCTGAGCTGGATGTATTGAGTGTGCTGGCTGCCTGGGCCAGTGAACCCTGTTCCACAACAGTGACAAAACTTTTGGTGCAGGTGATCCAGTCCATGTTTCTCCAATAAGATGGGTAAGCGAGCTTGTAACCCCCGGGTAACAAATCAGCAAAGTGTCGTACCGGGCACTGACGTTCCGGACCACCAGTGGTATTTTCCTGTGGAAACAGTCGCTTTAAAATTTTTGACCAACCTGCATGAGTTGACCACAGCGCCTGTCGGTTTTGAAATGTTTTTTGAATAAAGTTGGATACTGAATGAGAAAAGCCTCAGGGATGAAGCTGACCAATCGCTTGGTCGCTTTCGTCACCCTTATTGTCATCTGCGCCATGTTTGTCATTTTTATCGGTGGTGCGATCAGCTTTCGTAAGCTGGGACAGGACTATCTGCACCATTATCTGGCCGGAGTCGTTGAGGTGATCGATCTGGAAATGATTGAACCGCAAGGCTCACAATCGCTGAACCGCTGGCTGCCTAAATTGCTCAAGGCCAGTAATGTGGTCACACTGGATGTCAGTAACGACGCCGGTTCGGTATACCAGTTCCGGGGGCAGCAAAAAATTGATGACCCCAATATTCTCTATCGTACAGACTATCCGCTGACGCAGAACCCCGGCTATGTCGTCCGGATCCAGTCGATCCCGCCTTATACCGAGCTGACGTATTCGCTGGGGGCGATGTCGTCGATCAGTCTGGCAATTATGATCATCATTGCCGGTCTGGTGTGGGGCGTGAACTGGCTGAAACGTCAGTTGTATGGTTCTGAGCTGCTTGAAGAAAGAGGGCGGATGCTGCTGGCAGGTAAGCTGGATGACTTTGCCAAAGGCTCGGAGTTCGAGTGGCCGGATACGGCCAGTCTGGCGCTCGATAAACTGATCTCTGAACTGAAAGATGCGCGTCAGGAGCGCAGCCGGTTTGATACCTTCATCCGTACCCATACATTTTTGGATCAACTGACCGGTTCGGCAAACCGGGTGTTATTTGACAGCCGCCTGCAATCGGTGGTCCAGGATCAGGACAACCACGGTGCAGTGATCCTGATCCGCATTTCCGAGTGGGAAGAGTTGCTGCTCTCCAAAGGTAAGATTGTGGCAGATGAGCTGATCCAGGATGTCGGCATGGTGCTGTCAAATATGATCCAGCGTTACCCGGACAGCGTGTTATCCCGTTATTTTGAGGCAGAGTTTGCCATCATGCTGCTGCAGCAGCCCAGCAAGGAAATCAATCTGTTTGTAAGTCAGTTGCTGAAAGCGCTGGAACGGCTGACACCTGCCGCGCCGCTGCATCGTGATAACTGGTGCCACATAGGGGTGACCTATTTTGCCAGTGGCGAGCGACGAGGCCGGATCATGGATGAAGCTGACATGGCGCTGCGCAGTGCTCAGCTGCAGGGAACCAACAGCTGGTCCGTGTTCCAGAAAGATCCTCAGGGTGAAGATACCCGGGGCAGCGTGCGCTGGCGGACATTGCTGGACGGGGTGTTCAGTCAGGGGGGGCCGCAGCTTTACCAGCAACCGGCGTATCTGGCGGAAGGAAAAACACTGCTGCACCGGGAATTACTGGCCCGGATCCGGGACGAAAATGGCCTGGTGCTCAAAGCTTCCCGCTTTTTACCGGCGGTTGAACAGGTCGGCTTTCATGTCCGGATGGATAAACTGGTGATCAGCCAGGCTCTGGACCTGCTGAAAAACGGTCCGACGCTGGATAACTTCGCCGTCAATGTCAGTGTTGAATCCCTGCTGGATAAAGCTTTTGTGCGCTGGTTCAGGGATGAGTTACTTCAGACGCCCCGGCCCGTTCTGAAACGGCTGAGCATTGAGGTGCCGGAGCGGAATCTGTCACGTCATATCGATGCTGTCCGTACCTTTCTGAAAATGCTGACTGGTCTGGGATGCAGTCTGGGAGTCGATCAGGCCGGGAGAACCATCGTCAGTACTCACTACATCAAAGACGTGAATATCAGTTATATCAAACTGCACCGCAGTCTGATCCGGGAAATTGACCAGCGGCAGGAAAACCAGTTGTTTGTCCGCAGTATGCTGGGTGCCTGTGCCAATACCGGTGTGGCAGTGATTGCAGTTGGCGTGGAAAACGCCAGAGAGTGGCAGGTCTTGCAGCAATTGGGGATTCATGGTGGTCAGGGCCGCTTTTTCGAGCCTGAGAGAGATTTGACACAAATTGCGATGAAAAAGAGAAGATGAGGTTCTGCTGGTTAAAAAAATACCATCCTGGAGTGATTATTCTATACATGCCTGATTGCTAACAGTATCATCGGTCAAATAATTGACATAAACAGGTCAATATTTGGCCCGGGCGAGCACAGAACCGCCCGGATAAAGATGACGGAAAACGGGTTGATAACATGCTGATCAAAAAGCTTCTGAAGCGGAAAACTGTCAGTAAGGTTGCCAGTTTTGCTGTTTTCGAAAATAAGCTGACACTTGTCAGTCAATCCGGGGATGGCACTGATTGGATCTGCGACAGCCGGGAGCTTGGTTCGCGAGACAATTGGGGCCAGGCACTGGAAAGTCTGATTGTTCAGTATCAGCTCGCAGGCAGCCGAATCCGTTTTGTCCTCGGACATGGCCTTTATCAGAGCCTGACAATTGATAAACCCGCTTTACCGCATCAGGAATTAGCCAGCGCGCTGCCTTTCCTGGTGAAGGATCTGGTGTCTGAATCCCCGGCGAATCTGGTTGCCGGCGGGTACGACGAACCCTTGAAAAAACGTCTGCAGGTCTTTGTTGCAGAGCGAAAGCTGGTGCAGCGACTGGTTCTGGCCAGTCTGTCGCTGGGCTGTGTCACGGAAGTGATCACGGCCGATGAGGTGGTCCTGGGTGAATTGACGGATCTTCACCAGAGTCAGCTGGTGCTGCATGGCCGTCATCAATCCGGGCTTCAGTTGACTGCGTTTAAACAACAGGTGATGTGTTTTCAGCGTCAGTTGCGAGGCTTCCGCCAGCCGTTGCTGGGAGAAGAACCGTCTTCCCTGCAAATTGACGGACTGGCGCTGGAATTGCAGCGCTCTCTCGATTTTCTCAGTGCTCAGCTGCGCGACATGCCGATTGCTCAGGTACTGGTGAGCTGTGACAGCGAAGACAATGAGTTGCTCGCGGAGGCGCTAAGACGGCGGCTGAGTGTTCCCGTGGCGGCAGTCAGCAAGTTTCCATCCGGTCTGGCAGATTATGATGCCCGGGTCGCCTGGGCGGCACTGGCACATCAACCGATCCTCAACCTGTATCATGACAGTCTGAAGCCGCAATCCCGATTGCTGACATTGCCGAATCTGGCTGCCAGCTGGGCGATCGGAGCTGTGCTGCTGGCCTCTTTCGCTGGCTGGCAAAGCTGGCAGGAGCACCGGGTTCAACAGCAACTGGCGGAGGAACAGCTTCGTCTCAGCCAGAAAAAAACAGAGCTGGATACTGCAAAAGCGGCACTGGCGCGCCATCTGCCCAGTGAACTTAAAGTGAAACTGAACGGCGAGCTGGAACAGCAGCTTGCAGCCAAACAGGCCACGCTGAAAGCCATCGTCATGCATGACAAAAGCCTGCAAGCCGGTTTTGCCTCGCTGCTCCGGCAACTGGCACAGGCGGCGAGTCAGGAGATTTCCGTCAGCCGGATTCACCTGCAGGGTGACAAACTGGATCTGGAAGGGGTCGCCAGTTCTCCGAATGCCGTGCCTAACTGGCTTCAGAATTTTTCACGTTATCCGCAACTGACAAACCGGGGATTTGAAGTCATGACGCTGGGCAGAAATGAACAGAACGTCGTCACTTTCAAGCTGCATGCACAACGGCAAGATGAGGAGCAGCCATGAAAATCTGGTCCATGCTGGCCGAGCGTTTCGACCAGCTCAGTCGCAGAGAACAATGGCTGGTGGCAGTAACTGGCTGGATAATGCTGCTGTTGGGCGGATATCAGTTGCTGGTCGAGCCGCTTCAGAAAGTCCGGCTGTCGGCTGAGCTGCAGTATCACGCGATACAGGCGGAGTTCATCCGGAGTCATGGTGAATTGCATCAGATTCAGCGCCAGCTCAACACAGACCCGGACAAAGAGCTGGATGAGCAGATTGTCCGGCTGGAAGCAAAGAATGCCAGACTGGACAAAACGCTGAAAGAGCGGGTCGCCAGTCTGGTCACACCGGCTCAGATGGCCACTCTGATGGATCAGGTTCTGCAGCATTCTCAGCGGCTGAAACTGGTTTCTCTGGAATCCCTGCCACCCGCTCAGCTGGTTCATGGCGAGGATGCCGGGTATTACATTCACCCGGTACGTCTGACCCTGCGCGGCCGGTATTTTGACCTGGTGAATTATTTGCAGCAGCTGGAAGCCTTACCGGTGAAATATTACTGGCGAAGTCTGGAGTATCAGGTCGACATCTATCCCTGGTCTGATATAACACTTGATGTATATACCTTGGGTGAAAGTAAGGATTTCATTGGTGGTTAGAAACGCTTGTCTCGCATTCTTACTGGCAGGGATCAGTCTGCTGGCCCGGGCCGAAAGCGATCCGACAGCCCCGCTGGGCTGGCAGGCGCCGGCCGCACCGAAAAAAACGGTGACGCGCCGGCTTCCCGAACTGCAGGGAATTGTCTGTCCGCAGCAGGAAAAATGCAGTGTGATTCTGGATAACCGAGTCGTGCAGCCCGGTGAACAGATCAGCGGTTATACCCTGAAATCCGTACAGGATGATGCCGTTATCCTTCAGCGTGGTGGCCGGCAATGGCGACTGGCGCTGTTTCAAGAACAGATCAAAATACACGAATAAAGTGAGCTGACATGCGCTTATTGTTAACCGGGATCATGACTTTGTTGCTGACGGCCTGCGCTGCAAATATGGGCCATCACAAACCCGTTGAAGTGAAAGAAGCATTAAATCAGGCGGTGAATGAGGCACAGAGCCGTCCGCTGACAGATTTGCCTTCTGCTGTCAGTGCTGATCTCATGCCCAGTCTGAACCGGCAGGGATACGGGCGCAGTGGTGCTTACGAAAGGCGTTTCCGTGTGAATGCCCGCGGCGTTGAGGCCCGTGCATTTTTCTCCAGTCTGGTGCATGGCACCGCGTTTAACATGGTGATCCACCCCAATGTCAGCGGCCGTATTACGCTGTCGTTGCAGGATGTTACGCTGGATGAAGTGCTGGATGTGGTGTCAGATATGTATGGTTACAACGTCGAGCGCAAGGGCAATATCATCCAGGTTTTCCCGGCTGCTCTGCGGACGGAAGTGATCCCGGTAGATTACCTGCAGCTGCAGCGTCGCGGTATATCACTGACTTCCCTGACTACGGGCTCCATCAGTGATCCCAAGAATGACGGCAACTATCAGTCATATGATTATCGCCGGACCCGCAATAATGAAGAGGACAATAACAATCGCAGTGACAGTAGTGAGCGTACTTCGTATTCAACCGGCGGAACCCGGATTGAGACCCGCTCTGAAAGTGATTTCTGGAATCAGTTGCAGCGAGCCGTACAGGCCATGATTGGCACCGGGCAGGGACGGAGCATTGTTGTGTCACCGCAGGCCAGTCTGCTGACCGTTAAAGCCTTTCCGAATGAATTGCGGGAAGTGCGGGAATTTCTCGGGGTTTCGAAAAAGCGTTTGCAGCGACAGGTGGTACTGGAAGCCAAGATCATGGAAGTGACCCTGAATGACAGTTATCAGCAGGGGATCAACTGGAGCAATATTACCAAGACCATTGGCGGTACCGGGATCATTTTTGGCCGGACCGGTCCTTCTGCGCTGCCGGGCGGTAATGAGATAGCCAATCTGTTGGACGGGCAGACCAATATTACGATCACGGACGGGAATTTTTCTGCCGTCCTGAGCTTCCTTCAAACCCAGGGAGACCTGAACGTGCTGTCCAGCCCCCGGGTTACCGCGGCAAATAACCAGAAAGCGGTGATCAAAGTCGGGGGAGATCAGTACTTTGTGACCGAAGTGGATGGCGGAGAAGCGATCACGGATGGCGGCGTTGCCTCACCGAATGTGGTGCTGACGCCTTTCTTCTCAGGTATTTCTCTCGATGTTACCCCTCAGATTGACGATGATGGCGGCGTTTTACTGCATGTTCACCCCACAGTGGTTGAGGTGACTGAGGAAATCAAGGATATCGCACTGGGTGATACTTTCGGCACTTACAGCCTGCCGCTGGCCAAAAGCTCGGTCCGTGAATCAGATTCGGTGATCCATGCAAACAGCGGCGATGTGGTGGTGATTGGCGGTCTGATGAAATCGTCACTGAAAGACTTGGAAACCAAGGTCCCGCTGCTGGGTGATATTCCGGGGCTGGGGTATCTGTTCCGCAATATCAACAAGGTACAGACGAAGACTGAGCTGGTGATCCTGCTGAAACCAACCGTCGTGAGCGATCAGACCTGGCAGCAGGAAATCGAGCGGTCACGCTCACTGGTTGATCAATGGTTCCCGGATGAGGGGTAAGGCCAATGTATCTGGCGCACTTTGGTTTCACACAACTGCCTTTTCGGCTGACGCCGGACACTGAATTGTTTTACGCGCTGCCGCCGCATCTGGAAGCAATCCGGATGACATTGTCGGCACTCGCGATGGGAGAAGGGTTTATCCAGATTGCCGGTGAGGTCGGGACGGGAAAAACACTGGTGTGCCGGATGCTGGTCCGGCAATTACCGCAACAGTACGAATTGGCATATCTGCCGACTCCTGCCATGAGTGGCCGGGAGCTGCGTGCGGCCCTGGCAAAAGAGCTCGGGCTTGAGCCGGAAGAGGATCATCTGACCCTGACCGAATCCCTCCACAGCGCACTGGTGGAGCGCAAGCGGGCCGGGCGTTCTGTGGTGGTATTGCTGGACGAAGCTCAGGCACTACCCGATGAGGCGCTGGAAGCCCTGCGATTATTGGGAAATCTGGAAACGGAACAGGAAAAATTGCTGCATGTCGTTTTACTGGGCCAGCCTGAACTGGATACCCGGCTGGCGACCCCGCAACTGCGTCAGTTTCATCAGAGGATTACTTTCCGTGCTGTCTTACGCCCGTTGGATCTGGCTGAGACGGCCTCTTATATTGATCACAGGCTCGGGAAAGCGGGTGCGGAACCGGGATTGATCCCGCTGACACGGCAGAAAGAAATCTGGCATGCCAGTGGCGGGATCCCGCGTTTGATCAATCAACTGTGTCATAAGGCGTTTATTATGGCCTGCAGTGCCGGACGGGATTCTGTGGGCAAAGCTGATGTGCGTGCGGCCATTGAGGATACCCGGGCCGCCCGGCAGCCGCGCTGGTCTTTTCCGGTTTTATGGGGATGGAACTGAGCATGAGTCAGGTGAATCAGATGCTCAACAGTTTGAGCCAGAACGGCGCGTCTCAGGGCGCACCTGAATTGAAAGCCGCCCGGATCAAGCCATTGCCGAAAGCCCGGTGGCCGCTCTGGTTATTTTCGGGACTCATGATTGCCGGCGTGGCTGGTGCAACGGGCTGGTGGTTTGGTCAGCAGGACCGTGAACCAGTCGTGATGCATACGGATGCGGGCGAAACGATGCCTGTTTCAGACACACTGTCATCCCCTGAGCAGGATGACGGGCATGAGAATCATCAAGTGACGCCAGTTGTTTCAGCAAAGCCTTCTCCGAAACCCGCGGAGGGGGCGGCTTTAAGCCAGCAAACTTCTGCTGAACCTCCGACTGAGCGTCCAACAGATCGCTCCGCTCAGAAAGACGCAAAAACTCAGTTTCCCTCGGAACCGGTTGTCGGCAATTCTCCACAGCCGGATAAAGCGGTTGCTGAAATGAAAAGCCAGCGGCATATCCAGTCTGTTGTACCGGCAAAAACGCCAAGTCAGACACGGGCTCAGAATCAGGCCCAACCGCGAAAATTGGCATCTGTTGCCCCTGTATCACCGAAACCAGCCGGAGTGACTGCGGATGATGCGGGCCCCGTGGTAGAAGAGAGCAAAGATACCGAATTGTCGATTGAAAGCGTGGCTTTGCCGCCGAAGCAACTGGCTCAGGTGGATTACGACAAGGCGATGAAAGCGCTGAGCGAAGGTGACAGCCAGAAAGCGCTGGGATATCTCAAGTCGGTTCTGGACTATCAGCCGGACCGGGTGGAAGCCCGCCAGCAGTTGTCGGCGCTGTATTACGGCCGTGGGGATGTGCGCCGGGCGATGCTGACATTGCAGCAAGGGTTAGCGAAACAGCCTGAGCAGCAGACATTGCGCCTGACGATGGCGAAATTGCTGGCCAGTGAATCTCAGCCGAAAGTGGCGCTGGATGTGCTGAGCAAGCTGCCCCGAGAGCCCGAGAGTGAGTTTCTGGCCCTGCGGGGGGCGCTGGCACAGCAACTGAACAATCAGCCGCTGGCGCTGAGCAGCTATCAGCAGCTTATCGAAGCAGAACCTTTTGACGGCCGCTGGTGGCTGGGGTTGGGGATCGCGCTGGATCGCAGTGAGAAAACAGCCGAGGCCGTGGCCGCATACAGCAAAGCCCTGAAACTGGGGCAGGTGTCCGGCGCTTCTCAGCAGTTTATCCGTCAGCGTCTCAGCACGCTGAAGGCACAGGAGGGGTGAACTGATGCAACTTCGGTTACGTAAACGTCTGGGCGATCTGCTGGTTGAGGAAGGGATTGTCAAACAGGAGCAGCTGGATCGGGCGTTGGATCAGCAGCAGAGCACCGGGCGTAAGCTCGGAGATACCCTGATCAGTATGGGCTTTCTGAGTGAGCAGCAGTTGCTGTCGTTTTTGTCCCGGCAGCTGGATATTCCCCTGATCGATCTGAACCGGGTATCGGTCGACAGCGAGGCTGTCGGTCTGCTGCCGGAAGTCCATGCCCGGCGTTTGCGGGCATTGGTGATCAGCCATAAGGTCGACACGGTGCGGGTGGCTATGAGTGATCCGGCGGATTTGGCGGCGCAGGAGGCGGTGCTGAATCAGCTCTATCAGTACCGGGTTGAGCTGGTGATCGCCCCGGAACGACAACTGATTTCTGCGTTTGACCGGTATTACCGCCGCACCAAGGAAATTGTCACTTTTGCCGAGCAGCTGAATGCTGAGCATCAGGACAACCGGGACTTCAGCTTTACGGTCGACAATTTCGACAACGAAGAAGTCACCGTCGTCAAACTGATCAACTCTCTGTTTGAAGATGCAATTCAGGTGGGCGCGTCGGATATTCATATCGAACCGGATGCCAGTGTGCTGCGGATTCGCCAGCGGATCGATGGGATACTTCACGAGACCCTGATCAATGAATCGGCGATCGTCTCGGCGCTGGTGTTGCGCCTGAAACTGATGAGCGGGCTGGATATTTCAGAAAAACGTCTGCCGCAGGACGGGCGTTTTCATGTCACAGTGCGCGGCCACTCGGTGGATGTGCGTGTCTCGACGATGCCGGTGCAGTATGGCGAGTCGGTGGTGATGCGTCTGCTTGATCAGTCGGCCGGGATCCTCAGCCTGGATGAAATTGGAATGCCGCCGGAGATTTTGTCTCGTTTTCGCCGCCAGCTGAAACGTCCCCATGGGATGATTCTGGTCACCGGGCCTACCGGATCCGGTAAAACCACCACTTTGTACGGTGCGCTCAGCGAGCTGAACAAACCGGGTAAAAAGCTGATCACTGCGGAAGATCCGGTGGAATATCGCCTGCCGCGGGTGAATCAGGTACAGGTCAATCCCAAGATCGGTCTGACCTTTTCTTCGATCCTGCGAACTTTTCTGCGGCAGGATCCGGACATCATTCTGGTGGGTGAAATGCGGGATCAGGAAACCGTTGAAATTGGTCTGCGTTCCGCTCTGACCGGTCATCTGGTGTTATCGACCCTCCATACCAACGATGCGGTTGACAGTGCATTACGGATGATCGACATGCAAGCACCGGGGTATCTGGTGGCCAGTGCGGTCAGGGCTGTGCTCGCGCAGCGACTGGTCCGTCGGGTCTGCCAGGACTGTGCGGAAGATAGTGAACCGGATGCGGCGCAGCGGCAGTGGCTGAAAGCCCGTTTCCCAGAGTCAGCTGATCAGAATTTCCGGCAAGGCCGGGGCTGCCAGAGCTGTAATCTGACTGGATATAAAGGGCGAATCGGGGTGTTTGAACTGCTGGAAATGACACCGGCGATGATGGATGCCCTGCGGGCCAGTGATACTGTGACCTTTGCCCGGCTCGCACGAACAACTGAAGGTTATCAGCCCCTGATTGAGTCCGCGATGGCGCTGGCCCGGAATGGCAGGACCAGCCTGGAAGAAGTGCTGACGCTGAGCGAAGGAGACTATCTGGCCCCAGAGTTTGATACCTTGCTGGCGTCTGCCCTGGAGCATCATTGATGCCGACATTCGATTACCGGGGACGGAGCAGTCAGGGACAGTTGGAAAAAGGACAGCTGGAAGCTGCGACGGAAGAGGCAGCAGCGGAGCAGCTCATGCGGCAGGGGATCATTCCGCTGGAAATTCGGCGCGGGCACAGCCAGGGAAAACTGAATCTCGGTGAGTTGTTTCAGCGACAGGTTCCTCAGGAAGCGCTGGTGATCCTTTGCCGTCAGTTATACAGCCTGACCAAAGCCGGTGTGCCGTTGCTGCGGGCCATGAAGGGACTGGAACAAAGTACCAGTCATCCCTTATTACGTACCACGCTGGATGCAGTGACAGTCGAGCTGACCAATGGCCGGGCTCTATCGCAGGCGATGAAATTGCATCCGAAAGTCTTTTCTGAGCTGTTTGTTTCCATGATCCACGTGGGGGAAAACACGGGGCGGCTGGAAGATGCCCTGTTACAGCTGGCGCAGTATTACGAGCAGGAACTGGAGACCCGGCGCCGGATCAAGTCGGCGATGCGTTACCCGACGTTTGTGCTGACGGCAATTGTATTGGCGATGATCGTGCTCAATACCAAAGTGATTCCGCAATTTGCCGGCATGTTCAGTCGTTTTGGTGTCGAGCTGCCCTTACCGACCCGGCTTCTGATTGGTACTTCAGATTTTCTGATGAATTACTGGCCCTTGCTGCTGGGCGCTGCGCTGATGAGCTGGATTGGCGTCAAAGCCTGGCGGCAGACCGCAGAAGGCAAAGAAAAATGGGATCGCTGGCGGCTGAAAGTCCCGGTCGTTGGCGACATAGTGAACCGGGCTCAGCTGTCCCGGTTTTCCCGGACTTTTGCATTAATGATCCGGGCTGGTGTCCCCCTGAATCAGGCGCTGCAGTTATCTGCCGAAGCGCTGGAAAATCAGTATCTGGAAAATCGGCTGCTGGAGATGAAAAGCGGCATCGAAGGGGGGAGCAGTATTACGCAGACTGCCATGCAGAGCGGTATTTTTACTCCATTAGTGCTGCAGATGATCGCTGTTGGTGAGGAAACGGGTCAGGTAGACGAATTGCTGCATGAAGTGTCGGATTTTTATGATCGCGAAGTTGATTACGATCTGAAAACCCTGACTGCCCGGATAGAACCATTCCTGCTGGCGGTCGTGGCCGGTATGGTGCTGATCCTGGCATTGGGCATCTTTTTACCGATGTGGAACTTACTGGATTTGGCCCGGAGCGGGCTTTGAGTCCCATCGTTTTCTGCAGAAAGTTGTTCTGGCCATTCAGTAGTAACTTTCTTGTCATTATTTTGGCGGGAAATGGGTGCTAAGTTCACGTAAATCATATGAAAAAACTGAATTATCCCCGTTATTTTTGCTGGTATTTTTTTAGGATAGTGAGAGAATGGTGATGTTTATTTTGACGTCAAATCGTCATGATTTTGGCAATGTATGAATGAGTGTCTGAACAGACAAATAGGTTTCACACTGATAGAGCTGATCATGGTGATCGTTATCGTCAGTATATTGTCTGTGGTTGCCATTCCCCGGTATATCCAGATCGCCAATGAGGCCAGAGTGGCGGCACTGCAAGGCGTCGCTGGCAACTTTTCTGCCGCCGTCATTTCTGCGCGGGTGCAGTGGGAAGCCGATGGAAGGCCCCGTGAACCGTTTCCGGATGGGTTCCTCAATCAGGTTCGTTATGACGGGACGTTGTTTAACCTGACGTCGTCCGACATCAGAGGACGAGCAGGATATCCATTTTCTTTATCCGGGCAGGGAAGTGACCAGTTGTCGGCCGTTTCTGCTCAGGATTGCCTGGATCTGATGGGGGGACTTTTGCAAAGCCCGCCGTCGGCCACGCTGGATGATAAAGCGGCAGTTTCAGGACAATATCAGTATTTCGTCAGAGCTGAGGTAGTCAGCGGTCACCGGCTTTGTCGTTATTACCAGCTGGCTTCGGCCAGTGATTTTTGGACCGGTATGAAATCAATAACCGCCGGCCATTCTTTTATTTACACGCCGGCGTTGGGCCGGATTGATATGAAGATAGAACACAATAATTAGGAGTCAGTAATGAAACGTCAAGGTGGTTTTACCCTGATTGAACTGGTAGTGGTGATCGTGATTCTCGGTATTCTGGCTGTCACTGCGGCACCACGTTTTTTAGATTTACAGGATGATGCGCGGAATTCGGCCTTGCAGGGGTTGAAGGGCGCGATGGATGGGGCTGCTGGAATTGTTTACGGTAAGGCTGCGATCCGCGGGAATGAGGCGTCCTCGACAGAGGTTGCTGTTGACGGCGTGCAAACCATTTTTGGTTATCCGACTGCAGCAACAGACGGTATCGGTGCCGCGTTTGAGTCAGCGGATTGGATTGTTGCGCCAGCCAGTGTGACTGGCGGGGCTGCGTTACCAACCGGAAAGATTGGTTATACGTTCTCTGGCCGAACGACTGATGGCTGTTACGTACAATACACTCAGGCAACTTCTGGCGCCGTTGCGACAACACAAGTGGTGACTGGTGACGGTTGCACAATGAATTAAGATTTTCTGGCTGATGAGTATGAGCCAAATGCGTTGAGCTTGAGGGGCGGACTCCTGCCCCTTTTTTCTTTTTTACAGGGCGTCTCGGGTGACAGCATGGCGTGCCAATACCGCGCTGGCCGGCAATGCGGCTTTACGTTGATTGAGCTGATTCTGGTGATCATACTGCTGGGCATCCTCGGTATGACAGCCGCTTCACGCCTGATTGGCCGCAGCAGCTTCGATGCCTATCTGACCCGCGATCAGGCTGTCAGCCTGGCACGCCAGATCCAGCTCAGAGCCATGAGCAACAATACACCTCAGGGGACACAGGATCCTTGCCTGTCACTCATCGTGCAACCCGATCGCTTTGGTCCCGCGACTTGTGCTGATACCACTTATTCCGGCCGTGCACTGACGACCCAGGAAGATGGCGTGACGGTTTCCGGGACAACTCAGGGCGAAATCCGTTTTGATCTGCTGGGTCGGCCATATCAGTCAGACAGCAGCGGCAATAAAATTCAGCTTTGCGCCAGCATTTGCAAAATCACTTTTACCTCCCGCAATGCGCAGTCTGCGTCGCTCTGTATCAACCGTGAGGGCTATATCCATGCCTGCTCGTAATACGGCCGGAAGGCAACACGGTTTTACGCTGATTGAAGGGATCTTGGCGATTGTGATCATGGCGATGGCGCTGGTCATGCTGGTCAGCTTTTTATTCCCACAGGCCGAAGAATCGGCAGTTCCGCATTATCAGGCCCGGGCCGCAGCAATCGGGCAGGCCGCGATGAATGAAATTCTGGCACGAAAGTTCGACGAACAA
This sequence comes from Photobacterium sp. R1, assembly GCF_054600795.1. NCBI lineage: Bacteria > Pseudomonadati > Pseudomonadota > Gammaproteobacteria > Vibrionales > Vibrionaceae > Photobacterium > Photobacterium sp. R1. Next base: position 30,315 of record NZ_BAAHZP010000011.1, read on the forward strand.
TCGGACCCGTTTAATGACAGCGTGATTCGTTGTGGAGAAGCCGGCTACACCTGCACCCCCCCGGCTTTGCTGGGAGGAGATGGCAGCGAACTGATCAGCAACCTGCTCAATGTCGGTGCGGCCGATGATGTGGATGACTTTACCGGATGCTGGGGGACTTCCGCTCAGTGTGCGGGCAGCGGCCTGAACCGCCTCGGCAACCTGCAGGATCTGGTCAAGGTTTCCGTGGCGGATGAGAGTGATTACCGCAATATCTGGCTGGAAGTGCAGGTCGGTTATGAACTTGATGCTTTTGATGGCGCATCGACAACAGTTACGGCTCAAAAACGCATTCGTGTGCTGGTGAAAACCACGCGATACGGAGACTATCTTTTCACTGCGTTCAGGAGTAATTACTGATGCGCCCGATGCGCGGATTTACGCTGATAGAGATGATCATGGCGATGGTGGTGCTGGCATTTATCACGCTGGGCATCGGAACCTATCTTCAGCTTGGCGCGCAGGGGTATACCGACACCATTCACCGTGAAAGGCTTCAGGCGGAGGCCCGTTTTGTGATTGAGCGGCTGACGCGTGAAATCCGTCACGCGGCCCCGAACAGCCTCAGTTTCAGCAAGGGTTGCCTGTCTTTTTATCCGGTCTATCTGGTTGCTGCTTATCGCAGTGAGCCGGATATGTCTGGGCTGCACGTTCTGGTGCCGCCCGATGCGCAGCAGATTGCGTTGTGGAATCGGGAACTGAAAGACTACCGGGCGGCGGCAGGCTTTACCGGTGCAGGGGAATATCAGGCTGCGGATGACGACAGTATGGTGATCACCGGCACCAGCAAGCAACCGACACTTGCCGATCCCACAGCCACGCTCCAGCTTTCACAATGGCTGGGAGACCGTTCTCCCGGGAAGCGCCTGTATCTGTTTTCACGGCGGGTGGCTTTCTGTCAGGAAGGTGAGCGTCTGATCCGCCGGGTGAATCAGGGGGCGGGTGAGGAACTGACCGATAAGCTGAATCGTTTTGATGTGGCGCTATCCGGCAGTGAACTCAACAGCAACGGGCTGATCCATCTGGAGATGACATTTGCCGACCCGGTCAGCCGGGAGTCCTCGGAATACAGTCAGAGTGTACAGGTGATCAATGTCTTATAGCAGGCGGAACTCTCCCAGACGGCAACAGGGCAGCGCACTGGTGGTTGCGATTTTCGTGATTGTGGTGATGGCTGCCATTGCCGCGGCCATGTTGCGGGTTAGTGGTTCCAGCCAAGACATGACAACCCGTGAGGTCCTGTCGACTCGCGCCTGGCTGACAGCACACTCTGCGAATGAAGTGATCATGAACCGGCTGTTTCCTGTGGCGGGCAGCGGTTCGTCGCTGACGGTTTGCGACAGCCTCAATCCGGCGACCGGGGCTCCTTATCGTTTTGCTCCGTCCGGGAATGGCGGGTGCGGCGCAACAGTGACGTGTGAGTCATCAACGAACGAGTCAGTGAATACTTACTATTTGGTCAGCGAGGCAAGCTGTGGCAGTGGTCCCCATACGGTTACCCGGACGCAGGTACTTTGGGCAAAGGATTTGGCACATGAGTAATGGTTGGCAATGGATGATGTTTACCTTACTGCTGTTTTGTCAGCAGGCCTGGGCGTCGGCTGAGCAGTGTAATGATATCCGGACCGACAGCAGGTTTAATGTGGCTTATCAGATTCATAATGCCCAGTTGAAAGAAACCATTTATGCGACCAAGAAGAACGACACGCGGCCTTTGGCACTCTGGAGTAATGATGCGTCCATCTCGCCAATTATCTCAGATACAGAGACGGTGGCTGGCGGTGACTATTACATCTGGCTGGAATATGAGCAGCTTGGGAATAAGCAAGGACGGCTGACTTACTATCTGTATGAATCGGGGTCTGTCCCGGTGGTGTGGCGAGCGGTGACAACAGTCTTTGCCGATTTATCTCCAATCAAGAGTGTTCCGATCAAGGTGGACGGGGTTGCGGTTGAGGGCATGTCCTGCACCATTGATGATTCCGCGCCAGATTTACCTGTTTCCCCCGATGTGTGTGAACTTTTCCCAGGACCGGCGCAGACCTGGGTCGGAAATCAGAATCATTTGTTCACTTCCGATGCCGGCACGCAAATCACTCATACGGACAATCACAGCGTTGGTTTCAGTAATGCCATTATTGACACGGATTACCCAGCCCCATACTCGCCCGGGGATAATGTTAAAGCACTGTGTGACGGAGTGATTTGTGCCCTGAATGGCAAGATGGCCCAGAAACGAAATCTGGCCTGGACGACAACGGGCACTACTGAGGTGAGGGATAAAGTCGTCATCGGGAGTGAGCGTGCGGTTCCCGGCACTTATTATGCGTCTTCTTTGGGTTCTCCTTATTTCGGCCTGTCGGTTGAGCCGTTTGGCAATTTGACTTTTCCGGCCGGAGAATACTGGTTAGACAGTGCGGATGTCCGTGGCACCATGACCATTGAAGGTGAGGTCGTATTGCATGTCTGGGACCGGTTCAGTGTCGCAGGGCAGGTGAATACAACCAGCCCGAGTGACAATCTGACCATCTATGCCTACAACCAAGGGCAAGACTGTCCGTTGCCGGGCCATCATCCGGATGGTCCGCCGGCAGTCAACATCAATTACTCCGTCGATATCAATTCCGCAGGCTTGTTCAACGGCAGGATTTATGCGCAGGGACCTGTCGCGTTGTCGAATCAGACGGGCTTAATCGGTGCGGTGACAGCCTGTCAGTTGCAGATGAGTAACAGTGCCCGGATTGTCGGGAACAGCCAGTGCTTTCAACCGCCGGAGACGAATTACCAGCTCATTGTCAGCCCGTCCCGGGCATTGAGTCTGATGTGTGAGCGTCAGCTGGTGGAATTTCAGGTGCTGGATAAAACCGGTGCGCTGGCAACAGGTTTTCAGGGCAGTATAGATGTGACTACAAACCTGACTGTCAGCGGGCAGGCAAGCTGGTATGAACAGGCCAGCGACGGTACAGGACAAGATGTCAGCCAAAGCCAGCGCTTTGCTGTGGTGAACGGGATCACCCGGCTCTGGCTGAAAAGTGAAGTGATTGAAACCATTCAGGTGAGTGGCCGTCTGGTTTCGGATGGTTATCCGACAGCGAATGGTCAGTACAGTTTTGTTCCTTTCAGACTGCAGCTTCAGGATCAGGCCCTGAAAATGGTGGCCGGGAAGCCTGAGTCTGTTGCGGTGTCGGCCATGAGCTGCGATGCCAGCCAGAGCACACCGGAAGTCGCGAAAGATTACAGCGGCGATCGCCTGCTCAATATGAGCACCGCTTACACCCTGCCGGACAACGGGACGAAGGCGATCGAACTGAAAGACAAGGCGGGGGACTGGCAGACATCTCGTGTAACGCTGACGTTTGCAGAAGGCGTGGCGAGTACTTTTCTCCGTTATCTCGATGCCGGGCAGGCACAATTGAAGCTGGTAGATCCGAACTGTACCAAATCCGGAGGATGCAGCATTCGTGGTGACGGACAGCCGCTGGATGATCTGGCACTCGGCGACTGGACGCAACTGGAAGGGACGCAGACCGTGTGGGCCCGTCCATATACTTTTGCACTGTGCGGAATTACCGCCAGCAACGGCAAGACGGATTTTTCCGGTACTGCCAGCAGCGGCCCCGGTTTTTCTGCGGCAGGGGAAAGTTTTTCCGCGATCCTGAAACCTGTGATCTGGACCGATGAAATGGCAGCCCCCGTACAGGATTTATCCGGAGATGGTCGCCATGATGTCGAAACAACAGTGTACGCCCGCGCTGACTGGTGTCGCGTGGCAACCACACCGAATTATTACTCTGTTGCATCTGTGAGTGCGCCGTTTGCGCTGTCAATTCCGGCCAAACCGGCTTCACCGGATGAGCCGGATGCTGCGGGAGGGATACTTGGCGGAACGCTGAGCGGGAAGTTTACCGCAGCGCAGGCTGCTCAAGGTCTCACCCTCAGTCACCTGAACTGGAGTGAAGTCGGCAGTGTGTGGCTTCAGGCGGATGCAGATTATCTGGGCATGACGGTGGATCAGGGCGTTGGGGAAATCGGACGCTTTTATCCGCATCATTTCGTGATCAAAGACAGCCTGGTCCTGGATGCCAACGGTGACCGCTTTACCTACATGGAACAGCCTTTCTCGGTTGAGGCCACGATAGAAGCACAGAATAAGCAAAGCGGTGCCACACAAAATTACGGCAACTTTGCCGGGCAATATCAGGAAGCTGTGTTGCTGCGAGCCGTCAATGACGATGCTTCTGGATCGGCGGCGAATGAGCTGACGGAGAGATTATCGGAGCACACGGTCTATCAGAGCTGGTCAAAGGCATTCCAGGCGATTCGTGCAGACAGCATTACTTTTCTGCGTGTTGTCAGCAGTGTCAGTCCGAGAGTGACACTGCCAGACGGGCCTTATCCGGTCAGTCTGGGACTGGTTGTGCGAGACAGGACAGATTGCGGTTCGAATGGTTGTACCGATTTTCAGACAAAATCGCAGGAAATCCGTGTTCTGGATGGTGTCACGCCGGAGAGGGCTGCAGCACTGAATGGGGACATTCATGCGCGTTATGGTCGGATGCGGCTCGAAGACAGCGTCGGTCGGGAAGGTGAAAACGTCAATATACCGGTGATTCTGGAATACTGGTCGCAAGGTCAGTTTGTCACGAATGGGGATGATTCATTTTCTCGCTTTGACGGACAGCATGCTTTCCGGCAGGGCCTCACGAATCCAGAGAGTCCGGCAATCACGGTTTCTGGCGGGGAAAAGACGGTTGTCAGTGGATCCTCACAATCTGGTGATCTGTATGCCACCGGCACCGCTGTCAGGGAGCAAGTCCGCTTCTGGCAAAAACTGGTGTCAGATATCCCGGCACCGATAGCCGGCGAAAATGAAATCAAAGATTCTGCTGCTGGCACACAGGTTGGGGCTGTGCCTCAGCGCTGGCTGCTGTACGATTGGCGCGGCCTCGGGGACGAAAACCCGTCAGCGGTCGTGACTTTCGGACTTTATCGCGGCAATGATCGCATCATTTACCGCGGTGAAATGAATATCAATCAGGCCCTGAATGAATAGGGAAGTGTGGGCTTACATCGTTTCTAACCGCAGTTCGCTGCCGGAAAAGCAAACACAAAAGGCTGACAACTCCTAAAAATGAGGATCTGTGGCAGGTTTGACAAAGCTTATCTTGTCTCGCTACCGACCCCTTGATACATTTAGGCGCAATTTTTACGAATTTTGAGCTTGCAGGATTAGCCGAAAACTATGTTTAAAAAACTTCGTGGCATGTTTTCTAATGACCTGTCTATTGACCTGGGTACTGCCAATACCCTGATTTATGTCAAAGGACAGGGGATCGTTCTCGATGAACCATCAGTGGTCGCCATTCGCCAGGATCGCGCCGGAGCAACCAAGAGTGTCGCGGCCGTTGGCCACGAAGCCAAACAGATGCTTGGTCGTACGCCGGGCAATATCGCGGCAATTCGTCCGATGAAAGACGGTGTGATCGCCGACTTTTACGTCACAGAGAAGATGCTTCAGCACTTTATCAAGCAAGTTCACGACAATAGTGTTTTGCGTCCGAGTCCGCGTGTACTGGTCGCCGTTCCTTGCGGTTCAACGCAGGTTGAACGTCGTGCTATCCGTGAATCTGCACAGGGTGCGGGTGCCCGTGAAGTTTACCTGATCGACGAGCCGATGGCGGCAGCGATCGGTGCGGGTCTGCCTGTTTCTGAAGCGACAGGTTCGATGGTGATCGATATCGGTGGTGGTACGACTGAAGTTGCAGTGATCTCCCTGAACGGTGTGGTTTATTCGTCTTCTGTGCGTATCGGTGGTGACCGTTTCGACGAAGCGATTATCAACTATGTTCGCCGTAACTACGGCAGCCTGATCGGTGAAGCAACCGCTGAACGTATTAAGCACGAAATCGGTTCTGCATATCCGGGTGATGAAGTTCGTGAAATCGAAGTTCGAGGTCGTAACCTGGCTGAAGGTGTGCCACGCAGCTTCACCCTGAACTCGAATGAAATTCTGGAAGCGCTGCAAGAGCCGCTGACCGGTATTGTCTCTGCAGTCATGGTAGCCCTGGAGCAGTGTCCGCCAGAATTGGCTTCTGATATCTCTGAGCGTGGTATGGTTCTGACCGGCGGTGGTGCACTGCTGCGTGATCTGGACCGTCTGCTGACGGAAGAAACCGGTATTCCTGTTGTTGTTGCTGAAGACCCACTGACCTGTGTTGCTCGTGGGGGCGGTAAAGCGCTGGAAATGATCGATATGCATGGTGGCGATCTATTCAGCGAAGACTAATGTCTACCCCGGCAAATATCCAGACAGGTCATAGTGTTACATGAAACCTATCTTTGGCAGAGGTCCTTCTCTGCAATGGCGCCTGTTTCTTGCCTTGTTACTGTCGGTCGGCCTGATGTTTGCCGACCGTCGTCTTGATGCTTTCGCTCAGGTTCGTTATGTCCTGAACTCGGCGGTTGCGCCACTGCAATACGCTGCAAATCTTCCTCGCGAAATTCTGGACGGACTTTCCAGTCAGCTGAGCTCTCATCAGCGGTTACTGGCAGAAAACAAAGCGCTTAAGCGTGATTTACTGGTGCTGCAGAGCGATGTGCTTTTGCTGGACCAGCTGCAACAGGAAAACCAGCGACTCCGTGAACTGCTGGGTTCGCCTTTCGTGCGTGATGAACGCAAGATGGTGGCCGAAGTCATGGCCGTCGACTCCGATCCGTACAGTCATCAGGTGATGATCGATAAAGGCCATGTCGATGGGGTTTATGAAGGTCAGCCTGTGATTAACGACAAAGGGATTGTGGGTCAGGTGTCTTATGTCGGTGCCCATAACAGCCGGGTACTGCTGTTGATTGACCCGACGCATGCGATCCCGGTGCAGGTGGTGCGGAACGACATTCGTGTGATTGCTTCCGGCAGCGGTGAACAGGACCAGATTCAGCTGGAACATGTGCCAAGCAGCACCGATATTAAGGTCGGCGATCTGTTGGTGACTTCTGGTCTGGGCGGTCGTTATCCTGAAGGTTATCCGGTTGCACGGGTCACTGAGTTCTCGTTCGACAATAAACGGCCTTTTGCACAAATTAAAGCGATGCCGACCGTGCAGTTCGACCGATTGCGCTATCTGCTGCTGGTCTGGCCGACCGACAGAGAAAGACAAGTCATAACCAAAGGAGAATCGGTCGATGGCTAATACTCGAGCCAATGGCATTCTGCTGATTTGGCTGTCGTTTGTGGTTGCGCTGATTTTACAGGCAGCCCCGTGGCCGGGACAGTTTGAGGCCTTCCGGCCTTCCTGGGTGATGCTGGTGGCATTTTACTGGGTGCTGGCCCTGCCGCATCGGGTCAATGTGGGGACCGCGCTGGTGCTGGGGCTGATCTGGGATTTGCTGCTCGGCTCAACCCTGGGAATCCGCGGCATGATGATGTCCGTGGTGTGCTATATTGTCGCGCTGAATTTTCAGGTGATGCGTAACCTGTCATTGTGGCAACAGGCGATGATCGTGGCTTTGTTATCACTGGCGGGCAAACTGGTCGAATTCTGGGCGGAATATCTGATCGTCGAAATCGAGTTCGATCCAAATCGGCTGTGGGCTGTGTTACTTAATTTCCTGCTCTGGCCGTGGCTGTTTCTGTTTTTGCGCCGTATTCGCCGTAAGTTTTCAATTCGTTAAGGGGCTTTCGCCCCTTTTTTGACAGTGCCGTTTGAGGCTGACCTGAAAGTGCCCTCAGGGTTCTGTCGTATTTCAAGGTAGAATCAAGATGACACAACTGTATCTGGCATCCGGCTCACCACGTCGTAAAGAATTACTGTCCCAACTCGGATATCCTTTCGAGATTCTTTCCCTGGATGTGGAAGAGTGCCATCAGGCCGGGGAAACGCCGGCAGAATATGTGCAGCGCCTGTCACTGGATAAAGCGATGGCCGGTGTCCGTGCTACCGATGGAAATATCCCGGTCGTCGGCTCAGACACGATCGTGGTTGTTGATGAGCAGATTCTTGAAAAACCGAGGGATTTTGCGCACAGCCACGAGATGCTCATGTTATTATCCGGACGAAGTCATCAGGTCATGACAGCGGTGTCTGTCGCGACGCAGACACGCCAGGTCACCAGACTTGTGGTGACTGAGGTCTGGTTCCGGCCACTGACCGAGCAGGATATCCGGGATTACTGGCAAAGCGGTGAACCCCGGGATAAAGCCGGCAGTTATGCCATTCAGGGGATTGGCGGGAAATTTATTCCCCGTATCGAAGGAAGCTACCATGCTGTAGTTGGCCTGCCGTTGGTGGAAACTGATGCGCTGATCCGTGATTTTATAGCCCACTAAAATAAAGACAGAGGCATCCATGAGTACCGAGCTGCTGATCAATGTGACACCCAGTGAAACCCGTGTGGCCATGATCGAGGGGGGAAACCTCCAGGAAATCCATATTGAGCGTGAATCGAAGCGTGGCATTGTCGGTAATATTTACAAAGGCAAGGTCAGCCGGGTTCTCCCGGGCATGCAGGCCGCTTTTGTGGATATCGGTCTGGATAAAGCCGCGTTTTTACATGCATCCGATATTGTGCCGCATACTGAGTGTGTCGCGGAAAATGAAAAACAGCAGTTTCAGGTGCGGGATATTTCAGAGCTGGTCCGTCAGGGGCAGGATCTGGTGGTGCAGGTAGTGAAAGATCCGCTGGGGACTAAAGGTGCCCGGCTGACCACAGATGTCACTCTGCCGTCACGCTATCTGGTGTTTATGCCGGGAGCCAGCCATGTCGGTGTCTCACAGCGAATTGAAAGTGAAACTGAACGTGAGCGGCTCAAAGCGCTGGTCATGCCGCATTGTGACGAGTTGGGCGGATTTATCATCCGGACTGCGGCAGAGGGTGCGACGACTGAAGAAATGGCTCAGGATGCGGCATTCCTGAAACATTTGTGGCGAAAAGTACTGGAACGTCGCAGAAAGTATAAAAGTAAGTCCATGCTGTACGGCGAACTGGGATTAGCCCAGCGTATATTGCGGGATTTTGTCGGGACGGAGCTGGACTCCATTTATGTCGATTCCCGCCTCGCTTTTGAAAATTTGATGGAATTTACCGACGAGTTCGTGCCAGAAATCAGCAGTAAGCTGGTGCATTACACTGGCGAGCAGCCCATTTTTGATTTGTACGATACCGAGAATGAAATTCAGCGCGCACTGGATCGTAAGGTTGAGCTGAAATCAGGTGGATATCTGATCATTGATCAGACGGAAGCCATGACCACGATCGATATTAATACCGGTGCATTTGTTGGTCGCCGTAATCTGGAAGAAACGATCTTCAACACCAACATCGAGGCGACCAAAGCCATTGCCCGTCAGCTGCGTTTGCGAAATTTAGGGGGCATTATCATTATCGATTTCATTGATATGGCCTCGGAAGAACATCGCCGCAGGGTACTGACTGCACTGGAGCACGCCCTGTCTTATGACAGAGTGAAAACCAATATTAATGGCTTTACGCAACTGGGGCTGGTTGAAATGACCCGGAAGCGTACCCGGGAAAGTATTGAACATGTACTGTGCGGGACTTGTCCAACTTGTGAAGGTCGCGGCACGGTGAAAACGGTCGACAGTGTCTGCTATGAGATCCTGCGTGAAATTACCCGGGTAAACCGGGCGTATGATGCCGACCGTTTTGTGGTTTATGTCTCGCCTGCTGTGGCCGAAACCCTGGCCGGAGAGGAATACCATGCGCTGGCCGAACTGGAAGTCTTTATCGGCAAACAGGTCGAAGTGAAAATTGAGCCTTTGTATAACCAAGAACAATTTGATGTTGTCATGATGTAACCCCTGATTCGAGAGTGGAAATGCTGTGCTGATAAAATTGACCCGCGTCCTGAAGTGGACGTTGCTGACACTGCTGGTCATCGGCGCGGTGCTGATTACATCTCTGCGTCTGCTGCTGCCTCAGCTGAACAATTACCGTGCGCCGATCACTGCCTGGCTTTCTGAGGAAACCAGCCTGCAGATCGGGGTCGCACAGGTGGAAGGGCGCTGGCATAACCTCGGTCCGGTCATGGCATTGCATGGTGTTCGTCTGGGCCAGAACAGCCACGACATGATCCAGGCCCGGGAAATCGATCTGGAACTCGACCTGTGGCAATCCCTCCTCAATCTGAAACCTGTGTTCCGGGACGTGCAAATCTACGGCCTGTCTCTGGATTTCACACAATTACCTGCCAGTAACGACGCCACGGATGGTGCCAGACAACTGGATCTGGCCCGGATTGAACAGGTGCTGTTCGTACAGCTGGGGACATTTTCACTCCGTGATGTAACGCTGGTGGTGACCTCCCCGGCAGGCCATCGTCAACCCGTGACGCTGAAAGAGCTGAAGTGGGACCGGCGGGGCGGGATGCATCTGGCTGAAGGTGTCGTCAGTATTCCGGGGACGGACCTGAATCAGCTGAATGTCGTTGCAAACCTGTCTGCAAAAAATGGCTTGCCCAGTTTGTCCGGTACCGTCTATGTCCGGACCCGAAACCTTTCTTTCACCCCCTGGCTCAATCAGGCCATTCTGGGCGGGGAGAAGATCACGGACAGCCAGATTAATACTGAAGTCTGGCTGACACTGGAGAATGGCCGGCTGAGTCACAGTAAGGTTCGCTTCCAGGACTCTTTTGTCCGCTGGCAGGAAAAAGGTGTGAAGCACGAACTGGCTCTGCTGCGCGGCATGCTGTCCCTTTCACCGGTCACACAAAATGGTGCGCCGGGATGGCGGCTGGACAGCCATAAGCTGGTGCTGGCAACGGATGAGAAGGCCTGGCCGCGTCTGGATTTTTCTGCCCAATGGCTGGCTGCGAACGGGCATGGGCAGGCATTGGCTGCGGACTTGCCGTTGACGGACACCATTCGTCAGGGAAGCTGGCAACTGGCGGTCAGCAACATTGAGCTGGCGCGGCTGCACCCGCTGAGTACTTTATTACCCGATGAAAATGCGGCCCGTCAGGCGATTCAGACACTTCAGCCAGCCGGTTTGTTGAAAGATCTGCGCTTTGCCGGTCAGGGGCTGGTAGTTCCGCGTTTTTCCCTGACGCTGGACAGTGTCTCCAACAAGCAATGGATGTACCTGCCGGCTTTTCAAAACCTGAATGCGACTGTGGCGGGTGATGCGCATCAGGGACAAATCATGCTGGATGTCGCTCAGCAAACGCTGGATTACGATAAAGTATTCCAGGCGCCGATGAAGATCGATCAGGTGGATGTGCGGGCTTTCTGGCAGCAGGATGAACAGGGCTGGCGGATCTGGAGCGACGCACTCTCGGTCAGTACCCCGCACCTGAAGGCCAGCGGGCAGTTCAGACTGGATTTTCCGGCCAATGCTCCTTCCTGGCTGTCATTTTACGGGGAAACAGAACTGAAAGATGCCGGGGCTGCCTGGCGTTATCTGCCCAGACCAGCTCTGGGTCAGCAACTGACGGATTATCTGTCTGCGGCGATCCGCGGCGGTCAGTCTGAGCATGCTCAGTTATTGTGGTACGGCGATCTGCCGGCTTTTCCTTACGCACATCATGACGGTAATTTTGAGGTTCATGTGCCGCTTCAGGCGGGGCGGTTCAGTTTTGACACGGCATGGCCGGAACTGACGGATTTGGATCTGGATCTGGTGTTTCGCAATGATCGGATGCTGATCGATGCGCGTCATGCCAAAACCAAAGGCGCAATTGCACAGCGGGTGACCGGGGATGCCTGGCTTCACCCCGATGGTCATCTCAAGCTGGATATGGAAGTGGGCGCACAGGGAGAGCTGGTGCGCGACTACATGATGGCGACCCCGCTGGTTGACTCCGTCGGCGCTGCATTGACAGCTGTGCAGGTCGAAGGCCCGGTCAATGCCCGGTTGTTGCTGGATATTCCGTTCAGCGGTGAGCTGGTGCACGCGAAAGGGGAAGCGATACTGGATAATAACGACGTGACGATTGAGAGTCTGGCGTTACCGCTGTCGCAGGTTAAAGGAAAAATTGAGTTCAGCGACGATCAGATCACAGCTCAGAACATGACGGCTTACTGGCTGGGTCAGCCGCTGACGGTGAGTTTTGATGGTGCCAGCGCGGCATCGGGGTATCAGGTCAGTGTCGACCTGGATGGCGTGTGGCAGTTCCCGTCTCTGCAACAACGGTTACAGGATCCTTTGCTCGCCCAAATGACGGGCAACAGCCGGTGGCACGGCAACGTGGGTGTGGTGCTGCACGATACCGGGCTGGATTATCAGGTTTCGATACAGGCGCCTCTGAAAGGGATTCGCAGTCAGCTACCGTATCCGCTCACACTGGTGCCCGGTAATTCGGGCAAAGCTTTGCTGACCGCTGCGGGCAATAGCTCACGACTGGAAGCCAGCCTGACGGTCCCGGATGCACAATATAAAGCCGAGATCCTTCTGTCACCGACGCCGAAAATAGTGCGCAGCGGACTGAGTATCGGATTGTCTGAACGTCGCAGCTTGCCGAAGAAAGGCCATGACATCCGGATTCAGGCTAACCGTGTGGATGCGGATGCCTGGGAAGCTCTGGTTCAGGCTATCATGGCCAAAAAGCAGCATCAGTCCGGACCTGCGCTGATCGAACTGCCTGTACCGACCCGGGTGAATGCCCGTATTCAGCAACTGAAACTGGCGGGGCTGAACTGGCACGATCTGGAACTGGCGGTGCGTAAACAGCCGTCCCAGTGGCATGCGGTGTTAGGCAGCCGGGAAGTGAGTGGTGAACTGTTCTGGCCGGATAAACAGCCACTGAAGATTAACCTTGAGCAGTTCCATCTGAATCTGCCGGAAGGAAAAAAACCGTTGGAGCCAATTGCTTCCAAACGTAAATATGTGCCGCAAGTCAGTATCCCGCCGGTCACTGACTTTGACCGGAGCATGATGACTTTTCTGCCGGAAATGGATGTGAAGGTGAAAGATCTGTGGTTGCAGGGCTATCGCCTGGGGGCGCTGAGCGGGCGTCTGCGCCGTGAGGATCAGACGCTGATTCTGGAGGAGCTGCAGCTGGATTCGGGGACCACGTCGCTGAGTCTGGATGGCCACTGGACCATGAGTCAGTATCAGAATGAAACTCAGATTGCTTTTGATATTTCCGGTGAAGACAGTTCTGAACTGATGGGACGTTTAGGCGTTTCCGGCGGTATTCAGGATGCCAGCTTTAAGAGTTATGCCTCTATTCAGTGGCAGGGTGCGCCCTGGTCCATGCACCGTGAAACCCTGACCGGTGAACTCAAAACAGAAACCGGGAAAGGGGTGATCCGGGATGTGGGCGGTGCCGGGCGGATTCTGGGGCTGTTCAGTCTGGACTCGATTATTCGTAAGATGCAGCTCGATTTCACTGGCGTGTTTGATGATGGCATGGCTTTTGACTACATCAAAGGCTCCGGGCGAATTGAAAATGGCCTTTTCCGCACCGATGATGTCGAAATGAAGGCACTGGCCGGGGATATGTATATTCAGGGAAGTGCTAATCTGGTAGATGAAACGGTGAATGCGCGGGTGAAATTTATTCCGGATCTGACTTCAGGGATTCCGGTGCTGACGGCATTTGCCGTGGCGCCTCAGACGGCGATTGTCGTGTTTGCGATTTCGACGGCACTGTCGCCGGTTGTGGACGTCTTTACCCAGATAAACTATGTGGTGAGCGGACCGATTGAGTCACCGACCGTGACCGAGCAGTCCCGCTTTACCGGGGAATTCAAGGTTCCGGAATCGCTGAAACAACAAGCGACCCCTTAAACCGACTGCGAAAGGACATGCCCGACTTTACCTGAAAGGAAAGTTGAGGTCATAATGATAAGAAAATCAATTCATAATGGAGTATGTGATGGCCAAAGTGGGTGTTGTACAGATGAATTCCGGGCCGGATCCTGAGGTGAATCTGGCGCAGTTGAAGAAGAAGCTGAAAGGGTTACAGCTCCAGGGCGCCAAGCTCGTTGTGACCCCGGAAAACTGCCTGGTCTTTGGGACGCGTCAGGATTATGAACGTCATGCGGAGCCTCTGGGCAACGGACCTTTACAATCTGAACTGGCGGCAATCTCGAAGCAGCTGGGGATCTGGCTGCTCATTGGCTCGATGCCGGTTCGTCGCGATGATGGTGCTATGACGACCACAGCGCTGCTGTTCAATGATCAGGGAGAGCTGGAGGCGCATTACGACAAACTGCATATGTTTGATGTGGAGGTGGCCGATCGTCACCACAGCTATCGGGAGTCGGATACCTTCCGGCCGGGTGGTGCGGTCCGGGTTGTGAAAACACCTTTCGGCAACATCGGACTGTCAATCTGTTATGATGTGCGTTTTCCGCAGCTCTACAGTGCGCTGCGGGCTCAGGGCGCAGACATTATCGTTGTCCCCGCGGCCTTCACGAAAGTCACCGGTAAGGCGCACTGGGATATCCTGCTGCGCGCCAGAGCGATCGAAACGCAGTGCTGGATTGTGGCAGCCGCGCAGTGGGGCGAGCATAACCAGGGCCGGGAAACCTGGGGGCACTCCATGATTGTGGATCCCTGGGGACAGGTGGTTGCCTGCCAGGAGCAGGGAACGGGGGTTGTCGCCGCGGAGATCGATCTGGGCCTGAGTGAGCAGATTCGAACCAATATGCCATTGCTGCAACACACCCGATTTCAGGTGCAGCAGTGCAACACAGAAGAGTAAAGGCAATGATGCTGGAAACCGTAGAACAGACCATGCTGGCCCAGTCCGGACTTGAGCGTAAAGATCTCAGCCAGATTCTGGCCCTGATGACCGCCCGTAATGTGGATTATGGCGACATCTATTTTCAGTCCAGCTGGCATGAGTCACTGGTCCTGGAAGACAGCATTATCAAGGATGGTTCATTCAATATTGACCGGGGGGTCGGGGTTCGTGCGGTCTCCGGTGAAAAAACCGGATTTGCCTATTCGGATCAAATCAGCAAGCTGGCTCTGACGCAAAGTGCGAAAGCAGCGCGCGGGATTGCGCGCAGCGGCGGAGAAGGGAAAGTCAAAACACTGGCAGCTTCTCCGGTGCCTGCGGTCTACGCACCGGTCAATCCGCTGGAAAGTATTGAACGGCAGGATAAAATAGCCCTCCTGAAGGAAGTGGATGCTTACATTCGTGCCAAAGAACCACTGGTGAAAGAAGTTTCCGTCAGCATCAACGGTGTCTATGAACAGGTGCTGGTGGCTGCCATTGACGGTACTTACGCCGCAGACATCCGTCCGCTGGTCCGTTTTTCGGTCAGTGTGCTGATCGAAAAAAATGGCAAGCGGGAAAGCGGCAGTGCGGGTGGTGGCGGCCGGTTCGGCTACCAGTACTTTAAAACGGAAACGGATGGTAAATCTGTTGCCCTTCAGTATGCCGATGAAGCCCTGCGTCAGGCATTGATTAATGTAGATGCGGATCCGGCACCTGCCGGAACCATGCCGGTGGTCCTTGGGGCCGGATGGCCTGGTGTATTGCTGCATGAAGCTGTGGGCCATGGCCTGGAAGGCGACTTTAACCGAAAAGGCTCTTCTATGTTCTCCGGTCAGATGGGACAGCAGGTGACCTCCAGCCTGTGTACCATTGTGGATGACGGCACCCTGGCAGATCGCCGGGGCTCTCTGAATATCGATGATGAGGGCACACCGGGTCAGTACAATGTGCTGGTGGAAGGCGGCAAGCTGAAAGGTTACATGCAGGATAAACTGAATGCGCGCCTGATGGGGGTAAACCCAACGGGGAACGGTCGCCGTGAATCCTATGCGCATCTGCCGATGCCACGCATGACCAATACTTATATGCTGCCGGGCGAGCATACCCCGGAAGAAATTATTGCCAGTGTCTCGAAAGGTATTTATGCGCCGAATTTTGGCGGTGGTCAGGTCGATATTACTTCAGGCAAGTTTGTATTCTCCGCGTCTGAAGCGTATTTGATTGAAAACGGTAAAATTACGCGTCCGATTAAAGGCGCGACGCTTATCGGCAGCGGTATCGAAGCCATGCAGAAAGTGTCGATGGTCGGTAATGATCTGGAGATTGACCGCGGGGTTGGCGTCTGCGGCAAAGCGGGTCAGAGTGTTCCGGTTGGTGTCGGCCAGCCGACGCTGAAACTGGAATCGATGACTGTGGGTGGTACACAGTAAATTCTGTAGTATTGCGACCGAAACAAGCATAAAAAATGCCAGCGAAATGCTGGCATTTTTATTCGCAGCAAAGCGTATCGGATACATCAGTCAGTGATGTACAGACCTTTCAGGATCTGGAAGATCTCGCGATAGGCTTTGGCGGGTTTGTTCTGTGCTTTTTCTTTGTTAGCCATGCGAACAAGCTGACGCAGTTGCTGACGATCAGCTTCCGGGTGAGCATCCATCACTTCATTGATGACGCTGTCGCCGTCGTCAATCATGCGATCCCGCAGGGTTTCCAGCTTGTGCAGTTGTGCAGTGACCTGAGCATGTTTGTTGTTCAGTTTATCCAGTGCAGTCTGAATCGGCTCAATGTCTTCATTTCGCATGAGTTTGCCAATCAACTGTAACTGGCGACGATAAGCTTCCTGCTTGAACCGGTGCGCATCTTTAATGGCACGCAGCAGGTCTTCGCTGACCGGTACTTTTGCCAGGGCATTTGGCTTGAGCTTGACCAGCTCTTCGCCCATTTTCTGCAGGGCTTCCATGTCACGTTTCATCTCGGATTTACTGACCCAGATGATTTCCTCTTCCTCTTCCCAGGGGGCTCTCTTGTTTTTACGACTCATAACAGGCTCATGACTGACTTCAATGTCTCTATTTTATCAGTTTCAGGTTGAATTTGGGCGCATTTTAATTCCCTTGAGTGTTATCCTTAGGAAAACAGTACAGATTAAATGATGGCTATGGATGTGAAACAACAAGTCGCTCAGCAACGCCGCGAGCTGGAACAGGCAGTCGCCCGAGCTCTGGAACTGGCTGGTCAGCAGGCAGATGCTGCCGAAGTGGCGATTAACAAGTCAACAGGGATCAGTGTCTCGACGCACCTGTGTGAGGTTGAAAACGTTGAGTTCAACAGTGATGGTGCCATGGGGATTACCGTGTACCGCGGCCAGAAAAAAGGCAGCGCCTCGACTTCTGATCTCAGCGAAGCCGCGATAGCTCAGACTGTGGCTGCGGCGCTGGAAATTGCCCGCCATACCTCGGAAGATCCTTATGCTGGTCCCGGCCCTGCGGAACTGATGGCCCGGAATATTCCGGATCTGGATCTTTTCCATCCGGATGAACCCGAGCCGGATCATGCCGCTTCTATCGCAATTGCTGCCGAACAGGCTGCGCTGGATGCTGACAGCCGGATCAAACAAAGTGACGGTGCCAGTTATGACAGCCACTACGGCGTTCGGGTTTACGGTAATAGCCATGGCATGCTGGCCAGTTATGCGAGCAGTCGCCACAGCATCAGTTGCAGCGTAATTGCGGAAGGCAAAAACGGGGATATGGAGCGAGATTACAGCTACACGCTGGCGCGACGTACTTCTGATTTGTGGTCGCCGGAGCAGGTCGGGCGCCATGCTGCCGAGCGTACCGTCAGCCGTATTGATCCACAGAAACTGACCACCCGTCAGGCGCCGGTGATGTTTGCATCGGATATTGCGACCGGGCTGTTTGGTCATCTGGTGATGGGGATCAGCGGTGCAAACCTGTACCGGAAATCGACCTTTTTGCTGGATATGCTGGATGAGCAGATTTTTCCGTCCTGGCTCAATATCAGTGAGCGGCCGCACCTGCTGCGCGGATTGGCCAGTACGCCTTTCGATAGTGAAGGTCTGGCAACTCATGACCGGGAAATTATTCAGGACGGGGTTTTGAAAACCTACCTGATGACCAGCTATGCAGCCCGGAAACTGGGGCGTCAGCCAACGGGACATGCCGGTGGTATTCACAACTGGTTGGTGTCCAGTACCGGTGAAGATTTTCAGGCGATGCTGCGCAAGCTGGATACAGGCTTCCTGGTGACCGAGCTGATGGGGCAGGGCGTGAACATTGTGACCGGTGATTATTCCCGTGGTGCAGCCGGTTTCTGGGTCGAGCGGGGCGAAATCCAGTTCCCGGTCAGTGAAGTCACGATCGCTGGCAATCTGAAAGACATGATGACCAACATTGTGGCGATCGGCACAGATACGGAAACACGCAGCCAGATCCAGACTGGATCGGTCTTGCTCGAATCAATGAAGATCGCGGGCGAATAGCAGCGTTTAGCGTATAAAATTGTCGTATAAAAAAGGTCTGGCAGTGCCAGACCTTTTTTGTTTCTGTGCTGTCACTTGTCAGGTGATAAAGACGGTTGCAAGGCCGAGGAAGACCGACAATCCGACAATGTCGGTAATGGTGGTCAGTGCCATGCCGCCTGCCAGTGCGGGGTCAATGTCCAGTTTCTTGAGAATAATGGGGACACCGACACCAGCCACCCCGGCAACCAGCAGATTAGTCATCATGGCCCCGGCAATAATACCGCCCAGCATCACATTGCCTTTCCACAACATGACCACACCGCCAATGATACAGGCCCAGAGAATCCCGTTGATCAGGCCGACCCGGGCTTCTTTGCTCAGCAGCCAGCGGGTGTTGGAATCCCCGATGTGGCCCACGGCAAGACCACGGATCACCAGGGCGACGGTCTGGTTGCCAGCCACACCGCCCATGGAAGGCACAATCGTCATCAGGACGGCAATGGCTGCCATCTTGTCCAGTGTATCTTCGAACATATTGGAAACCGATGCCGCAGCCAGGGCTGCCAGAACATTCACACCCAGCCAGATACTGCGGCGACGGGCTGATTTCATCACGGGGGCAAAGGTGTCTTCGTCATCATCCATACCCGCCATACTCATCATGGAGTGTTCGGCATCTTCACGGATGATATCAACCACATCATCAATGGTGATCCGGCCGACCAGCTGATTATTGGCATCAACGACTGGGGCTGACAGCCAGTTCCGGCGCTCGAACAGATTCGCGACTTCGCTGTCGTCCATGTCGACATTGATGGCTTCATCCGGGTCGTCCATCACTTCGCTGATTTGTACATCAGGCTGGGTCGTGATCAGAGTGGCGAGTGAGAGGTGACCAATCAGCACATTATTTTCGTCAACTACGTACAGGGCGTCGGTCGCTTCCGGCAGTTCGCCTTTCATCCGCAGGTAACGCAGCACCACATCTGCGGTTACATCGCCGCGAATTGTGACGAAGTCGGTACTCATCATACCGCCGGCGCTTTCTTCCGGATAGGCCAGCGCCAGTTCGATCCGGTGTCGATCGGCGGCATCCATTTGCGCCAGAACTTCCTGGAACCGCCGGTCCGGCAGGCTACGCAGGACGTAAGCGACGTCATCGCTTTCCATACCTTCAGCAACGGCCGCCAGCTTTTCCGGGGCCATCATGGCGACGATGCCGTCTTTGACATCTTCAGACAGTTCGTCGAGGATCTCGCCCTGTTCTTCCGGATCAGTCAGTTGCCAGAGCACCTGGCGCTCTTTCGGCGGACAGGCTTCAAGCAGGTGGGCAATGTCTTCCGGCTCCATATCCTGCAGCATTCGCCTGACGTGCACGAACATCCCTCGTTCCAGGGCCTGGTTGACTTGTTGCAGCGTCTGGTGGGTCTGATCTTGTTCGAAAACGTCCGCCATGAGAACTACCTTGCTTCGTGAATATGTCCGGCGCTCAAATGAAAGCGGACGGAAAATGGCGCAATAAGCTGAATATTAACGCAATAATGTGTCCTTTGTCTCATTGGATCTGAAATCTTACTGAGATTTCACCAGATGGCGGGACAATTCCGGAAGAGTCTGAAAAGCGGTAGAGTATTGTCAGAAAGGTTCATATTGCCGCAATTCAAAGCGATTTCAGCACAATTCGCGGCAAATGTTTTGTTCACAAAGCAACGGGACAGCGGTCAGCTATCTTCATCAAAGCCGTTTTCAATCAGGGAAGTGACGGCTTCCAGCGCGGCACTGGCATCACTGCCTTCGGCGCTGACGGTGATTTTCTGTCCCTGCGCCGACTCCAGCATCAACAGTCCCATCACACTGTCCGCGGTCGCAGACTTGTCTGCGTTGGTGACGGTGACGGTCGATTCAAAGCTCTGGGCCAGTTCGACCAGTTTGATTGCAGCTCTGGCGTGCAGGCCCAGGCGATTTTTGATGAATAGTTCTCGGCTGACTGTACTCATGCTCAATGCTTCTGTTTTGTCTGTTGTTCCAGGGTCCGGTGCCGGATCTGAACCTGCTGGCCCTGATGCCGGAAATACTCTGCCAGTTGCTGGGCGACATAGACCGACCGGTGCTGACCACCGGTGCAGCCAATGGCAACCGTGACATAACTGCGGTTGTTTTTCTCCAGCATCGGCAGCCAGTTCTCCAGGAAGTTACGGATCTGATAGATCAGCTGGGAAACTTCATGGTGGCTGGCGAGGTAATCCTGAACAGCACTGTCAAGGCCCGTCTGTGGTTTCAGTTCCGGAACCCAGTGCGGATTAGGCAGGAAACGAACATCAAAGACGAAGTCTGCATCGGTCGGCAGACCGTGTTTGAAGCCGAAGGATTCAAAGACCATCACCAGTTCACGGGATTCACGTCCCAGTACCCGGGCACGCACGGTCTCACTCAGATCATGAATCGATAGCTGTGTGGTATCCAGCACCAGATCAGCCTGTTCCTTGAGATTGGCCAACCAGGCGCTTTCTGCCTGAATGGCTTCTTCCAGGCTCATATTCTGGCGGGATAATGGATGCAGACGCCGGGTTTCACTGTAGCGCTTCACCAGGGTTTTATCGTCTGCATCGAGAAACAGCAGGCTGACATCTGCCTGCTGACGTACATCGTGCAGAACGCCACTGGTAATATCGTGATCGGCCGGCATATTGCGCACATCAACGCTGACAGCGACATTCTGGGTGAGCGGGTCCAGTGTTTTGATCAGATCGGAAAGCAGGTGAACCGGCAGGTTATCGACACAATAGTATCCGAGGTCTTCCAGTACCCGCAGGGCAACTGATTTTCCTGAGCCTGAGCGGCCACTGACTATCATCAATTTCATGACGGGCTTTCCTTGTGCCGGTTAAGAGGGCTCTGTGGTCATGATCTGGTAAAGCTCTTCGTCGCTTTTCGCGGCCCGCAGCTGTTTCAGGATGGTTTTATCACTGAGTTTTTCGGCCATACTGGACAAAGTTTTCAGGTGCTCTTTGCATTGAGCATCCGGAACCAGCAGTGCAAACAACAGATCGACCGGTTGATTGTCGATGGCATCAAACTGAATGGGTTGCTGGCATTGGATCAGAACAGCAATGGCTTGCTCACTGTCGCTGATGCGGCCATGGGGTATCGCGATGCCGTTACCGATCCCGGTGCTGCCCATTTTTTCCCGGTTCAGCATGCACTCAAACAGTGGCTGAGGGTTTTGGTTTAAATGTTGGCCGGCGATTTCGCTGATAATTTCCAGCGCGCGTTTTTTGCTGGAGCAGTGGACTGCACTCTTGGTGCAGTCCAGGCTTAATACTCGACTCAGTTGCATGTTAATGACTATTGAGTTTGTCTTTGTGTTTGTTTAGTTGACGGACCAGTTTATCAGTTAATTGGTCAATTGCAGCATACATATTTTCAGAATCTGCTCTCGCATGGATTTCACCGGCGTTAATGTGAAGGGTCGCCTCGGCGATTTGCTGCAATTTCTCCACATTCAGGACCACATGCACGTTGTTAATCTTATCGAAAAAGCGCTCCAGCTTATCGAACTTGGTTGTCACATATTCACGCAGCGAAGGGGTGATTTCAATGTGGTGACCAGTGAGATTAATTTGCATAGACATCTTCCTCCTTTTGCTGCCTCTCTCCTCAGAGCAGGCGCTTTCTTTGGCTTGAAGGCGGGATACCAAGCGATTCACGGTATTTGGCAATAGTACGTCGGGCCACCATGATGCCTTGATCCGCCAGTAATGTCGCTATTTTGCTATCACTCAAAGGTTTGGCCTGATTTTCGGCCGCAACCAATTTCTTCACCAGTGCTCGGATCGCGGTGGAAGAACATTCACCCCCGTTATCCGTACTGACATGGCTGGAAAAGAAGAATTTCAACTCAAAGATACCCCGGGGGGTATGCATATATTTCTGCGTTGTGACCCGGGAAATGGTGGATTCGTGCATATCGACGGCCAGTGCGATGTCGTTCAGAACCATCGGCTTCATGGCTTCTTCGCCGTATTCGAAAAAGTCCTGCTGGTGCTCCACAATGCAGCGGGCAACTTTGAGCAGGGTTTCATTCCGGCTTTCCAGACTTTTGATCAGCCACTTGGCATCCTGCAGGTGACTGCGAATAAACTGGCTGTCTGCGCTGTTTCGCGTGTGTTTACTCAGCGCTGCATATTGCTCATTCACCCGCAGGCGAGGCACGCTGTCGGGGTTGATGGTGACCACCCACTTGCCTTTGTCCTTGAAGACGGACACGTCCGGAACAACATATTCGGTCTCAGAGGCGACGACCCGGTTTCCGGGACGCGGATCCAGCGAGTGGATCAGGGACATCACGTTTTTCAGCTCATCTTCCTTGAGCTTGGTATCGCGCATCAGCTGGCGGTAATCACGGTTTGCCAGCAAGTCGAGGTGTTGAGTCAGAATCGTTTTGGCTTCATTCAGCCACGGAGTGTCTTCCGGATAGGTTGCCAGCTGAAGTAACAGGCATTCTTGAAGGCTGCGCGAGGCAACACCGAGCGGGTCAAACTGCTGAACCCGTTTCAGCACGGCTTCGACTTCATCAAGCTCGACGTTTTCATCGCCCATGCTCTCAAGAATGTCTTCACAACTGCAGGTGAGATAGCCCTTGTCATCAATGGCATCAATGATGGCGAAGGCGATGGCACGGTCGGTATCGCTGAACGGGGTCAGCTCCAGCTGCCACATCAGGTAATCTTGCAGGGTTTCCGTGGTTTCCCCCTGATAGACCGGCATATCATCATCGGGGGCAATTCCGGTGCTGCCGGTACCCGCGCTGTAGACGTCGTCCCAGGTGGTATCAACGGGTAAATCGGAAGGCATTTCCCGCTGTTCAATGACTTCAGAGGTGTCAAAGCTGTCACTACTGATCTCGTCGTATTGTTCGACTGAATCATCCTTGCCGTTTGCACTTTCCGCACGGATTTCATCATTATCTGAGGATGTGGTGTCGTTGTCATGACTCTCGTCGAGCTCCAGCAAAGGGTTGGCATCTAAGGCTTCCTGGATTTCCTGTTGCAGGTCCAGTGTCGACAGTTGCAACAAGCGAATGGCTTGTTGCAGTTGCGGCGTCATTGCCAATTGTTGACCTAGCTTAAGCTGGAGCGAAGTTTTCATGTGTGTACAGACACCTTGTGATTATTGTATGAATCGCTTGTGGGTCAGCTTACCTCTCTTGTGCCCTTTTATCTATAACTATAGACGGAACTGGTCTCCCAGATAGACACGTTTCACATGCTCATCATTCAGCACTTCAGCGGGCGTTCCATGGGCGATGAGCTGCCCCTGACTGACAATGTAAGCATGCTCACAAACGTCCAGCGTCTCCCTGACATTATGGTCCGTGATCAGGACGCCGAGGCCGCGATCTCGCAGGTGTTCAATGATCTTCTTGATATCGATCACAGAGATAGGATCGACCCCGGCAAAGGGTTCATCCAGCAGGATGAATTTCGGGTTCGCCGCCAGAGCACGGGCGATTTCAACCCGGCGGCGCTCACCACCGGACAGCGCCATGCCCTGACTGTTACGGATGTGCTGAATGTTGAATTCGTCCAACAGTTCTTCCAGCTTGTCCTGACGTTCGGCTTTAGAGAGCTCAGAGCGGGTCTGCAGCACGGCCATCAGATTGTCATGGACTGTCAGGCGACGGAAGATCGATGCTTCCTGCGGCAGATATCCGATCCCCATCCGGGCTCGGTTATGCATGGGCTGCAGGCTGATGTCATGATCGTCAATGGTGATTGAGCCGGCATCGCGGGCGACCAGGCCCACAATCATATAAAACGATGTGGTTTTGCCAGCCCCGTTCGGGCCGAGCAGACCGACAATCTTGCCGGACTCCACTTCCAGGCTGACATCGGATACGACTTTGCGCCCGTTGTAACTTTTTGCCAGATGGGTTGCGGTTAACTTTGACATTCGTTCTCTTTATTTATGGTTTTTGCTTGAGCTGATTTGGCTGCAAAATCGTGATCACCCGCTGCTGACCGCCGCTGGTGGCAACCAGTTTCTGCTCATCAATCTTATAGCTGATGGTTTTGCCCTTAATTTCACTGCCTTCCTGAACCAGCACGGCTTTATCCGTCATTTTCAGGAACTCGGTGGCGGTCTCGTAGCGCATTTGCATCGCGGAACCATTGATTGGCTTGCCATCATCCATTTTCTGGAAAAACGTGGCGGGTGAGCCATAAGCATCAATGGTTTGCTGATCACCGTTCTGAGTCTGGCGGGTGACGACAATTTTGTCCGCGCGAATATCAATACTGCCCTGACGCAGCGTGACATTGCCGGTGAACGTCACCACATTTTTCTGGATGTCCAGTTCCTGACTATCCGAATTGATGTAAATTGGTTGTTCGGTATCGTTGCTTAATGCCCAGCCGGATGTGCTGACTGCCAGGCAAAGCAGGGCGCTAATTTTGCAAAGCTTCATATCTACCTTTTACATTGTTCATCAGGGTCGCCACACTGCGCTCCATATTGCCTTTCATGCCAATCCCTTCATTCTGAAAGGCGCTGCCGGTAATCGTAACCGGATCGGGCGTATCGAAATCTTTACTGATTAAATCCAGCCGCAGTGTATCTGTTTTTATTGCTTCAATGGCGGAGTCGGGTAACAGGTTGAAGATTCTTACATTACCAGACATCTGCAGGATGTGTTCTTTATTTAGTGTGGCGTGATTTGCACTGATACGCCATTCGGTTTCATCGCCGTCTTTGTAAACCCAAATCACCGGCTGTTGGAAATCCGTGTTGCCGCTGAGATTGAAATACTCCAGCGTCTCAGATTCGATCCGATAACTGCGAATGCCCGACTCGGTATATGAGGTATTTCTGACCCCAGTACCCGTGAAGATTGGTTTTTCAGTATCCGGGGCGATCTGTGTTTCCTGTTGCCAGTGTTTCTGGAGCAGGTAGTAACCGGTCCATGCGCACAGGACGATCAGGAGCGCATAGAGCAGCCGGTTAAACGTCATATGCTCAGTCCCTTATGCTGATCCAGCTCACCGCGTGCTTCCAGAATCAGATCGCACACCTCACGTACGGCGCCGTAACCCCCTTTGATCCGGGTGGTCAGCTTGGCGCGCTGTGCCAGAAGCGGATGGCCATCGGCAACACAAACGGACAGTCCGACTTCGGCCATGACCGGCCAGTCAATCAGATCATCACCGATATAGGCGGTATGTTCCGGCGCGATAGCCAGTTTTTCTGTGAGATCCCGATACGCAGCCAGCTTGTTGTCCTGTCCCTGATAGACATGACGGATCCCCAGTGCGGACATCCGGTCTTCGACAATTTGTGAACGGCGGCCGGTAATGATGGCGACTTCCACACCGGCCGCCATCAGAGATTTGATGCCGTAGCCGTCACGGGTATGAAAGGTTTTCAGTTCTTCACCGTGGTTACCCATGTAGATCCGGCCATCAGAAAATACCCCGTCCACATCGCAGATCAGCAGACGGATATTTTTGGCTGTGTTGAAAGTTGCATCCGGGACTGGCCCGTACAATGTTGTTTGCATGGCATTTGTCATTACATTACTCCGGCTCTGAGCAGGTCATGCATGTTCAGAGCGCCCACCAGTTGCTGATCATCCACAACAAGCAGGCCATTGATTTTTCTTTCTTCCATCAGTTTCAGGCCTTCGGCAGCCAGGACCTGAGAGGAAATCGTGCTCGGATTCGGTGACATGACCTCACCGATCGGGGTCTGATGGATATCGATACGTTTGTCGAGCAGGCGGCGCAGGTCGCCATCTGTAAAAATGCCGCTTAACTGCTGGTTATCATCAACAATAGCGGTCATGCCAAGTCCCTGACGGGACACTTCCAGCAGGGCATCTTTAATGCTGGCATCCTGATGGACGACGGGCAGACGTTCGCCGCTATGCATGACATCGCTGATCCGCAGCAGCAGTTTTCGTCCCAGCGCACCGCCTGGGTGGGAGAGAGCGAAATCGTTGGCGGTGAAGCCGCGTGCTTCCATCAGTGCAATGGCCAGCGCGTCTCCCATGGCCAGGGTTGCTGTGGTGCTGGAAGTAGGTGCCAGATTTAGCGGGCAGGCCTCCTGAGAGACTGTAATCTGTAAATGCACCTGAGCCAGCCGGGCCATGGTGGATTCTGGTTTGCCTGTCATCGCAATCATCTGAATGCCCTGGCGTTTGATGACCGGGAGCAGGGTCAGAATCTCGCCGGCTTCGCCGGAATTTGAAATTGCCAGAACAATATCGCGTTTATCCAGCATCCCCAGATCGCCATGGCTGGCTTCTCCCGGATGAACAAAAAAGGATGGGGTCCCTGTGCTGGCCAGTGTGGCAGCAATTTTATTGCCGATATGGCCGGATTTGCCCATTCCCATCACGATCACTTTGCCCTGACAACGGCGAATCAGCCGGCAGGCTTCGCTGAAGCTACCGTTGATATACTGGGACAGCCCCTTGAGGGCTGTCGATTCGATTTCAATTACGCGGCGGCCAATCCGGCCGTAGTCAAAGGAATCAGGCATAGTTTCGCTCTCTGTTAGGCTGACAGATTATAAAGCAGATAACCCTGGTAAGCGACAAAGCATAAAATCAGCACCAGGCCTTCAAAACGATTGATTCGACGACGCTTGCCCAGCGCCATCAGAACCAGCAGGACAGAGACGCCCAGCATAATATAAAAGTCGCGGCCCATAGCCAGCGGGCTGAGTACTGAAGGATTCAGGAGCCCTGGGATTCCCATGACAGCCAAAATGTTAAATACATTGGAACCGATGATGTTCCCGACGGCCATGTCATCCTCACCCTTGTAAATACTGGCGATGGATGCCGCTAGCTCTGGCAGGCTGGTGCCGACAGCAATGATGGTCAGTCCGATCACCAGATCGCTCATGCCGAAGTGTTTGGCAATGATGACTGCCGAGTCAACCAGCATGCCTGCAGCGTAAGGCAGCAGGACCAGACCGATGATGACCCAGACGACGGCTGCCATATTACTGACCCCGTCCGGGATTTCTGATTCCTGTTCTTCTAAGAGGATGTCCTGATCTTTATTGCTGTTGCTGTTGCTTTTGCTGATTTTCAGCATCGCCAGGATAAAAATGATAAAGAGAACAACCAGCAGGACACCTTCAAAGAACCCCAGATAGCTGTCCCATAGCAGTGCACCGGCAATCAGTGTGACCACCATCATCAACGGGAGTTCACGGCGAATAATCCCTGAACTGATGGATAAGGGTTTTAAAATCGCAGTCAGGCCCAGAATTAACGCAATATTGGCAATATTTGAACCCAACACGTTGCCGACGGCAGTATCAGTTTTGCCTGCCAGGGCTGCAGTGGCGGAAACCATCATTTCCGGGGCAGAGGAGCCCATTGCCAGAATCGTCATCCCGATAATCAGCGGGGCGACCCCCAGGTTTTTTGCCAAGGCTGCTGATCCAAAGACAAGACGATCTGCACTCCATACCAGTAACGCGAGTCCGATACAGAGCAACACGATGGCTTCAAGCATTATTATCCCTTATTTCATTTTTTCTGTGAGCGATTTTTAAGAGAGCAATTTTGACGTTTCACTGACGAAAATGGAAGGAAAAGCCTTGAGTATTTACGGCTCTGGTTGTGATCTTCGTGTGGGAATGGCGGACTTCCGCCGAAAATTACTGAAGTAAAAAATGAATTACGTCGGGTATTGGTTCTATTCAGGTCAGTTATGATATAAAAAACACGGTTCATAAAATGAGTTGTTGAACGGCAAGTGCAGCCAGTCCGACCGTTGGGCTGAAAAATCACAACGTTCTGACAGCCGTTGCCTTGAGTTGGCCGGGGATTCTACCTATGATCAACCCGACTCAGATAACTATTTAATAATATTCATTTATGCCTGTATTGCGGCTGATCCCGGATGGATTATCTCAGCAGGTGATTGGGAAGGTTATGACAGCAACCGAAGCGCTAATTCGAATTGATCACCTGACGTTCTCACGGGGTGAGCGCAACATCTTTGATGATGTGTCGCTGACTGTCCCGAAGGGGAAGATTACCGCCATTATGGGGCCGTCAGGAATCGGTAAAACGACACTGCTTCGTCTGATCGGTGGGCAACTGATGCCGGATCAGGGCGGAGTCTGGTTTGAAGACCAGAACATCCCTTCTTTATCGCGCCGTGCGCTGTATCAGGTACGCAAGCGGATGAGTATGCTGTTTCAGTCAGGCGCCTTATTTACCGATATGACGGTGTTTGACAATGTGGCATTTCCGCTGCGGGAGCACACCGACTTACCGGAAGATCTGCTGCGCACGCTGGTCTTGCTCAAGCTGGAAGCGGTCGGACTGCGCGGTGCCGCCAACCTGATGCCGAATGAGTTGTCCGGCGGGATGGCGCGTCGGGCGGCACTGGCAAGAGCCATAGCTCTGGACCCAGATCTCATTATGTATGACGAGCCTTTTGTCGGACAGGATCCCATTACCATGGGTGTTTTGGTGAAGCTGATCCACAGCCTGAACCATGCTCTGGGCATTACCTCTGTGATTGTGTCGCACGATGTGCCGGAGGTGATGAGCATTGCTGATCATGTGTATCTGCTGTCGGGCGGAAAGATCATCGGTAGCGGAACCCCGGACGAGCTGAATTCAAACCCGGATCCCAGAGTCCGGCAGTTTCTGGATGGCAATGCGGATGGCCCCGTTCCTTTCAAGTTTCCTGCTCAGTCACTGGAGCAGGATTTGTTCAGTCAGCCGGTCTCTTAACTGCGTGATGAACACGACATCGCAAATAAAGGTATTTTCATAATATGTTAACGGATTTTGTTGCTCGGCTGGGACATCGTTCACTGTCCCGCTGCCGGACCATGGGACGGGCAACCTTGTTGCTGTTTGGTGCGCTGGTGAGTAAGCCGCAGCCTGCCAAAATGTTTCCGCTGCTGATGAAACAGCTCTATACCGTTGGTGTGCTGTCCGTCGCAATCATTATGGTTTCCGGTTTATTTATCGGGATGGTGCTCAGCCTGCAGGGGTATATCGTCCTGGTGGATTTTGGTGCCGAAACCAGCCTGGGTCAGATGGTGGCTTTGTCTTTGCTGCGTGAGCTGGGACCTGTGGTCACCGCGCTGTTGTTTGCCGGCCGTGCCGGTTCGGCACTGACCGCTGAAATTGGTCTGATGAAAGCCACGGAGCAGATTTCCAGCATGGAAATGATGGCTGTCGACCCGCTGCGCCGTGTAGTTGCGCCGCGTTTCTGGGCCGGGGTAATTTCAATGCCGCTGCTGGCAATGCTGTTTATTGCCATCGGTATCTGGGGCGGCCAGTTGGTTGGTGTGAGCTGGAAAGGCATCGATCACGGCAGTTTCTGGTCTGTGATGCAGTCTTCCGTCGAATTGGGGTACGACATTGGCAACAGCCTGATCAAATCAATCTGTTTTGCGATAACCGTGACCTGGATTGCGGTGTTTAACGGGTTTGATGCCATACCGACATCTGAAGGGATCAGCCGGGCAACGACCCGGACCGTCGTGAATTCTTCACTGGCGGTACTAGGATTGGATTTTGTGCTGACAGCACTCATGTTTGGGAATTAATCATGCAACAGAACAGACAATTAGAATTATGGGTCGGCACCTTTGTCCTGGCAGGGATTGTTGCTTTGCTGGTGTTGATTTTTCAGGTCGCTGATGTGAAAAATCTGGGCGGCTCAGAAACGTATAACCTGAAGGCCCGGTTTGACAATATTGGCGGCCTGAAAGTGCGCTCTCCTGTGAAAGTGGGTGGGGTCACGATTGGCACCGTCAGTGATATTACGCTGGATACGACAACTTATGTTCCTGTCGTGACACTGGCGATTGATAAAAAGTTCGGTTACTTCCCAGAAACCAGTTCGGCTGCCATTCTTACATCAGGGCTGCTTGGAGAGCAGTATCTGGGAATGACGCCGGGCTTTGTTGATGAAGGCATTGTAATGCTGGAAGACGGCGACATCATTGAAGATACCAAATCCGCCCTGGTGCTGGAGGAGATGATTGGCCAGGTACTTTACAGCATTGGTAAAGATGGCGATGACTAAGGAATTCACAATGAAAGTATTCAAAATCTTCTGGCTTGCGATTCTTGCCAGTCTGCCGTTGTTTGCGAGTGCGGCGCTGGTTGATAAAACCGATCCGTATCGGATGATGGAAACCGTATCACAGCAGACATTTTCCCGTCTGAAAGCAGAGCAGGCGCAGATTCAGCGAAACCCTGAGCACCTGCGTACCGTGGTTCGCCAGGAACTGCTCCCTTACATCAATACCCGTTATGCTGCTTACAAGGTTCTTGGGCCGCAGTTGAAGCAGACCAGTAAAGAGCAGCGGAATGAGTTTGTGAATGCATTTACTGATTATCTGGTTGCTTCTTATGCACAGGTGCTGACGCAGTACACGGATCAGGAGATTCGGATCGAACCGGCCAAGAAAATACCGGCCAGCAGTTCGATCGTATCGATTCGCGTGGATATCCTGGATCCTCAGCGCCCGCCTATTCGTCTGAATTTTAAATTACGTAAGAATAAGCAAAGCAACGAGTGGCAGGGTTATGACATGGTGGCAGAGGGTGTCAGCATGATCACGACGCAGCAAAGTGAGTGGAGTGGCCGGTTGCGGACTGAAGGAATCGACAAAGTGACCCGGGATCTTCGGGCGATTTCAGCTAAGCCAATCAAGCCAGAGGGAAAATGAGCATGAATCATGGATCCGTCCATTGGCAAGTGCTGGAAAATGGCCATTATCGCTTGTCAGGGGCGCTGGAACGTGACACAGTGCCAGCCTTTTGGCAGCAAAGACGTGAATGGATGCCACAAGATGCTAAGGTCACGATCGATCTGTCTGACCTGTCTCGGGTAGACTCTGCAGGCATGGTGATGTTGCTGCACCTGCAAAGGGAACTCAGTCAGGCAGGACGTCACCTGGTGTTGCAAGGAGTGCCGGAACAATTGTTAACGCTGCTCCGCCTTAGTCATGTCGACACGGTGCTGGCTGCCTGTATGGAAGTGTAGTTGAGGATAGCTTGTGGAAACATCTGAAATTAAACAAATTCTTGAGAATGCATTGGCGCTGGACGAAGTCATTGTGAACGGCGAAGGCAGCCACTATCAGGTGATTGCTGTTGGCGCGATGTTTGAAGGGATGAGCCGGGTGAAAAAACAGCAGGCGGTTTATGCCCCCCTGATGTCGCATATCGCCAGTAATGCCATCCACGCCTTGTCCATTAAAGCTTACACTCCGGAAGAGTGGGCGCGCGACAAGAAGCTGATGTCTTTGTAAGAGAAAACCAATGCAGAAGTTTCGAATTCAGGGCAATGGCCCTTTACGCGGCGAAGTCGCGATATCAGGTGCTAAGAATGCAGCCCTGCCTATTTTATTTGCTTCGCTGTTAGCGGAGGAGCCGGTAGAAGTCGGCAACGTTCCTAAGCTGAAAGATATCGACACCACGATGGAGCTGCTGAGCCGTCTGGGTGCTAAAGTGGAACGCAATGGTTCTGTTTATGTCGATGCCAGCAATATTACTGAATATTGTGCGCCATATGATCTGGTGAAAACCATGCGCGCTTCTATCTGGGCGCTGGGCCCGCTGGTTGCTCGCTTTGGTCGGGGCCAGGTGTCTCTGCCGGGTGGTTGTGCCATTGGTGCACGTCCGGTGGATCTGCACATCCACGGGCTGGAGCAACTGGGCGCTAAAATCACCCTGGAAGAAGGTTACGTCAAAGCAGAAGTTGACGGCCGTCTGAAAGGCGCACATATCGTGATGGATAAAATCAGTGTCGGTGCGACCGTTACGATTATGTCGGCGGCGACGCTGGCTACCGGTAAAACCGTCATCGAAAATGCGGCCCGTGAGCCGGAAATCGTTGATACGGCTAATTTCCTAAATGCTATGGGTGCCAAAATCACCGGTGCAGGTTCCGACACTGTCGTCATTGAAGGTGTTGAACGTCTGGGTGGCGGTTATCATGAAGTGCTGCCAGATCGCATCGAAACCGGAACATTCCTGGTTGCTGCGGCTATCTCTGGTGGAAAAGTGGTCTGCCGTAATACCCGTCCGTCTCTGCTGGAAGCAGCACTGGCGAAACTGGAAGAAGCTGGCGCCCTGATTGAAACCGGTGAAGACTGGATCAGTCTGGATATGACCGATCGTGAACTGAAAGCTGTGAATATCCGCACTGCACCGCACCCGGGCTTTCCGACCGATATGCAGGCTCAGTTCTCATTGCTGAACCTGGTGGCGAAAGGCACAGGGATCATCACGGAAACGATTTTTGAAAACCGCTTCATGCATATTCCGGAACTGATCCGGATGGGTGCACACGCTGAGATCGAAGGAAACACCGTGATCTGTGGTGAAACTGAAGGTCTGAGCGGGGCACAGGTTATGGCGACGGATCTGCGGGCTTCAGCCAGCCTGGTGATTGCCGGCAACATTGCCAAAGGCGAAACCATCGTTGATCGGATTTATCATATCGACCGCGGTTATGAGCGGATTGAAGAGAAATTGCGTGGTCTGGGCATGCAGATCGAACGTTTCAGCGAATAAGTTACGTATCTTAATTTTCCAGGCACGGCACGCTGTGCCTGGACACTTCTGCTTCATACCTTGAACACTTGCTGCCGCAGTATTCTCTTCACTTTTCTGCTTATCTGTCCGGCTCGTCGCCAATCAAAACCTTGAGCTTTTTAGGCTTACCGTTGCGCAGGACCGTCATTTCGACATAAGTCCCGGGGCGTAGTTCGGTGACAATATCCAGGACATTTCGCATGTCAGTCACTGGTTTATCGCCGATTTCCACCAGAATATCCTGGACCTTGAAGCCGGCCTTGTAAGCAGGCCCGTTGGGATCCATGCCCATCACGATAATCCCGCTGACCTGATCGGCATCATAAAGACGTGCCATCACCGGATTGATTTCCCGCCCGTCAATCCCGAGGTAGCCGCGGATCACCCGGCCGTCGGCAATCAGCTTGTTCATAATTTTCTGGGTCAGTTTGAACGGAATTGCAAAGGAGATCCCATAGGTTTCAATATCTGTCGCCTGCTGGAATGAAGCTGTATTGATTCCGACCAGTTCCCCGCGGGTATTGACCAGCGCACCGCCTGAGTTACCGTCATTGATGGCAGCATCGGTCTGCAGGAAGTCCTGGCGGCCGTAAAAGCTCATCCCGGATCGTCCGGTGGCCGAGATAATACCGTAAGTGGTGGTTTGGCCAAGGTTGTACGGGTTTCCGATCGCCAGCACCACGTCACCGACAGAAGGCATATAATCCGGATTGAGCGGAATGACGGGCAGGTTTTCCGCCTGAATCTTCAGTACGGCGATATCCGTGCGTTTGTCTTTCCCAATCAGCTGGGCGGTAAAAATCCGGCTGTCCTGCAGCGCGACAATCACCTGATCGGCTTCAGCGACGACATGATAATTCGTCACGATGTAGCCTTTTTCACTCATAATGACCCCGGAGCCCAGCCCCTGAGTACTGAGTTGCAGACGGTCTTCAGCGTTGTAGCGGCGGTTATAGATATTGACGACTGCTGGCGAGGCCCGGCGGACGGCATAGCTGAACGAAATTTGCTGAGGAACGGTGACCTGGCCGTTCAGTGCGGCTGTCGGGGAAAACATCTGGCTGCGCAGGCCCGGGAAAGCAAGTAGCAGTACTCCAGCCGTCAGTACGCCCAGTAAGGCGGATCGACCTAAAAATGCCAGCATTGATGCTCTCCTGATTGACCTGCACTTTGCTTTGATTGCAAAAAGTTAAAAAACCGCTTGAGAATAGCATTTACATCCAGTTTTCAACAAGTCGAAGCAGGCTGGAGTTGCGAGAAATGTAGAAATGTGAAAAGTCCGGGCAAAGGCCCGGACTGATGCTGAGTGCGGATGATTCATCGGATGATGAGGTAGAGCTCGTTATCGCCGCGTCTGATCTCCAGAGCCAGAACGGAAGGCTGTTTATCGAGTGCCTTACGCAGTTCTCCCAGATTCCGGATCGGCTGTCGGTTCAGACCGATAATGATGTCATCTTCTTTGAGTCCGTAGCGTGCAGCCATCGACTGAGGGTCGATGCGGGTGACTTTAACGCCTTTCACTTTGTCTGCAGACGTCGTGTTACTGAATTCAGCACCTTGCAGGCTTTGGTGCAGGTGGTCTGCTTTCAGGTTCGCCATTTCGGCTTCTTGCAGGGTGACATCAAAGGTCATCTCGTCCCCGTCCCGCAGAACGCCGAGTTTCACTTTTTTACCGGCACCAATGGTCGCAATTTTGGCGCGCAGTTCCCCAAAAGTACGAATTGCTTTGTCATTCACAGAAACAATAATATCACCAGCTTTCAGACCGGCTTTTTCAGCGGCGGAGCCTGGCATCACCTGATTGACGAAGGCGCCATGGTTTGTTTCGTAGCCAAAGGCTTCGGCAAGCTCGGAGGTGAGTTCTCCCCCCTGAACACCCAGTACGCCACGTTTGACTTCACCATATTCAAGGATCTGGCTGGTCAGGTTTTTCACCATGTTGACCGGAATAGCAAAACCAATACCGACGTTCCCGCCGTTCGGGCCGAGAATCGCAGTATTGATGCCAATCAGCTCACCATTCAGGTTCACCAGCGCGCCACCGGAGTTACCGCTGTTGATGGCAGCATCTGTCTGAATGAAGTTCTCGAAGTTCTCAATGTTCAGGCCGCTTCGCCCCAGGGCGGAAATAATCCCCGAAGTGACGGTCTGGCCCAGTCCGAACGGGTTTCCGATTGCGACAGAGAAATCACCGACGCGCAGCTTATCTGAGTCTGCCATTTTGATGGCTTTCAGATTTTTGGTGTTTTCCAGCCGAAGTAGGGCAATATCTGACATTTCGTCGCTGCCGATGAGTTCGGCTTTCAGTTCCCGGCCATCATGGAGCTGAACCATGATTTTATCCGCACCGTCAATCACGTGATGGTTGGTAACCACATATCCTTTATTTGCATCAATGATGACTCCCGAACCCAGGCCACGGAACGGACGTTCCTGCAACTGCTCGCTGGGAGCATTGGGCCCGAAGAAGTAGCGGAAGGGCTCAGGGATCTGTTGTTTGGAAACATGCTTGCCTTCGACGGCTATACTGACCACGGCTGGGGTGACTTGCTCCAGCATCGGGGCCAGGCTGGGTAGCTGCTGATCATTGACAGCCAGAGGAAGAGCGGCAGAGGCTGTGACAGGGGACATCACTGCGCTAATACTGAACGCCAGCGCACTCAATACAAGTAAAGGCTTTTTCATCGTGACTCAACTCCGGTTTAACAAGTGCTTATTACGACTGGTAAAATCGGGCAAAGTTCCGAGAATTATCAAGATTGAAACAAAATGTGAATCTCAGACTCTGACCGTGGCGTCTCAGACGTACGACACGGTCAGGCAGACAATCAGGACTCAGCTCGCTTTCGCTGGCTCTTCCAGCGCGCGTTCTTCAGCTTTCAACAGGCCCGATGCACCATTGGCATAATCACGTGGCTGTTGGGTTGATTCCTGTTCTTCCTGGCTGACCGGCTCAGAGGCTTCCGCCACAGCGGTCAGTGTGCTGATCCGTTGTGAGAAAGGGTTGTCCTGTTCAGGCAGGTTCGGCATCAGCTCGGCAGACGTTTTGGCCATGTGCTCGTAAAGTTTGCTGTAATCTTTTGCCAGATTGTCGAGCAGGTCGGAACTGCGGGCAAAATGATCGATAAGCTCCTGACGGTATTGCTCCAGCTGATACTTGGTTTTATCCAGTTCTTTCTGTAACTCTTTTTGCTGTTTCAGGTTTTTATTCCCCAAACGGGCGGCAAAGGCACCGACCAGCGCGCCTGCGACAAAAATCAAAATCGCGTAGATCCAAGCCATGAAAAACTCC
Source organism: Photobacterium sp. R1 (assembly GCF_054600795.1). Lineage (NCBI taxonomy): Bacteria > Pseudomonadati > Pseudomonadota > Gammaproteobacteria > Vibrionales > Vibrionaceae > Photobacterium > Photobacterium sp. R1. Next base: position 66,409 of record NZ_BAAHZP010000011.1, read on the forward strand.
TTGTGACTGTGAGTACAACAGGTAGACCTGTTTTTTTTATCTAATAAGCACATCTGCTTATTAGGGGGTTATTTAGTTACTATACATGCACATGAAGTGTCGTGGTACTATCTACGACTAAAGATGGAAATATTCAGAGGCATGGGTTGTGCTGAAAACCGATGCCTCCCAGCGACTGAGCAGGATGAGGATGACTCCGGAACAACGCTATCAAAACGATCTGAAAACCCCCGGCTTTTTGCCTGACGCCGCTCAGGCGATGGCGGTGGCTCACCTCAATGATCTTTATCATCGGATGCTGGCACCCAAGCCCGAATCAGAGAAGCCGACTTTACTCGGGCGCTTGTTCAAGCGTCAGACGCAGGAGCCAGTCAAACCAGTCAAAGGTTTGTATTTCTGGGGCGGGGTCGGTCGAGGCAAAACTTATCTGGTTGATACTTTCTTCGACTGTTTGCCGACAGAGCGCAAAATGCGGATGCACTTTCATCGATTCATGCACCGGGTCCATAAGGAAATGCAGTCTCTGGGTCACCAGACTGATCCGCTGGAAATTGTTGCGGACCGTTTTAAGCTGGAAACAGACATCATTTGTTTTGATGAGTTTTTTGTTTCAGATATCACGGATGCGATGATTCTGGGCACCCTGTTCCAGGCACTGTTCCGTCGCGGTATTACGCTGGTGGCAACGTCAAATATTCCGCCGGATGAGCTGTATCGTAATGGTTTGCAGCGTGCTCGTTTTCTGCCTGCGATTGATCTCATTAAAGAGCATTGTGAGATTGTCAATGTCGACTCCGGTGTGGATTATCGTCTCCGTACCCTGGAACAGGCTGAGATTTATCACTGGCCACTGGATGCAAGTGCGGCAGAGAACATGAAGCACTACTTTGTGCAGCTGTCGGTGGAGCCCCGTCGTGATGGCGGTGAGATCATTATTCATGACCGGCCGATTGCGACGTGCCATGAGGCTGAAGGCGTGGTTCATTTTACTTTTGATGCATTGTGTCGGGGCGCGCGCAGCCAGAGCGATTACATGGAAATTGCGCAGATGTATCACAGCGTACTGCTTTCAGATGTGCCGGTACTGACGGAAAAAGATGATGATGCGTCCCGCCGTTTTATTGCCATGGTTGATGAATTTTATGAGCGGCATGTCAAACTGATCATCTCCGCTGAAACCAGCATGGAGAAGCTGTACCAGAGCGGCCGTCTGAGTTTTGAGTTTAAGCGCTGCTGTTCCCGCTTAATTGAAATGCAGAGTCATGAGTATCTGGCACGACCGCATCTCGCTTAGCTGAATTTGCCGATTGATGCATAGGGGAAAAGACAGAACTTTTTTTGAAAAAAAGGTGATTTTTTCCCCATGCTTCCGTATAATCCTGCGACCCACCGTACCTGTGACGGCGTTATGCCGGGAGTGCCAACCACTCGAAGGGGTGATGACTGGGCTCTTTATACAGAGAGAGCGCTTTGCGTTCTTAGAAAGTGAAACTATTTAAATTTGGGTAAGAATTAGCATGAAAACTTTCGTTGCTAAACCAGAAACTGTAAAACGTGACTGGTATGTTGTAGACGCTGAAGGTAAAACACTGGGTCGTCTGGCAACAGAAATCGCATCTCGTCTGCGCGGTAAGCACAAGCCTGAGTATACTCCTCACGTTGACACTGGTGACTACATCGTTGTTATCAACGCTGAGAAAGTTGCAGTAACTGGCGCGAAGCGTACTGACAAGATGTACCATCGTCACACTGGTTACATCGGCGGTCTGAAAACTATCAGCTTTGACAAGCTGCTGGACAAAAAGCCAGAAGCTATCATTGAAATCGCTGTTAAAGGCATGCTTCCTAAAGGTCCTCTAGGCCGTGCTATGTACCGTAAACTGAAAGTTTACGCAGGTAGTGAGCACAACCACGCTGCACAGCAGCCACAAGTTCTAGACATCTAATTGGGGAAGATGACAATGGCAGAGAATCAATACTACGGCACTGGCCGCCGCAAAAGCTCAGCTGCTCGTGTTTTCATCAAACCGGGTACTGGCAACATCGTAATCAACAAGCGCAGCATCGAAGAATACTTCGGTCGTGAAACTGCTCGCATGGTTGTTCGTCAGCCACTGGAGCTGGTTGAAATGACTGAGAAGCTGGACCTGTACATCACTGTGAAAGGTGGTGGTATCACTGGTCAGTCTGGTGCGATCCGTCACGGTATCACTCGCGCTCTGATGGAGTACGATGAGACTCTACGTCCTGCTCTGCGTGCCGCTGGCTACGTGACTCGTGACGCTCGTCGCGTTGAACGTAAGAAAGTTGGTCTGCGTAAAGCACGTCGTCGTCCACAGTTCTCTAAGCGTTAATTCAACGCACCAGACTTCTGTCTGGTTACTGTGTACCGCAAAGCCCAGCCATTGGCTGGGCTTTTTGCATTTATTGTCAAAATTATTGAAAAACTGGCACGATTTTTTGCATTTTTTGCTCTTGACGAAAACGCAAATTATGCCCACAAATCTCTCACATTTGCGGTGTTTACCTTGTCTTAAAGTAGGGTTTTCTTTATCATTTGCCGCGATAAATAGCAGCATGAAAATTCTTAATCAATAAGCTGTTGAGTCTTTCCGTAGAAAGTTAGCCGTAAGCTCCAGGGACGCAGAAGGAAACTATAATCCTGAGCGGGAGCACATGGGAGAATGTTGGATGAGCAAAGCGCCAGTAAGTAACGGCCGACGCCGCTTCCTGACTGCGACGACCTCGGTTGTTGGAGGCTTAGGTGCAGTCGCTGTCGCCGTACCCTTTATCAAATCATGGAATCCGAGCGCCAAAGCCAAGGCCGCCGGTGCACCAGTTGAAGTTGATATCAGTAAACTCGAAGAAGGCCAGATGATCCGCGTAGAGTGGCGAGGCAAACCGGTGTGGGTAGTACGCCGGAGCCAGGCTATTCTGGATGAACTGCCGACTCACGACGACCGACTGCGTGATCCGCAGGCCGCTGAACCTCAGCAGCCTGCCTACGCCACGAACGAATACCGTTCACGTAAACCTGAAATCTTTATTGCCGTTGGTATTTGTACCCACCTTGGCTGTTCGCCAACTTATCTGCCAGACACGTTCAGTGAGCAGGTGAGTGGTGTTCCTGCCGGCTTCTTCTGCCCATGCCACGGCTCTAAATTCGACTTGGCTGGTCGGGTTTTCCAGGGCGTGCCTGCGCCGCTGAATCTGGTGGTTCCAAAGCACATGTTCCTGAACGACAACACTATTTTAGTGGGTCAAGATGAGGAGTCGGCATAATGGAAGCTTTTCTGGGTTGGATTGAAAAACGTCTGCCAGTGATGAATGCTTATAAAAAGCATATGTCTGAATACCCGATGCCGAAGAACTTCAACTTCTGGTATCTGTTTGGCTCGCTGGCCATGCTTGTACTGGTGAACCAGATCCTGACGGGGATCTGGCTGACCATGAACTATGTACCATCCGGTGATGGTGCTTTTGCCTCAGTTGAATACATCATGCGTGATGTCGATTACGGTTGGCTGCTGCGTTACATGCACTCGACCGGTGCATCAGCATTCTTCATCGTGGTTTATCTGCACATGTTCCGTGGTCTGATCTACGGTTCCTATAAAAAACCGCGTGAACTGCTGTGGCTGTTCGGTATGCTGATTTTCCTGGCACTGATGGCGGAAGCTTTCATGGGTTACCTGCTGCCATGGGGACAGATGTCTTACTGGGGTGCTCAGGTTATCATTTCTCTGTTTGGCGCAATCCCTGTGATTGGTGACGATCTGACCCTGTGGATCCGTGGTGACTACGTGATCTCTGGTGCGACACTGAACCGTTTCTTTGCGCTGCACGTGATTGCATTGCCTATCGTTCTGCTACTGCTGATCGTGCTGCACATTCTGGCGCTGCACGAAGTGGGTTCAAACAACCCGGACGGTATTGAAACCAAACTGCCAAAAGGCAGCAAGGGTGACAATTACTCACCGAGCTTTAAGTTCCACGAGTACTACACCAAGAAATACGACATTATTGACTCTGTGCCTTTCCACCCTTATGGGACGGTGAAGGACATGGTGGGCGTGGCGATTTTTGCCTTCCTGTTCAGTTATGTGATTTTCTTTAACCCTGAAATGGGCGGCTATTTCCTTGAGCCACCTAACTTTGAAGCGGCGAACCCGCTGAAGACGCCTGAACACATTGCACCTGTATGGTACTTCACGCCTTTCTATGCGATTTTGCGTGCGGTTCCGGATAAGTTGGTGGGTGTAATCGCGATGGGTCTGTCGATTGCAATGCTGTTTGTGTTGCCATGGCTGGATCGCTGTAAAGTGCGTTCTTACCGTTACCGCAGCAAGCTGCATCTTGCAAACATCGTTCAGTTCACTATCTGCTTCATTGCATTGGGTATTTTGGGTGCGTTGCCTGCGACGCCTGTATACACCCTGATGGCGCAGATCTTCAGTTTCGGTTACTTCATGTTCTTTGTTCTGCTGTTCTTCTACAGCAAGAATGAAGCAACCAAACCGCTACCAGAGAGGGTCACATACAAATGAAAAAGCTGATGGTTATGCTGCTTGCTCTGTTGCCGTCTCTGGCGATTGCGGCTGGCGGTCACAGTGTTCACCTGGATGCGGCAAATAATGATTTGTCGGATAAGGCTTCGCTGCAACGCGGTGCCCGTACCTTTGTTAACTATTGTTTCGGTTGTCACGCGACTCAGTATCAGCGCTACCAGCGTGTTGCCGAGGATCTGGATATTCCGCTGGAACTGATGAAAGAAAACCTGATTTTCGATCAGAATGCGAAGATTGGTTCTCTGATGACCAACGCGATTTCTAAAGATTACGCGGCCGCTTCATTCGGTGCACCAGCACCGGATTTGACACTGGTTGCCCGGGTTCGTGGTTCAGACTGGCTTTATACGTATCTGCGTTCATTCTATGCCGATCCAAACCGTCCGTTTGGTGTGAACAACCTGGTTTTCCCAAGCGTTGGTATGCCACATGTTCTGGAAGAGCTGCAGGGCACGCCACGACAAGTGTTTGAAACCCGTACGATTGACGGTCAGGAAGTCCAGGAGTTTGTCGGCCTGGAATCGGATGGCAACGGTGAGCTGAATACTGAAGAGTATGATGCGGTCGTGCGTGATCTGGTGAACTTCCTGGAGTACTCAGCAGAACCGATGAAGCTGGAACGCCAGCGCATGGGTCTGTGGGTGATGGGCTTTATCGTGATCTTCTTCGTTCTGACGTTGCTGCTGAAGAAAGAATATTGGCGCGATGTCCATTGATCGGGTAATCTAGTGCGTTAAGAAACTCGCAATGGGGGCAAGTGCCCCCGTTGCTTTTTGTGTATATGAGTATACTGGAGGGGTTGATGGCTGTAGCTGCCAATAAACGCTCTGTGATGACGCTGTATTCTGATGCTTCGGATATGTATAGCCATCAGGTGCGTATTGTACTTGCAGAAAAAGGCGTAAGTGTTGAGATTGAGCTGGTTGACCCAGACAACTTGCCTGAGGATCTGCTAGACCTGAATCCATACAATTCTGTTCCAACCCTGGTGGACCGTGAACTGGCTCTGTATCAGGCTGGTATCATCATGGAATACCTGGATGAGCGTTTTCCTCACCCACCTCTGATGCCAGTATATCCGGTTGCTCGTGGTAACAGCCGCCTGATGATGTATCGCATTGAGCGTAACTGGTATTCACTGGCTGAGAAGATCGAAAAAGGCTCAGCGGATGAAGCTGAGAAAGCCCGTAAACAACTGCGTGAAGAGCTGCTGGCTCTGTCGCCAGTGTTTGCTGAATTCCCATATTTCATGAGCGAAGAGTTCAGTCTGGTTGACTGCTACCTGGCACCACTGTTGTGGCGTTTGCCAGCGATGGGCATCGATTTGATCGGCCCTGGCTCTAAAGAAGTGAAAGCCTATATGAGTCGTGTATTTGAACGTGATTCATTCCTGGCGTCTCTGACTGAAGCTGAGCGCGAAATGCGCCTGGCAGGTCAGTAATGGATATGGCGGAGATGACCCCGCGCCGTCCTTATCTGGTGCGGGCTTTCTACGACTGGCTGGTGGATAATGATTTGACTCCCCATCTGGTTGTTGATGCAATGCTGCCAGGGGTGCAGGTTCCACAGGAGTTTGTCAGCAATGGTCAGATCGTCCTGAACCTGGCACCTCGCGCGGTGGGTAATCTCGAGCTGGGTGATGAAGTGATTCGCTTCAATGCCCGTTTCGGGGGACGGCCTCAAGTTGTGGCCGTGCCTCTGGCTGCAGTCATGGCGTTGTATGCACGTGAGAATGGTGCAGGCACGATGTTTGAGCCTGAACCGGCATACGAGCTGTCTTCCAGTGAGTCTGAAATTGCTGAAGTGATCGCCGAGGAAGAGCAACTGTCGGCTGTGACCAGCGATGGCATCGATCACGAAGAGTCTGTTTCGCCTGCGGAAGAAGCCCCACGTCCCCGTGGCCGCCCAAGCCTTCGGGTTGTGAAGTAGTTTTTCACATCTGTCAGCCATGAAAAAAGCAGTGCCTCCGAGGAAGCACTGCTTTTTTTATATCTTCATTTCGGAATCAGCGACCTGCTGGTTGCGATACATGAAGTTTAGTCTGTGTACTCAAAGGCTTTGATGACATGCTTCACGCCGTCAATATTTCGGGCGATATCAGCCGCGGTTTGTCCCTGCTCACGGGTGACAAACCCAAGCAGATACACGCGTTGGTTTTCCGTCGCGACGGTCACGGCGCTGTTTCTTAATTTTTTACTGGCGATCAGCTGGGCTTTGACTTTAGTGGTCAGCCAGCTGTCTCTGCCGACATCGGCCAGTGTTGGCAGCGGACCGATTTGCAGCTGGTTATAGACCGTTTTGACAGAACCCAACTGTTTGACGTCAGTAACCAGTTGTTCGGCTGTTGACTGATCGACAGCCTGACCGACCAGTAACACTTTTCCTTCAGTTGAAATGGCATTGACTCTGACTTTGTTCAGATAAGGGGCCTTATTGACCATACCGCCAATCTGCATTGCGACGTGTTGATCCTGCCAGTGCTGCTGGCCGCTGCGCGGGTCAGTTTGCAGCAAAGTGCCACAGCCCTGTAACAGGATCAGAAAGAGCAGGGCAATCCGAGAAATGCACTTCATAGCTTATCCTTCGTGCTGAGGAAACAGAATCTGGTCAATCAGATCGCACAGGCAGTGTACCGTGAGTAAATGACCTTCCTGGATCCGTGCCGTGCGCTGTGAAGGAATCCGAATTTCCACATCCTGTACACCCAGCAGGCCCGCCATTTCTCCGCCATCTTTCCCGGTCATCGCAATGATGTTCATGTCACGGGTCAGTGCAGCTTCCATGGCTTTGATAATGTTTTTGCTGTTGCCGCTGGTGGAAAACACCAACAGGATATCGCCGGGCTGACCTAAGGCGCGAATTTGTTTCGAGAACATTTCATCCTGATGATAGTCGTTCGCAACAGCGGTCAGCGTTGTGGTGTCTGCGGTCAGCGACAGGGCCGGCAGGCTGGGACGTTCTGTTTCAAAACGGTTAATCAGGCAGGAGGCAAAGTGCTGTGCGTTTGCCGCTGAACCGCCATTTCCGCAGCACAGAATTTTATTGCCATTCAGCAGGCTCTGAACCATGAGTTGCGCTGAACGTGAGATGGCATCCGGCAGCGCTTCTGCCGCGGCGATCTGGGTTTGAATACTTTCGGTAAAGCTTTCTTTGATGCTCTCTAGCATATGTCACTCTTCGACTAAGGTATTGGTCAGCCAGGTAATATGGCGGTCATTGCCCTGAATGGCGACTACATCAAACCGTAGCTGGCAGTGTTCGGCTGAGAGACCTTGTGAATGCAGCCAGTACAGCGCGGCACGTTTCACTCGTTGCTGCTTGCGCCAGTCGATGGCTTCAGCCGCTGAACCATAGCGGTCGTGGGCACGGAATTTGACTTCGATAAACACCCAGCAGCCGCCGTCTTTCATGATGAGATCCAGTTCGCCGCCCCGGCAATGGATATTGCGGGCGACACTGGTCAAACCCTGGCGTTGCAGGTACTGCTCCGCCAGAGATTCGTAATGGTACCCTTGCTGGCGCTTATTGAACAGGTTCAATGCCATTGGCGGTGAAAACAGCCCAGTCCAGCTGGCGCTGTACGACACAATGATCGTCAATACTCAACTGGCCGGTACGACCCTGTGTACTGTAACTGTCGACGACTTTCATCTGAGGCAGTTCGGTGATCATCCGGTACGCGTCCATACCAAAAGCATGCAGGCGGATCATGCCGTTCTTCTGTCCCGGCCAGAGCTGTTCAAATTTCTGCATAAACGGCTGATCCGGAGCAGCGAGCAGTGGGATGTCACTGAATTCAATGCCAGACAGTTCATTCATACCGGCTTTGTTATCCGGGTTGGCACGTGAACTGGCATAAAGCTTCGGTGGTGTGACATCCGGATTAATCGCGACCTGTATGAAGGGCTTCAGCAGCGTGACTTCATTCCGGTTCGCAATCAGGTAGACCGCATCTGTATCTCTGCGGCTGCGGGCCTGGGTTTCAAGTGACATACCCAGCACTTGCTGCATCTGGTCATTCCGGGCCCGGCTGTCGGTCAACCCGAATACAGTTGCAATCTGGTTTTGAATGTCACGGCTGGAACCGAAGGTCTGCAGTTCTGCCTGTTTACCCGTCAGGGTTTGCCATTTATCGACAAATGCCTGGCTGACCCGGCGGCCAAAGTCGTTGGCTGGTGCCATCACCATCGGATTGTGGTGACCCGCAGCATAGAGGTGTTGCGCGGCCTGTTCTGCTTCCTGTTCCGGCGAAAGAGAGAAATAGCAGGTATTTGGCTGGCTGAGATCCAGATTCTGCGGTTCATTCAGCGCCAGCTGCGTCATGTTGCCCCCTTCAGCAGACTGAAATTCCGTGATGAATTCTTTCCGGAGCGGACCGATAACCAGTTGGATACCGCCCTGCTGAAGTTTATTGACGATACTGAACATCGGTTCGGATTCGGTATCGTAAATCGACAGTTCAGTGCTTGGGTCACGTTCGCCATCTTCGAGCATCGCATTGAGGAAGCCGTCGCGAACGGCTTTCCCCTGGCTTTCAAATTTACCAGAGAGCGGCAGCAGCAGCGCCACTTTTTCCAGCTCAATGACTTCCAGACTCATGATGGCCTGCAACTCGGCGGGCAGATAAGTACTGGCCGGATGATCCGGGTGGGTCGAGAGCCAGTTTTCAACTTCAGACTTCAGCCGGACCGGGCGCTGGGCATAAGCGTTCTTCAGCATGCTCAGTTCGACCCAGCCCTGCAGCACCGTTTCATTGGCCGCAATTTTTGCACTCTGGAGCTGGTGAGTATTGTATTGCGATAAGTCTTGCCACAGGTTCTGCCAGTTCACCGCTTTTTCACTTGTGTTGAGGTACTGAGCCAGGGAGGTGCGCTCACGGGCAGCCTCGAAGTATTGCTCTGTCTGGTTCAGCAGCTCGGCACGCAGCAAGTGGTAGCGACGGTACTGGTTATCGGACAGCGGCCACCATGGCAGGAAATTCAGGGTTTCCAGTGCGGCTTTGGGCTGTCCTTGCTGGTATCGCAGCGTCGCGCGGGCCAGTTGCCATTCCGCCATCTGCACCGGAGACATGTTCAGACCTGCCAGTTTGTTTGCTTGCTGCTCGGCCTGCGACCATCGGCCTTCTTTGATCAGGGCTTTCAGCGCCAGAATGTGCCAGTCGATACTGACGGCACCTTCGGAGGCTTCCGCTTTCAGCAGATAATTGGTCGCCGAGTCCGTTGCAGGTGCAGTGATATCCGCACCATAGGATGACGATTGTGTGCCCGGCGCTGAACAGCCTGCCAGGATCACGGCAAGGGCCACAGGGGCCAGAATACGTGATACACTTTTGCGCTTATGGGTAAAATTAAGCATTGAATTCATTCAACTGTGACAAATTACTCTCTATATTAATTGCAGATGAGATCATAGACAAATGAGTGAGACCAATTCGTGTTCGGTGGATGTCGCAACTTTGTACATCGTTCCGACCCCGATCGGCAATTTAGCCGATATCACCCAACGCGCGCTGGAAGTTCTTGCCAATGTGGACTTAATTGCCGCTGAGGACACGCGCCATACCTCTCGCCTGTTGTCCCATTTTGCCATTTCTACCCGGACTTTCGCGCTGCATGATCACAATGAACAGCAGAAAGCGGATGTACTGATAGACAAATTACGTCAGGGCAGCAGTATCGCGCTGGTCTCTGATGCCGGTACACCTCTCATCAGTGATCCAGGATACCATCTGGTGACGCGCTGTCGTCAGGCGGGTGTTAAAGTTGTGCCGCTGCCGGGAGCCTGTGCGGTGGTGACAGCCTTAAGTGCTTCAGGGTTGCCATCAGACCGCTTCAGTTTTGAAGGCTTTCTGCCGGCCAAGAGCAAAGGACGCCAGGATACCTTTCGTGCCTTGATGGAAGATCCGCGCACTCTGATTTTTTACGAATCACCGCACCGTATTCTGGATTCCCTGGCTGATATGCTGGCTGTGCTGGGACCGGAACGGCAGGTAGTGCTGGCCCGGGAACTGACCAAGACGTTTGAAACGATCCATGGCGCTCCTTTGGGTGAACTGATCCCCTGGCTGAATGAAGACAGCAACCGGATCCGGGGGGAAATGGTTCTGCTGGTGGCCGGTCATCGTGCAGATAAAGACGATCTGCCTGCGGAGGCGCTGCGTACCCTGAAGATTCTGGCGGCTGAGCTGCCGCTGAAGAAAGCCTCTGCGATGGCCGCAGAGATTCACGGTGTGAAAAAGAACGCGCTTTACAAGTGGGGACTGGAACACCTGGATTAAGCCAGAATTACCTGAGACTGATTACTTTCACGTCAGTTTCCGGGCAAAGGTGATCTTTCTCTGGTATCCGGGCCGGGAGTTTTATACAATCCGCGGTCTGAGTTGACCAGGTAACCGCTGCTTCGTTGATGTCCTTTGGGAGACTGACGAGGGGGAGGAAAGTCCGGGCTCCACAGGACAGGGTGCCAGATAACGTCTGGGGGGCGTAAGCCTACGACCAGTGCAGCAGAGAGCAAACCGCCGATGACTCGCTTGCGAGAACAGGTAAGGGTGAAAGGGTGCGGTAAGAGCGCACCGCGCGACTGGCAACAGTTCGTGGCACGGTAAACTCCACCCGGAGCAAGACCAAATAGGTCCCTAATGGCGTGGTCCGCGCTGGGGACGGGTAGGTTGCTTGAGCCTGCGAGCGATTTCAGGCCTAGAGGAATGGTTACCGCCGCGCAAGCGGAACAGAACCCGGCTTATCGGTTGACTCACTTCATTTTAGAAAGGTGATGTTTGCATTCGTGCGGGCATCACCTTTTATCGTTTCTGGGGGAGCAAACCGAAACGTTTATCCCGGGCAATGCCCCAAAGCCGGCGGCGATGCAGGGCAAAACAAGGCAACCGCATCAAATGTTTGTCAGAACCGCTGTCGCTGTCTTGACAACATTTTTGCCGCCTTCGTACACTTCGTGTTGGTTTTTTGCGGTGAAAATGCGGATTCTGTGGCAAGAATTTCATTTTCCCTGTTGCCTGCATTCAATGGGCAGGTATAAATACTGTTGTGTGTACTGACTGGGGCATGGAAACATTGCCCGGTTGGTGACCGATGACTGTCCTGAACAGTTCAGGCAGTGCAGCAGACAACCAACGCCCAGTGTTTTCTGGAGAGGGCATCCGGCCGGTGCCTTCAGTACGCTTTTTATTCAGCTGAATCAACAATTATGTCCGAACAATTTGCACATGTTTCTGTGCTGCTCCATGAGTCTGTCGATGGCCTGGCCATCAAACCAGACGGCATCTATATCGATGGCACTTTTGGCCGTGGCGGCCACAGTCGCCTGATCCTGTCCCAACTTGGTGAAGATGGCCGGTTATATGCCATCGACCGCGATCCGCAGGCGATTGCGGAAGCGGCTAAGATTGACGATCCGCGCTTTTCCATTATCCATGGCCCTTTTTCCGGTATGGCGGGTTATATGGCTGACCTGGGTCTGGCCGGCAAAATTGACGGTGTGCTGCTGGATCTTGGCGTTTCCTCGCCTCAGCTTGATGATGCCGAGCGTGGCTTCAGCTTCATGCGTGACGGCCCGCTGGACATGCGAATGGATCCGACTTCCGGTGTGTCTGCGGCAGAATGGCTGGCGACAGCTGATGCTGACGATATTGCCTGGGTACTGAAAGAGTTCGGGGAAGAACGTTTTGCCAAGCGAATTGCCCGCGGCATCGTGGAATACCGGACGAACCCGGACAATCAGCCGCTGGAGCGAACGACCCAGCTGGCGAAACTGATCGCGGATGTGTCACCGTTTAAAGACAAGCACAAACATCCGGCAACCCGCAGTTTTCAGGCAATCCGCATTTATATCAACAGTGAACTGGAAGAAATTGATACCGCCCTGCATGGTGCCCTTGAGGTGCTGGCTCCGGGAGGCCGTCTGTCCGTGATCAGCTTCCATTCACTGGAAGATCGTATGGTGAAGCGTTTTATCCGGAAGCAGAGCAAAGGACCGGAGATCCCGGCAGGTCTGCCGCTTACTGAAGACCAGATTAAAGCGCTGGGCAGTGCCGATCTGAAGGCTGTTGGTAAGGCGATTAAGCCAACGGCAGCGGAAACGCAGCATAATCCGCGAGCTCGCAGCTCGGTATTGCGACTGGCAGAGCGACTATGAGTATTCAGCCAACACCTGCAGACAGTCTGATCCGTCAGATCGGTCGCGATTTGGCGACAGTCGGCCGTGTGCCGCTGGTACTCATGGTGTTGGTGCTGATCTCGGCACTCGGAGTGGTGTATATCACTCACCAGTCACGTCAGCTGGTGGCGCAGCAGGAGCAGTTACTGATTGAGCGGGATGACCTCGACATTGAGTGGCGTAACCAGCTGCTGGAGGAAAACTCGCTGGCAGAACACAGCCGTATTGAAACTCAGGCTGAGAAGGCGCTTGAAATGAAGCGCCCGAATGCAAATAACGAAGTTGTTGTGCAGTGATGAAAAAAGACACGTCTGCTCCTGAACCGCAAACCCCACGCCCTGCATCTGCCTCATCCGCCTTTATTCCGTGGCGCTTCGGGTTAATCTGCGTAATTATCGCACTGGCTCTGCTCGCTTTGATTGGCAGGGCTGCGTATATCCAGGTTCTGGAGCCGGGCAAGCTGATTCAGGAAGGAGACCTCCGCTCGTTACGTGTCAAAGCGATGCCTTCTGCACGGGGCATTATTTCCGATCGCAATGATGAGCAACTGGCTGTCAGTGTACCGGTACAGGCGGTCTGGGCTGATCCTGTTGATATCTATAAGCATGGCGGCATTACCGAACCGGCCCGCTGGCATGCGCTGGCCGATGTTCTCGGGCTGGATCGCAAAGAGATGCTGTCCCGACTGGAAGAGAACAAAGCACGTCGGTTTATCTATCTGCAACGTCAGGTCAGCCCGGCGATGGCGGCTTATGTCAGCCGTCTGAAACTGCCCGGTATCGGACTGAAAGATGAGTCCCGCCGTTTTTATCCGGCTGGAGAAGTCAGTGCGCACCTGATCGGGGTGACCGGTATTGACGGACGCGGTCTGGAAGGAGTGGAACGCACCTACGACGGCTGGTTGACCGGAGAACCGGGACGCCGCACCGTCCGAAAAGACCGTTACGGCAGGGTGGTCGAAAACATTTCCCTCAAACAGCGGGAGCCGGGTAAACCGCTGACCCTGAGTATCGATCAGCGCCTGCAGGCCGTCGCCTATCGTGCCGTGAAGCAGGCTGTGGTGGATTACAACGCAACTTCTGCATCGATTGTCATGGTGGATGTCCGAACCGGCGAGGTTCTGGCAATGGTCAATGCCCCGTCTTACAACCCGAACAATCGCGATCAGCTGCAAAGCTTCCGGATGCGTAACCGGGCCATTACCGATGCAATGGAGCCGGGTTCTACGATCAAACCTTTTGTGGTGCTGGCAGCACTGGAAAACGGTGTTGCTGATGAGCAAACTATCATTGATACCGGCAACGGCATTATGCAGGTCGGCGGCAGCCGGGTCCGGGACGTGTCCCGGGTCGGCAAGGCGGATCTGGCGAAAATCCTGAAAAAGTCCAGTAACATCGGGGTCAGCAAATTATCACTGGCAATGCCGGTTGATGCCGTGCTTGGCATGTACAGCGGGATGGGATTGGGAGAAGCCTCGGGGATTAACCTGATTGGTGAAGCCCAGGGGTTGTTTCCGGATCGCCGTCGCTGGTCTGATTTTGAACGCGCAACACTGGCATTTGGATACGGTATTTCGGTAACACCGATTCAGTTAGTGCGCGCTTACGCAACTCTGGGAGCGATGGGCGTAAACCGGCCATTGTCGATCCTGAAAACTGAAGCTGTGGTACCTGGTCGCCAGGTGGTCTCTGCAGCGAATACCCGTAAAGTTCTGAATATGCTGGAAGGCGTGACTCACGCGGACGGCAGTGCCAAGCGGGCTGCGGTGCCGGGTTACCGGGTTGGCGCCAAAACGGGGACCGCGAAAAAAGCGGCTGCCGGGGGCTACAGTGATGAATATGTTGCCATGACCGCAGGTCTGGCACCGATCAGTGAGCCGCGGATTGCCATGGTTGTCGTGGTAAATGAGCCGCAGGGCGATGCGTATTATGGGGGTCAGGTTGCGGCACCGATTTTTTCAGAAGTGATGGGCAGTGCCTTGCAGATTCTGAATGTCAAACCTGATGCCGGAAAGGGTGATCAATTAAATATCGTACACAACAGAGGCAAATCTGATGCCGGAACCTGATGTTTCACTTTCTCTGGGGGAGCTGCTGGCTCCCTGGTTTGATCCAGCCGTCCTGACACCATCTGTCGCGGCACTGGCTGTGCGTGAGCTGACAATGGACAGCCGGGCGGTGTCGCCGGGCTGTATTTTTGTGGCCATTAAGGGCCATGCCGTGGATGGTCGCCAGTATATTGCTGCTGCAATTGCTGCAGGAGCCGCAGTGGTGCTGGCTCAGGCCGAAGAGAATCAGTCAGACGGACAGGTGGATTATCTGGACGATGTTCCGGTGATTGCGATTCAGGACCTGCCGGACCGGTTGTCCGAGGCGGCGGGAAGGGCCTATGGCCAGCCGGATCAGAAATTTCAGCTGGTCTCGGTGACCGGCACCAACGGTAAAACTACGGTCAGTCAGCTGCTGGCCCAATGGGCAACATTGCTGGGACGTACTTCCGGGGTGATGGGCACCACAGGAAATGGTTTGCTCGGCAGCCTGGTTCCCGCGGTGAATACGACCGGGAACGCCATCGATATTCAGCGGACGCTGGCTGATCTGGCTTATCAGGGGGCGGACTTTGCCGCCATGGAAGTTTCCTCGCATGGTTTGGTGCAGGGGCGGGTCAAGGCTGTGCATTTTGCTGCCAGTATTTTCACCAACCTGAGCCGGGATCACCTTGACTACCATGGTGATATGGATGCGTACGCAGCTGCGAAACAAAGCCTGTTTACCCAGCATCATGCAGGTATTGCTGTGATCAATGCCGATGATGCCGTTGGGCGGGTTTGGCTCATGACCTTATCTGATGCCGTGGCAGTTGCCACAGACCAGCAGTGTCTGGCGGCACACAGCGGACCGAAACTGTGGCTGACCGCTGTCAGTTACTCTACTCAGGGCGTGGCAGTATCGTTTGACTCCAGCTGGGGGGCAGGTGAATTCACTGCACCTCTCGTAGGCGCCTTTAATGTGTCGAACCTGCTGCTCTCGCTGGCAACGATGTTATCGCTCGGCTATCCGCTGGATGCGCTGCTAGCGGCGGCACCACGTCTGCAGGCCGTGACCGGCCGGATGGAAGTTTTTCAGACCGCTGACAAACCTATGATGGTGGTTGATTATGCTCACACCCCGGACGCGCTTGAGAAAGCGCTGGCGGCCCTGCGCCACCATTGCGAAGGGCAATTGTGGTGTCTGGTGGGCTGCGGTGGCGAGCGGGATCGCGGTAAACGACCGATGATGGCGTCCGTGGCCGAACAATTGGCAGACCATGTGATTTTGACCGACGACAATCCGCGCAGTGAATCACCGCAACAGATTGTCGCCGATATGCTGGCTGGCCTGACGCACCCAGAACGGGTCCAGGTCATCCATGACAGGGCCGAAGCCTGTAAACAGGCATTCATTCAGGCCGGCACCGATGACATTGTGCTGGTGGCCGGAAAAGGGCACGAGGATTATCAGGTCCTGGCGGGGAAAACAATTCACTACTCCGATCGTGAAACCGTTCAGGCCTTGTTGGAGACACACGCATGATTCAGGTGACACTGAACGAGCTGACGAGGGCGCTGGACGCCCGTCTGATTGGTCAGGACGTCAGTATCGGGATGGTATCAACCGATACCCGGACGATTGAGCCGGGGACACTCTTTATTGCGCTCAAAGGTGAGCGTTTTGATGCCCATGATTTCGCCACACAGGCTCAGGCGCAGGGAGCAGCAGCACTGCTGGTCAGCCGACCGCTGGACGTAGCGTTGCCGCAGCTGCTGGTCGACGATACCCGGCTGGCTTTGGGGCAACTGGGGGCCTGGCTGAAAGCGAAGATGACCCGTGAGCACGGACTGAAGACGGTGGCTCTGACGGGCAGCTGCGGTAAAACCACGGTGAAGGAAATGGTTGCGGCGATTCTGGGTCAGTGCGGTGAGGTGCTGGCCACTGCCGGAAACTTCAATAATGACATCGGTGTGCCGCTGACGCTGCTGCGTCTGACACCGGAGCATGATTTTGCCGTGATTGAGCTGGGTGCGAATCATGAGAAAGAAATCGCCTATACCACGGCGCTGGTTCAGCCAGAGGCGGCGCTGGTCAACAATCTGGCGGCTTCTCATCTGGAAGGCTTCGGCTCGATGGATGGCGTGGCAAGAGCCAAAGGCGAGATTTTTGAAGGGCTGGTGCCGGGCGGCACGGCTGTAATCAACCTTGATTCCAACGCTCTTGAAATCTGGCAGCCAGTACTTGCTGACAAGCAGGTTGTCAGCTTTGGCATGCCGGAAGCGGCGGCTGAAACGGCTCAGAAAACTGTCGCAGGGCTCTCAGCCAGCGGGATTAGCATTAACCCTCAGGGCTGCCCTTGCTTTACAATGCATACCCCTGCCGGTGATGTGACACTCACGCTGCCGGTAGCCGGACGCCACAATGTTGCCAACGCGCTGGCGGCCACAGCTTTGGCTCTGGCAATGGGGGCGACGCTGACGCAGGTCGTGGCGGGACTGGAACAGATGACGGCAGTGAAAGGCCGTGCTCTGATCCTGAAACCCAGAACCGGACTGCGTCTGATTGACGATACTTATAATGCCAGTGTGGCATCTGTGAAAGCTGCGATAGATCTGCTGGCTGATTTCGAGGGACAACGCTGGCTGGTCTTTGGCGACATGGCTGAGATGGGACTGGAAAGTGAGCGGATGCATCGTGAGATTGCGGATTACGCCCGGCAAAAACAGCTGGACCGTGTGATGACATTCGGCAAAGACAGTGCCATTGTCAGTGCGCTGAATCAGGGACAGCATTTCAGTGATAAACCAGCTCTGCTGGACGAACTGACAACACTGGTACAGCTGCATCTTCATCAGGAATCCTTGAAGGATCCTCAACAACAACAAGAGATAACAGTGCTGGCAAAAGGGGCGCGCAGCGCCCGGATGGAAGATGTGATTGCCGCATTGCAGGACTTATAAGAATGATTTTTTGGTTAGCAGACTTACTTGAGTCGACTTTTCCTTTTTTCCGTTTGTTTGAATACCTGACGTTTCGCGCCATTATCAGCGTGCTGACCGCGTTGATTCTTTCCCTGTGGATGGGACCTCGCCTGATCGCCCGTTTGCAGATGATGCAGATTGGACAGGTTGTTCGTCATGATGGTCCGGAGTCTCATTTCAGCAAGCGCGGAACACCGACGATGGGCGGGATTATGATCCTGGCCGCCATCACTTTGACCGTGCTGCTCTGGTCTGATCTCAGTAACCCTTATGTCTGGGCCGTGCTGACGGTGATGCTGGGTTACGGCGTTGTGGGTTTCATCGATGACTATCGTAAGGTTGTCCGTAAAAACACCGACGGCCTGGTCGCCCGCTGGAAGTATTTCTGGCAGTCAGTGATTGCGCTGGTTGTGGCGTTTGCTCTGTATGTGCACGGAAAAGACACGGCGGCAACACAGCTGGTGGTGCCGTTCTTCAAGGAAGTGATGCCACAACTGGGTTTGCTGTATATCGTCCTGACCTATTTCGTGATTGTGGGTACCAGTAATGCTGTGAACCTGACGGATGGCCTGGATGGACTGGCCATTATGCCAACCGTGATGGTTGCGGCAGGGATGGCGTTTATTGCCTGGGCAACCGGCAACGTGAACTTCGCCAGCTACCTGAATATTCCTTATATCAGCGATGCCAGTGAACTGGTGGTCGTCTGCGCCGCGATTGTCGGGGCCGGGCTGGGTTTCCTGTGGTTCAATACCTATCCGGCTCAGGTCTTTATGGGTGATGTGGGTTCACTGGCGCTGGGTGGCGCATTGGGAACCATCGCGGTTCTGGTTCGTCAGGAATTGCTGCTGGTGATCATGGGCGGTGTGTTCGTGATGGAAACCGTGTCTGTGATCCTGCAGGTGGGCTCTTATAAACTGCGTGGTCAGCGGATTTTCCGGATGGCACCAATTCATCACCACTATGAACTGAAAGGCTGGCCGGAGCCGCGCGTCATCGTGCGTTTCTGGATCATTACTCTGATGCTGGTGCTGTTTGCGCTGGCAACCCTGAAGGTACGTTAAGATGGATCGCTTGGCACTGGCAAAAAATGTCGTTGTCGTGGGGCTGGGCGTGACCGGGCTGTCTGTGGTGAATTATCTGAAAAGACAGCCTGTGGCACCGCAGATCCGGGTGATTGATACCCGTGCCAATCCGCCGGGTCAGGATCAGTTACCAGCGGATGTCGTGCTGAGTGCCGGTGCGTGGCAGATGGACTGGTTGCTGGCGGCCGATCTGATTGTCACCAATCCTGGTGTGGCATTAGCGACACCGCAATTGAAAACGGCTGCCGACGCAGGAATCCCGATTGTCGGCGATATCGAACTCTTTGCCTGGGCGGCGGATAAACCTGTCGTCGCCATTACCGGTTCAAACGGAAAAAGTACGGTCACCAGCCTGGTGGGTGAAATGGCAGCGGAAGCTGGCATTAAAGCTGGTGTCGGCGGCAATATCGGCCTGGCGGCACTCAATATGCTGGGACAACAGAATGCGCTGTATGTTCTGGAACTGTCGAGCTTCCAGCTGGAAACGACAAGCTCGCTGGATCTGGTTGCGGCGGCCTATCTGAATCTGTCTGAAGATCATATGGACCGATACGACAGCTTTGCGGATTACGGCCTGGCAAAGCAGCGGATTTTCCGTCATGCCCGGCTGGCGATCAGCAACCGGGACGATGCAGCGACACAGCCCGCTGAATTTGTAGGTAAACAGACCAGTTTTGGTTTTGATGACCGGGATTACGGTCTGATCCAATATCAGCAGGAAGAATACCTTGCCGTCAACGGTGAACCGGTTTTGCCGAGCCGGGAGCTGGCGCTGGTAGGCCGTCATAATGTTGCCAACAGTCTGGCTGCGCTGGCACTGGCCGATGCGGCCGGCATTGACCGTGAAGCATCCTGCCGGGTACTGCGCCGGTATACCGGCCTAGCACACCGTTGCCAGCGTGTGGTTCAGGCCCACGGCGTAGACTGGGTCAACGATTCTAAAGCAACAAATCTCGCCAGTACGCTGGCGGCGCTGAACGGACTCTCGATCCCGGGCCGTTTGCATCTGTTGGTTGGCGGAGACAGCAAAGGCGCAGATTTTGCGCCGTTGAAAGCCATTCTTGAAACACTGAACGTGCAGCTGTACTGCTTCGGTCGTGACGGTCACCGGTTTGTTTCTCTGACTGCCAATCCGGTCGTGGTGGAAACGCTGGATCAGGCGATGGCAATGGCCGCGGCCGATGCAACAGCCGGAGACATGGTTCTGTTGTCACCGGCTTGCGCCAGCCTGGACCAGTACCCGAACTTTATGGCTCGCGGGGATGCCTTTGCGGAACTGGCGCAAAGCCTGAAAGATCAGGTGCGGGGAGCGCACGTATGCTGAAAGGGGTCACAGAAGCCCTGTTCGAAATCAGCCAGTGGTTCAGCCGGCCGGCACCGCCATGTCAGTATGACCGGCAACTGGTGTGGATCAGCCTGTCTCTGATGGTGACCGGGCTGGTAGTGGTGAGCTCGGCTTCTGTCCCGGTTGCCACCCGACTGACTGATATTCCTTTCTATTTTGCTCTGCGCCATGCCTTCTTTCTGGTTTGCGCGTTGCTGATTGCAGCGCTGATGGTCCAGGTTCCGCTGGCGCGCTGGCGACAGCTCAGTGTCCCGATGCTGTTCGTCTCACTGGCGTTACTGGTGATCGTGCTGGTGCTGGGGCGCTCGGTCAACGGTGCGGTGCGCTGGATCCCGCTGGGGATTTTTAACTTGCAGCCAGCCGAAGTTGCCAAGCTGTCGCTTTTTGTCTTTCTGTCAGGATATCTGGTGCGTCAGTATCAGCAGGTCCGACAGAGTTTTTACGGTTTTATCAAACCCCTGGCAGTTCTGGCGCTGATGGCGATTCTGCTGTTGCAACAGCCGGATCTGGGTTCTTTCGTGGTGATGTTTGTGACCACGGTTGGCATGCTGTTTATTGCCGGGGCCAGGTTGTGGCAGTTTCTTGCGATGCTGTCGATGGCTCTGGTCGGCATTGTGATGCTGATTGTTTTTGAGCCTTACCGGATGCGACGGGTGACAGCGTTCCTGGATCCCTGGGAAGATCCCTTCGGCAGTGGCTATCAGCTGACCCAGTCGCTGATGGCTTTTGGCCGGGGTGACTGGCTGGGGCAAGGGCTGGGAAATTCAATTCAGAAACTTGAGTATCTGCCGGAAGCCCATACGGACTTCGTTTTTGCCGTTCTGGCTGAAGAGCTGGGACTGGCGGGAGTGACTGTTGTATTACTGCTGATTTTTGCGCTGGTCTTTAAGGCACTGCTGATTGGCCGGAAAAGTTTGCAGTCCGGTCAGTTGTTCGGTGGCTTTCTGGCGTTCGGGATAGGCTTTTGGTTTGCCTTTCAGACGCTGGTTAATGTGGGAGCCGCGGCCGGCATGGTGCCGACCAAAGGTCTGACTTTGCCGCTGATCAGTTATGGTGGCTCCAGCTTATTCATAATGTCGACCGCAGTGGCAATCTTACTGCGTATAGATCATGAGCAGCGCCATCAGGCACGCTTCGGCCATGCTCAATCAAGTGATGAAAATGACAATGACGAAAAATAAACGCCTGTTGATCATGGCAGGCGGTACAGGCGGCCACGTATTTCCGGCGCTGGCTGTGGCCCGACAGCTCCAGCAGCAAGGCTGGGAAATTCGCTGGCTGGGCACCGCGGACCGGATGGAAGCCGAGCTGGTACCTAAGCATGGTATTGAGATTGATTTTATTCAGGTCAAAGGATTACGTGGTCAGGGACTGAAGAAGCTGCTGGCTGCACCGTTCCAGATTCTGGGCGCCATTGCGCAGGCCCGTCGTTATATCAAGGCCTGGCAGCCGGATGCTGTGCTGGGGATGGGCGGATATGTCAGCGGACCGGGTGGCGTGGCTGCCTGGCTCAGCGGAATTCCGGTGATTTTGCATGAGCAGAATGCCGTGGCGGGTTTGACCAACCGCTGGCTTTCCCGAATTGCAGCCAGTGTATTGCAGGCGTTTCCGGGTGCGTTTCCGGGAAAAACGGTGGTCGGAAATCCGGTTCGCCGTGACGTGACTGAACTGGCCGGGCCTGAATTACGGCTGGCCGGACGGCAAGGTCCGACCCGTATTTTGGTGATGGGCGGAAGCCAGGGCGCGCGGATTCTTAATCAGACGCTGCCACAGGCTGCGGCAATTCTGGGCGAGACCGTTGATATCTGGCATCAGGCCGGAAAAGGCAATCAGATGGTGACCGAACAGGCATATGCCGATGCCGGTGCGTCTCAGTACAAAGTGACTGAATTTATTGATGATGTGGCATCCGCTTACGACTGGGCTGATTTGGTGGTCTGTCGCTCCGGTGCTCTGACCGTTTCAGAACTGTCAGCAGCCGGTGTCGGTGCGATTTTCGTTCCTTTTATGCATAAGGACCGCCAGCAGGCTCTTAACGCCGACCATTTAGTCGCTTGCGGCGCCGCTTATATGATTGAGCAGCCGGAACTGACGGCAGATAAACTGGCTCAGCTGATTGTCACATTGGACCGCCCTGCATTGCTGAATATGGCCGGGGCGGCGAGAAAAGCTGCAATACTTGACGCAGATGTCCGGGTGGCAGATGTGATCAAGGCGCAGGCAAAGTAACAGATAAGAGAACAGAGTGATGAATAAACTGGATAACCAGCAAATAGCCAAAATCAGAACGATGGTGCCAGAAATGCGCCGGGTTGAGCGCATTCACTTTGTTGGAATAGGCGGTGCCGGTATGAGTGGTATCGCTGAGGTACTGCTGAACGAAGGTTATCGGATCAGCGGCTCAGATATCACGCCGAATTCTGTGACTGAACGTCTTTCAGAGCGCGGTGCAGAGCTGTTTTTCGGCCATGCCAGCAGTAACGTGGAAGGCGCCAGCGTCGTGGTCGTTTCGACGGCGATTGCTGCGGATAACCCGGAGCTGAAAGCCGCGCGTGCATTGCGTATTCCTGTGGTACGCCGCGCTGAGATGCTGGCAGAGCTGATGCGTTATCGTCATGGTATTGCCATTGCCGGTACGCACGGAAAAACCACCACCACAGCACTGACAACTCAGATTTACTCAGAGGCTGGCCTGGATCCAACGTTTGTGAACGGCGGTCTGGTGAAAAGTGCCGGAACCAATGCCCGTCTGGGATCCAGCCGTTATCTGATTGCTGAAGCGGATGAAAGTGATGCGTCGTTTATCCACCTGCAACCGATGGTGTCGGTGGTGACGAACATTGAAGCAGACCACATGGATACCTATGGTGGTGACTTCGAAAACCTCAAACAGACCTTTATTGATTTTCTGCATAATCTGCCGTTCTACGGTCTGGCGGTGATGTGTATTGATGATCCGGTCGTGCGTGAACTGTTGCCGCGCGTCGGCCGCCAGGTGATCACTTACGGTTTTTCTGAAGATGCGGATGTACGTCTTGTTGATTACCGTCAGCAGGGGCAGCAGGGCCATTTTTCGATCCTGCGAAAAGGCAAGCCAGCTTTGTCGGTGACGCTGAATATCCCGGGTCGCCATAATGCTCTGAATGCGACCGCTGCTGTGGCTGTTGCGACGGAAGAAGGCGTAGAAGATGACGCGATTCTGCGTGCGCTGGCTGAGTTCGAAGGAACGGGTCGCCGATTTGACCACCTGGGCGAGTTTGAAACCGGAAAAGGGAAAGTCATGCTGGTGGATGACTACGGTCATCACCCGAGTGAAGTTGATGTGACAATCCAGGCGGCTCGTGCCGGTTGGCCGGACAAACGGCTGGTGATGATCTTCCAGCCACACCGCTACAGCCGGACGCGTGATCTTTATGATGATTTTGCCAATGTGCTGGAGCAGGTGGATGTCCTGCTGATGCTGGATGTTTACAGTGCGGGTGAAGCTCCGATTCCGGGCGCTGATGGCCGCTCATTGTGCCGGACCATTCGTGGCCGGGGTAAGATCGATCCGATTTTTGTTCCGAATGCAGCCGCATTACCTGCCGCTCTGGCGAATGTTATGCAAGAGAATGACCTGGTCCTGACGCAAGGTGCTGGTGATGTTGGTAAAATTGCACGTCAACTGGCTGCACTGGGGCTGGATGAGAAAGAAATGAAGAAATAATGTGCTCCAGAGCCAGCCTGTCGTTAAAATCTGGGATATTTTGTGTCACTTTCTTGCGCTTTTTCGCTAAGCTTGTGGAAAAAGGCTGAAAAATCCTGTCGATGAATATGCAATGATGTTTCACGGCAGGAAATTGCGGACAATAGTTGGAGAGCTTCGTGTTGGTCGGTATAATCGGCCAACTTTTTTGCTGTCCTCGCCTGGATCTGGTGAAATTTTATGACAGGTAAGTCTTCACTTCGCTTGTCTGGTGATCAAAATAACGGCAGACTGATATGGTTCAGGAAATGAAGTGTTAAATCATGACTGAGGCAGCCTTAAAGCAGAATCATTGGGTTTCCGGCCCATGGTCCCAGTGGCGCGGCCTGAGCTTTCTGGCTTTGGTGATTGCCGGGATGATCTGGCTCTTTGTATCCGTGATGCACTGGATGACAGATGCCAACCGGATGCCGCTGTCGCAACTGATCATTCAGGGCGATCTGGAACATCTGACAACGGAGCAGGTGAGACAGGGAATCCTGAAGATGGGGGCATTAAGCAGCTTTATGCTGCAGGATGTTGATGAAATTCAGTATACACTGGAATCGCTTCCCTGGGTTGCGCAGGCATCGGTCCGCAAACAATGGCCGGATACGGTAAAAGTTTATCTGGTCGAGCACCGGCCTGCGGCGGTCTGGAATGACAAGTTTCTGGTCAATCAGCAGGGACAGGTGTTTGAGGCGCCTGCGTCGGACGTATCCGGTGAATCTCTGGTAACGCTGGAAGGTCCGGACGGTAGTAGCGAAGAAATGCTTAAAACGTGGCGCGAAATGCAACCTGAGTTGCAGCGTGGCGGATTGGAAATTGTTAGGCTGTCATTGAATCAACGGCGGTCCTGGCGAATTTGGCTCAGTAACGGCATTCGGCTGGAGCTGGGGCGGGAAGCGCGACTGGAACGAATCAAGCGCTTTTTATGGCTTTACCCCGAGCTGGAACAGCAGGGCAAAGCAATAGATTATGTCGATCTGCGTTACGATACGGGTGTCGCCGTAGGTTGGCAGCAGAATAATGAAGAAGTGGTTCAGGAATAGAGCGTGCGCTAATGACGAAGGCTATAGATAAAAAACTCATCGTTGGCCTTGATATCGGTACCTCTAAAGTTTGTGCTTTGGTGGGTGAGGCATTGCCGGACGGCCTGGTGAATGTCATTGGTGTGGGCAGCAGCCCGTCTAAAGGCATGGATAAAGGTGGCGTCAACGATCTCGAATCTGTCGTCAAATCCGTGCAACGGGCGGTTGACCAGGCGGAACTTATGGCAGATTGTCAGATTGCCTCTGTATATCTGTCTCTGTCCGGGAAACATATTCGTTGCCAGACCGAGAAAGGGATGGTGCCGATTTCCGACAAAGAAGTGACTCAGGATGACGTGGATAACGTCATTCACACGGCAAAGTCGGTCAAAATCAGTGACGAGCACAGAACGTTGCACGTTATCCCGCAAGAATTTGCCATTGACTACCAGGAGGGGATTAAAAACCCGGTTGGTTTGTCTGGTGTGCGAATGGAAGCCAGCGTGCATCTGATCACTTGCCATAATGACATGGCAAGAAACATCGTGAAAGCGGTTGAACGCTGTGGCCTGAAAGTGGATCAGTTGATCTTTTCAGGGCTGGCTGCCAGCTATGCGGTGTTAACGGCGGATGAGCGTGAACTGGGTGTCTGTGTGGTCGATATCGGTGGCGGAACCATGGATATGGCTGTATGGACAGGCGGTGCACTCCGGCACGCGGAAGTGATTCCTTATGCAGGTAATGTGGTCACCAGCGACATTGCTTATGCCTTTGGCACCCCTCCGGGGGATGCTGAGGAAATCAAAGTGAAGTACGGCTGCGCACTGAGCGAATTGGTCAGTAAAGACGCCAAAGTCGACGTTCCCAGTGTGGGCGGACGACCGTCGCGCAGCCTGCAAAGCCAGACACTCGCGGAAGTGATTGAACCGCGTTACAGCGAATTGCTGGGTCTGGTGAATCAAAAGTTGGTGGAAATACAAGAACAACTGCGTAATACGGGTGTCAAACACCAGCTGGCAGCTGGTATCGTGTTAACCGGCGGAGCCTCACAAATGGAAGGGCTGGTAGAATGTGCTGAACGGGTATTCCGCAATCAGGTACGTTTGGGCCGACCGCTGGCATTAAGTGGCTTAACGGACTATGTCCAGGCCCCGCATTACGCAACGGCAGTAGGCTTACTGCATTACGGAAAGGACAGTCAGACATTTGAAGATAGTGAGTTGGAGCCCAAGCGTTCAGTGGCAGGCTTGTTCACTAAAATTAGTGGTTGGCTACGAAAAGAATTTTAAACCTGATGCGAACAGGAAAAACGGAGAGAACACATGTTTGAACCGATGATGGAATTGTCTGATGAAGCGGTAATTAAAGTCATTGGCGTTGGCGGTGGCGGTGGTAACGCTGTTGATCACATGGTCCGTGAGTCGATTGAAGGCGTACACTTCATCAGTGTGAATACTGATGCTCAGGCGCTGCGTAAAAGCAACGTTGGCACAGTGATCCAGATTGGCGGTGACATCACGAAAGGTTTGGGTGCAGGTGCTAACCCTCAGGTTGGCCGTGACTCAGCGCTGGAAGATCGTGAAGCGATTCGTGAAGCACTGGACGGTTCAGATATGGTCTTTATCGCGGCTGGTATGGGCGGTGGTACCGGAACCGGTGCTGCACCGATTATTGCTGAAGTTGCGAAAGAGCTGGGTATTCTGACCGTTGCTGTGGTGACCAAGCCTTTTAGTTTCGAAGGTAAAAAACGCATGGCGTTTGCGGAGCAGGGTATTGAGGAGCTGTCTAAGCACGTCGATTCTCTGATCACGATTCCGAATGAAAAACTGCTGAAAGTGCTGGGCCGTGGCATCACATTGTTGGACGCCTTTGCAAAAGCCAATGATGTACTGAAGAACGCGGTACAGGGCATTGCAGAGCTGATCACCCGTCCGGGCATGATCAACGTCGACTTTGCGGACGTACGTACCGTGATGTCTGAGATGGGTCATGCCATGATGGGCAGCGGTGTTGCGACCGGTGAAGACCGTGCGGAAGAAGCTGCTGAAATGGCGATTTCCAGCCCGCTGCTGGAAGATATCGATCTGGCTGGTGCTCGTGGTGTTCTGGTCAACATTACCGCAGGTCTGGATATGCGTCTGGATGAGTTCGAAACTGTCGGTAATACAGTGAAAGCATTCGCTTCTGATAATGCGACTGTGGTGATTGGTACTTCACTGGATCCGGACATGAGCGATGAGCTGCGTGTCACAGTTGTTGCGACCGGTATTGGCAAAGAAACGAAGCCTGATATTACGCTGGTTACGAACACGGCTAAACCTGCAGTGCAGGAAAAGCCAGTGGTTCAGCAAGAGCCGCAGGAAGAAACGATCAAGCCTCAGACCGTGCAACCAGCGGCGGAGAAAAATGTCCAGTCAGGTGCGGCAGCAACAGCGGCAAAGCCGAAGCAGCAAGCCGACCATGACTACCTGGATATCCCTGCGTTTTTACGCAAGCAGGCAGACTAATTTTAAAAAGTTTGGGTTAGATCACAATTGATGGTAAGATGACCGCCTGGCCGCATTAAAGTTTGCACCATGGCGGTCGATATATAATCATCAGTCAGTTGAGACGAGTAAGCAGATGATCAGACAACGTACACTAAAAAGCATCGTGAAAACGATTGGGGTGGGTCTTCACTCTGGTCGTAAAGTGACGCTTATTCTGCGCCCGGCCGCAGCAAATACTGGTGTTATCTATCGTCGTACGGATCTGAATCCGCCGGTGGATTTTCCGGCAAATGCTGATTCTGTGCGAGATACAATGTTGTGCACCGCGCTGGTGAACGATCAGGGCGTACGCATCTCAACTGTTGAGCACCTGAATGCCGCGCTGGCTGGTATGGGCATTGATAATGTGATTGTGGAAGTGGATGCACCGGAAATTCCGATTATGGACGGTAGCGCCAGCCCATTCATTTATCTGCTGCAATCTGCCGGGATTGAGACACTGAATGCGCCGAAGCGTTTTCTGCGTCTGAAAAAAACTGTTCGTGTTGAAGATGGCGACAAGTGGGCAGAGCTGAGACCTTACAATGGTTTCCGTCTGGACTTCGCGATTGAATTTAATCATCCGGCGATCGATGCAGATCAGCAACGTCTGGTTCTGGACTTTTCCAGTCAGTCGTTTGTGAAAGATATCAGCCGCGCCCGAACTTTTGGTTTCATGCGTGATATCGAATATCTGCAGTCACAGAATCTGTGCCTGGGTGGTAGCTTCGATAACGCCATTGTTCTTGATGACTACCGCATCCTGAATGATGAAGGTCTGCGTTTTGACAATGAGCTGGTGACACATAAAGTACTGGACGCTATTGGTGATCTGTACATGTGCGGTCACAATATCATTGGTGAAATGGTCGCTTATAAGTCCGGCCATGCCCTGAACAATAAATTGCTCCGTGCTGTTTTGGCTGACCAGGAAGCTTATGAGTGGTCGACCTTCCAGGATGAAGCGGACGTGCCTGTTACTTTTGCTCAACCGGGTATGGTACTGGCCTAAGCTCTTTTTCTTCTGCTCGCGACCGGCCCTGCAAGGACATCACTTGCGTGAAATAGGTTGGTCCTGCGGGCAGAACATCTCCTATCCTTTTTGATACTGCCCTCCATTGACACTTAGTCTTTTCAATCTCTCATTGAACACCTCAAAGAACATCTGCATCTGATCCGTAAAGATAATCCCTTGATTTTCAACGATCTGATAGTCACTTTCTTCAACTATTATTGATAAGTGCATGAAAAAATAAGCTTTTACTGGATGGGAAGCGCAGCCATTGTTCTGAAAAGCTGTTGACGGCGTGATGGCGCCAGACGCAATCCTCTGAAATCAGTGAGGGATAAATAGGCTTCTGTAGTTTGATATCACATCGCTCAACGAGCGTTTGAGAGATGTGAAGAAACCGAGCAGATTATTTATTTTTGTTTGCCAGTGCAGCCAGTCGTTCCAGGCGGGCTTTAATCTTTGCCGGGGCATCCTGAGCAGTTTCCATGAGTGACTGGGCGGCACGTTCGGAAATGGGTTTGCGTTTCAGAACTGGCGTTTTATCGGCTTGGATCGGTTCTGCAGCCAGTGAAGGATTGATACTGATTTGAATATCCTGCAATTTGGGCAAGGTGTGCTCACGCAGCCGGTTGATGAGTTGATTGCGCTCATAATTCAATCGCATCGACCAAGCGGCAGATGCAACCTCGATCACCAATATGCCCTGACGATAGTTACTGACACGGCATGCCTGGGCGCAGCTGAGATATTGCTGTACCTGGCTGTTGAGTTTGTGAAGTGCCATCGCTCGTTGCTGGATATTGCCCAGGGCACTGTCATCATCGAGCAAACTGGCTGTCGTCTGGGGACGGTGATCTCTCATAGAAATGCCGAAAACCTCAATTAAATGAATGCGAAGAACCCACGGAACGGAGTGAGATCTAAGTTTTTGTATCTGGTTGCGAAGTTATTGTGATAAGTCTAGGCGTTCCTGCAATTATTTTTTTATCATAACAAATTCGGAGCTGTTCGGGGCCGGCTTGGTGAATGGTTCCATTTCACAAAGCATGTTATTGTGCCTGATGCCCTTGAAATTCCGTTCGGGAAACACAATATCACCGTTACTGACATTTGTTTTCATCCCGGCGACAGTCATGATTGTCTGTCTGGAGAGGGGCGGAGCAAGGAAATGCTTCGTTATGATGGCAATTTTTGAGTCCTCAGCCTGCGCCTGTGCTGGGATCTGATATCACAAAGAGTAAAACGGCACCGCCATGTTATCAAAACTACTGACTAAAGTTATCGGCAGCCGCAACGACCGTACCATTCGACGTTTGCGTAAAATTGTTGATCAGATCAACAAGCTAGAACCTGAATTTGAGAGCCTGCAGGATGAAGAACTGAAGGCAAAAACAGCTGAGTTTCGTCAGCGGCTGGATCAGGGTGAAACCCTGGACCAATTGTTGCCTGAAGCCTTTGCGACTGTTCGTGAAGCCTCCAAACGTGTCTTCGGCATGCGTCATTTCGATGTTCAGATGATTGGTGGTATGGTTCTGAACAATCGCCAGATTGCTGAAATGCGTACCGGTGAGGGTAAAACCCTGACGGCGACCCTGCCTGCTTATCTGAATGCGTTGACCGGTAAAGGTGTTCACATTGTTACGGTGAACGATTATCTGGCGAGCCGGGATGCAGAGACGAACCGTCCGCTGTTCGAATTCCTGGGAATGACTGTAGGTGTGAACCTGTCCCAGATGCCGCCACAGGTGAAGAAAGAAGCTTACGCCTGTGACATTCTGTACGGAACCAACAACGAATTCGGTTTCGATTATCTGCGCGATAACATGGCTTTCCGTCCGGAAGACCGGGTCCAGCGTGAGCGTTTCTTTGCCGTAGTGGATGAAGTGGACTCCATTCTGATTGACGAAGCCCGTACCCCACTGATTATTTCCGGTCCGGCAGAAGACAGCTCTGAGCTTTATACCAAGATTAATACGTTGATCCCTGAACTGGTCAGACAGGACAAAGAGGACAGCGAAGAATACCGTGGTGAAGGGCACTACACGGTCGATGAAAAATCCAAACAGGTTCACCTGACAGAAAACGGTCAGGAGTTTGTTGAAGAACTGCTGAAGCAGCATGCGCTGATGCAGGAAGAAGACACCCTGTACTCTCCGGCCAATATCTCTCTGCTGCACCATGTCAATGCAGCGCTGCGTGCACATGTCCTATTTGAGCGCGATGTTGACTACATCGTGAAGGACAACGAGGTCATCATTGTTGATGAGCACACCGGCCGTACGATGCCGGGACGTCGCTGGTCTGAAGGTCTGCATCAGGCTGTTGAAGCCAAAGAAGGTGTGAAGATTCAGAACGAAAACCAGACGCTGGCTTCGATCACCTTCCAGAACTATTTCCGTCTGTATGAAAAACTGTCTGGTATGACAGGTACAGCAGACACTGAAGCCTTCGAATTCCAGTCGATTTATGGTCTGGAAACAGTCGTGGTTCCGACCAATAAGCCAATGATCCGTGATGATATGGGTGATCTGGTTTACATGACGGAACGCGAGAAGTTCGAAGCGATTATTGAAGATATCAAGGCGCGTGTCGCCAATGGTCAGCCGGTGCTGGTCGGTACGGTCTCGATTGAGAAATCTGAGCTGTTGTCAAATGCGCTGAAGAAATCCGGAATTGCGCATCAGGTGCTGAATGCCAAGTTCCATGAAAAAGAAGCCGAGATTATTGCCCAGGCGGGTAAGCCGGGCACAGTGACGATTGCGACCAACATGGCCGGTCGTGGTACGGATATCGTGCTGGGTGGCAGCTGGCAAAGTGAAGTCGAGCTGCTGGAAAACCCGACTGAAGAACAGATTGCGTCGATCAAAGCCGCGTGGAAAGAGCGTCATGAAGCGGTTCTGACATCCGGTGGTTTGCATATTATCGGTACTGAGCGTCATGAATCCCGTCGTATCGATAACCAGCTGCGTGGTCGTGCCGGTCGCCAGGGCGATGCCGGTTCTTCCCGTTTCTATCTGTCGATGGATGACGGTCTGATGCGTATCTTCGCCTCTGAACGTGTTTCTGCCATGATGAAGAAACTGGGTATGGAAGAAGGCGAAGCCATTGAGCACCCATGGGTGACCAAGGCTATTGAAAATGCCCAGCGTAAGGTTGAAGGCCGTAACTTCGATATCCGTAAACAGCTGCTTGAATTTGATGATGTCGCGAACGATCAGCGTAAAGTGGTTTATGAGCTGCGTGATGAACTGATGTTTGCTGAAGACATCAGTGACATGATGGTCCAGAACCGTGAAGATGTTCTGAACAGCGTGATTGATACTTATATTCCGCCGCAGTCCCTGGATGAAATGTGGGATATCCCGGGACTGGAAGAACGACTGAGAGTCGACTTCGATCTGGATCTGCCGATTCAGGATTGGCTGGATAAAGATGACAAGCTTTATGAAGAAGCGCTGCGTGAGCGTGTCATTTCGGAAGCCGTGCGTGTTTACGATGAGAAAGAAGCGGCAGTGGGTGCGCCAGTCCTGCGTAACTTTGAAAAAACTGTGATGCTGCAGAATCTGGATACTCTGTGGAAAGAGCATCTGGCAGCGATGGATCACCTGCGTCAGGGAATCCATCTGCGTGGCTATGCGCAGAAGAACCCGAAACAGGAATACAAGCGTGAGTCTTTCGAGTTGTTCCAGGATATGCTGGAAAACCTGAAATCTGATGTTATCGCGATCCTGAGCAAGGTGCGGGTGCAGCAGCAGGAAGAAGTAGACCGGGTTGAAGCTGAGCGTCAGCGTATGGCTGAAGAAATGGCCCGCCGTCAGCAGTTTAACCATCAGGAAGCAACCAGTGCTGTGGCTGAAACCAGTCAGGGTGGCGAAGACAGCTTCTCGGGTGGTGAGCGCAAAGTTGGCCGAAATGAGCCGTGTCCTTGTGGGTCAGGTAAAAAATATAAGCAGTGCCACGGTCGTATCAGCTGATAGAATCGGGTGAAGCTTTGTTCGAAGGCCGCTATTGCGGCCTTTGTTTTGTTCTGACTCAGGTTAAAATTGTATTCGGATTAACATCCTGGAGTTCAGGGTGTAAGTAAAGATTGAAACAGGTAAGCAGCGTGGAAAAAAAACGAGTCTGGATATCAGCTGGCATTATTCTGAACAGCCAGCAGGATAAAGTATTTATTACCCGTCGTCCGGAAACCTCCCATAAAGGCGGGTTCTGGGAATTTGCCGGCGGTAAGGTCGAACTCGGTGAAACAGCGGAACAAGCGGTCATCCGGGAGCTGAATGAAGAAGTGGGCATTGTGGCAACCGAGCTGGAGCACTTTATTGCACTGGAGCACGATTATCCGGAGAAGGCCCTGAAATTCGACTTTTTTCTGATCAAAGCTTTTGACGGCGAAGCTTATGGCCGGGAGGGTCAGCCGGGGCAATGGGTTGCGCTGGAAGCACTCCGGGATTTCGCTTTCCCTGAAGCGAATTATCCCGTGATTGACAAGCTGCTGGCCCGGTAAGCCTGTCGGGTTATTGGTGCGGGTCTCTGAAAACAGAGAACCGCACATCCGCATTACATCTCTTCAGACCAGCCGTCGGAATCCGACAGATCCGGTGCACCGGGAATGGCTTTTTCTTCCGCTGCCCATTCACCTAAATCAATCAGTTGACAGCGTTTGGAGCAGAAAGGCCGGAAAGGGCTTTGCTCACCCCAGACCACGTCTGTTTGGCAGGTGGGACATTTGACGATTGTCGGTGTTCTTGATTGCGACACGTTAACCTCAGCAAATCGCTAGTGTGAATTCAATGCATTCGGCAACCGGGTTGCCTGTTGTTGCCTGCCCTTCATCAAACGGCAGGAAACGAACAGCGAACCGGCTGCGATGTCCGGATATCATAGGATAAACCCCATAACTCGGGCAAACCTGCAGACGCAGCAGGCTGGCATTGTCGGCATCATGCTGGAAAAATCCGTTGCGGGCAACCCGGGGTTTAAACTGACCCGACTCGCGTGTCACTCTCAGCCACAGCTGAAGTGCCCGGGCCATGGGCTGAAGCTGTTCATACCAGGCGGCCATATCGGCCTGTTTTCTGTCAAAAGACAGGTGCAGCCAGTGGTGCAGGCTGGGCAGGTCAAAGCAGCAACTGCCTCCCGGCAGCGAAAATCGCTGCTTGATTCCGGCCAGAAACCGATCTTCCCGGAGGTGCTGACCCAGCCGGGGCGCAGTGATCAGGTGGTGATGTACCGATGTCATCTGATCCAGCAGGGCAAGGACAGCGGTTTGATCAACGCCATCAACATCCAGCCACTGTTTGATTTGCAGCTGTTGTTTATCAAGATCTTTGGCCAGTTCACTTTTGACCTGTACTTGATCGAGAATATCGAGAATGTCGAAAAGGGCGCGGAAAAAGACCTGATATTGCCAGGGATCATCAGAATCACGGGCATGGTTGATCTGGAGCATCAGGTACTCCAGTCGCAGGTAAATACGGACTTTTTCGTTTAACGGGTGCTCAAAACGGGTTGTCTGCATAGTTGCGGGCCTGTTTGTTGATCTCTGGTGTAGGTTCAGTTGCGACCGGGTTTTTCGCTCAGGCGCAGGTATTGCTGGTGCAGCCTGGCCACTTCGCCGCGCAGCTTGTGGCTGTCGCCATTGTTGTCGATGACATCATCTGCGGCAGCGAGACGTTGCTCCCGGGTCGCCTGTGCGGCCAGAATCTTACGGACCTGAATGCCATCGACTTGATCCCTGCTGGTGGTACGGGCGATCTGAACGTCTTCGCTTACATCAACAACCAGGAGCCGATCGGTCATCTTCTGGAGCTGGTTTTCTACCATTAAGGGTACAACCAGTAGGCAATAAGGCGAGTTGGCCTGGCTGATCTCCTGTTGCATTTGCTGACGAATCATTGGATGGAGCAGGCTATCCAGCCAGGCTTTTAAGGCTGGCTCATTGAAGATCGCCTCTCTGAGTTTACTGCGGTTGAGCTGGCCATCTGTCAGCAGGATGTCAGCACCCAAACGAGTTACGATTGCTTTCAGGCCTTCTGAACCGGGAGCCACAACTGCCCGGGCAATCACATCAGCATCAATGATATCAATCCCATAGTTGGCAAACAGATTGGCGACAGTTGTTTTTCCGCTGCCGATACCCCCGGTCAGGCCGATCACCAGAGTCATAGCGCATATCCTAAATAAGTGCCGACATACCACGTCAGAACCGGAGAGCCCCACAGTAAGGCTGCCCAGCCGGCAAGTGCGAGGTAGGGGCCAAATGAAAACGGTGTCTGTGCAGTTTTTTCGGATTCACTGCGTTGCATACGTAATAAAATGATGCCACAGACAGTGCCAAGCAAGGAAGAGAGCAGCACGATAAAAGGCAGTAACTGCCATCCTGCCCAGGCGCCCAGAGCCGCCAGAAGTTTGAAATCGCCGTATCCCATGCCTTCTTTGCCGGTCAGCAGTTTGAAGAGCCAGTATAGGCTCCAGAGTGACAGGTAACCGGCCATAGCGCCAATGACCGCAGATTCCAGACTGACCGGTCCGACTCCCAGCAATGCCAGCAGCAGTCCCCCCCAGAGCAGGGGAAGAGTGAGCTGATCCGGCAGCAGCATTTTGTCGATGTCGATAAACGTCAGAGCAATCAGCACAAAACTGGCAGCGATCACGGCCAGACTCCAGACTGATGGAGGCAGGACCAGTGCAACCGTCAGCGCTGCCAGAGAAGATAAGAACTCAATCGCAGGGTAGCGGGCGCTGATTTTCTGTTTGCAGTGACTGCACCGGCCGCGTAGCACTAACCAACTGATGACAGGGATATTTTCCCATGCCCGGATGCGGTGCTGGCAATGCGGACAGTGTGACGCCGGTACGCTGAGATTGAAGGCTGGCTGCGTCTCGACAGGACCGTATTCAGGAAAGCAGGCTGCACAGTCTGCACGCCACTGTCTTTCCATCATGATCGGCAGGCGGTGAATGACCACATTCAGAAAACTGCCGATGATCAGGCCCAGAAGGGCGGCAGCAAGAGGATAAAGCCAGGGATAGTCGATCAGCAGTGCCATGAGAAGACTCAATTTCCGTCAAGTTATCGCAACAAAAGGCTATTTTAGCCTGAATATATTGCCGGTAGCGAGTTATCCCACCACTTTCATTAAATCGAAGACAGGTAAGTACATGGCCAGCAGTAATGTCCCGACCAGTGCACCAATCAACAAAATGAGTAATGGCTCTGTCAGGGTGGTGAGTGTTTTGAGCTGGTGGGACAGCGCACTGTCATCCTGATCCGCCAGCCGGAGCAGCAGTGTATCGAGCTGACCGGTTTCTTCTCCGACCATGACCATGTGAACCAGACGATCAGAAACGCAGGCCTGCTGTCGGAGGGCCTGATGGAGTGGTTGTCCGGCAGAGACCTGACGGGAAGCCTGGCGATAGGCTTGTTCTAAAGCCCGGTTTCCGCAGGTAGCGGAGGCAAGTTTTAACCCGCTCAGCAGGGGCAGACCTGCCTGAAAGGTAATTCCCAGTGTGCGGGTGAATCTGGCTTGTGCGGCCAGCTGCCAGAGCGGGCCGAGTAACGGACAGCGGAGGCCGTACCGGTGAATGCGGGCCTGCCATAGGGGGCTCCGCTGATATAAAAGCCGGCTACACCCTATCAGGAATACAAGAGCTGTGACTGCAGGCAGCCCGATTTCTCTGAAGCGGTCGGAGAGAGCCAGAACGGTCCGGGTCAGCCAGGGAAGCTGATTGCCCATACTGGCAAACAGGCTGGCGAATTGAGGGATCACCCAGGCAAGCATCAGTGTGGTGACAGCTGCAGCTACCAGACATACCGCCGCCGGGTAGACCAGAGCCTGTTTCAGGTTGCGTTGTAATGCCTGGGATTGCTCCCGGTAAGTCGCGATCTGAGCCAGCATCTGAGGCAGTTGTCCAGCCTGCTCTCCGGCGGTGAGCAGACTGCAGAGCGTCGTGTCCGGAAAGGGCAGAGAGTCAGCCAGCGCATCAGACAGCGGGCGCCCTGACGCCACCTGCGTCCCTAAGCGGCGGAGGAGTGCGGCAGGTGCCATCCGTGACTGTTCACGAGCCAGCAGAGTCAGTGCGCTGGAAAGCGGCAGCGATGCGTGGAGCAGAAGACTCAGTTGGCGCAGGAGCTGTGTCAGATCCTGTTGCCGGAGGTCATGGCGACGGCGGGTTAACCAGCCCGGCCTTCGACGTCGCATTGCCAGCAGGGTTATCTTTTCAGCTTTCAGCCGCTGAACGATCTCTTCGGGATCATAGGCGGCGGCCAGTCCCTGAGTGCGCTGCCCGTTCTGATGTCGTCCGCGCCAGAAGAAATAACGCAGCTGTACTGACAGCTTCATCATGCCGTCTTCATCAATTGGGTGAGCGGATCAGATGCGAGGACGCGCCGTAACTCACTCAGGCTGGTGATCCCCTGACGCAGCAGCCGGATACCGGCGGTTTCCAGAGACAGGCCATCGACCGGGGTCTGGGTCATGGTGAGGGTATTGTCTGCCGTTGGTGCGGATGAATTTGACATACAGAGCTCGAACAGGCCGGTCCGGCCAAGATAGCCCTGATTGCAGTATTCGCAGCCTTGCGGGCTGGC
The DNA here is from genome assembly GCF_054600795.1 of Photobacterium sp. R1. NCBI lineage: Bacteria > Pseudomonadati > Pseudomonadota > Gammaproteobacteria > Vibrionales > Vibrionaceae > Photobacterium > Photobacterium sp. R1. Next base: position 103,475 of record NZ_BAAHZP010000011.1, read on the forward strand.
TTCGTACAGGGTAATCGGGAGCTCAGGATGGTTTTGCAATGAATCCGGCAGGGAAACAGCTTGCCGGCAATGGGGGCACAGACAGCGCACCAGACGCTGGGAAATAATCAGGCTCAGTGATGCGCCGAGTTCATAAGGCGCGATGCCAAGATGCCCCAGCCGGGTCAGGGTTTCGGCAGCAGAATTGGTATGCAGCGTCGAAAGTACCAGATGTCCGGTTTGTGCAGCTCTGACGGCCATGGCTGCGGTTTCCTGATCACGGATCTCGCCGATCATGATGACATCCGGATCCTGGCGGAGAAAAGTACGTAAGGCGGATGAAAAATCGAGCCCGATGACCGGGTTGATCTGGAGCTGATTGATCCCCGGCAACTGGATCTCTACCGGATCTTCCGCAGTACAGATATTCCGGTGTTCCTGGTTCAGCCAGCTCAGTCCGGCATAGAGCGACAGTGTTTTCCCGCTGCCTGTGGGGCCGGTGACCAGAATCAGTCCTTGCGGCTTTCGCAGGGCATTTTCGAAGGCTTCCCGCTGGGAGTCCGGGTAACCCAGATGTTCAAGGGAGAGTGGAATGTGGTTGTTATCGAGCAGTCTCAGAACGATTTTTTCTCCCCATTGTGCCGGGAGCGTGGACACTCGCATATCGACGGTCATGTTCTGGTTCAGTGCCAGTCTGAAACGGCCATCTTGTGGCAGACGGCGTTCGGCAATATTGAGCCGGGCAAGAATTTTCAGCCGGGCAGTCAGCCGGACGGCTAAATCCGTTGGCTGGTTGGCATAGATCAGCAGCAATCCATCACACCGAAAGCGGATCCGGCAGGATTGCTCGAAAGGTTCGATGTGAATGTCGGAAGCCTGTCGTCGGATTGCATCCAGCAGAAGCTGGTTCAAATAACGGCTGAGCGGCGCGTCATCGTCTTCCGGAGTGGCATCGGATCGTACCGGTGACTCGGTCAGCGGCATCAGATCCTGTTCACTGACGGGAGTCATATTGAGAGTACTGGCAACCTGCTGACCATACACGCGACGGATCGCATTCTCCAACTGTTGCCGGGGCAGCAGCACGGGCTGAATGGTCAGTCCGGTTGCGAACCTGCACTCATCCAGGCTGCTGGTTTCCGTGGGATCTGCAATCCCCAGAGTTAAAATATTGTTGTCGATGGCCAGCGGCAGAATCCGGTGTCTTTCGATCAGCGGCCGGATAGCCAGCTGCTGGCACAAGCTCTGATAGTCAAACTGGTGGACATCTGCCACAGACAATGAAAACAGGTGAGCCAGGTGCCGGGCCAGATCTTTGTCGGTAAACACGCCAGTCCGGATGAGTGCTTCGGGATACCCGATATGGTGTTGCCGGACTTCGTGCTGAACCTTGTCGATTTCGGTTAGGGAGATCAGGCTGGCCTGATGCAGCGCAGAGAGGAGGGAGCGGGTCATTTTCAGCTCCCCGGACAGAAGTTTGAGTGATCGTCTCCGGCACATTCCGTTTTCCAGACTAGACCGTGTTCACTATTGTCCGGCAGCAGCCGGATTTCTGCATTGGCGGGCAGGCTGCCTTTGCTGTGACCATCCGGAATACTGCTGATCACCCCGGTGCCCGTGCGAACGCTCAGGCTGTTGCCGGTGTGGGTTGCCGTGACGGTGGAACGGATTTCAAAACTGTCACCATTCCCCTTATCGAAGCGCTGGGAATCCGGCACGCCGTTGCGACCGCTCTGGCAATCAATGGTGCGGGATGCGCCGGAGACCTGACGCGTCATCAGGCACAGGCTGACGGCTGTTTTCATGGCGGTGGTTGCGTGGAGCATTTCGGTTGCATGCGCTCGCTGGGTGTAGCCCTGATAAGCCGGCATAGCAAAAGCGCTCAGTATGCTGATGATTGCCACGACAATCATGAGCTCAATTAAGGTAAATCCTCGGGATCGGGTCATTGCAGTCTGCCTTTCACTGAAAAAATCGCAGTCAGCATAGGGAGCGGGGATGCACTGAAAAGCATGACCGAAGAATTTTCCGGTCCTCTTCAAACGAGCGGGTGAAAGCCTGGGTTATTACATATGAGTGCTGGAGATGTCTCGACAGCATAAAGGGATGAATCGGGGGATAGAAAGTAAAGAAAACCGGCATTTTTCGTCTTATTGAGATGGGGTGAAAGGTAAGTAACTGTGTGCATATCTCTCAAAATCGAAAGTAAAGCCTTTGAAAAACATTACTTTTTATGTGTGTTCTTGAATATCAAACTCAGATCACAGATAGGGGGTGAGCAAAAACGAAAATATTTACTTTCGTCATCTCAGTTAATACGCTCACTCGCTCAAAAAATACCATCGCAATAATGATAATAATGAGGTTACCTCTGAATGTTTGGAATATTTCAACCTAAAGCGCATCAGCCTCGGCTTCCGGCCGATAAGCTTGATAGCACCTATACCCGCCTCCGGTGGCAGCTCTTCATCGGTATCTTTTTCGGATACGCCGGTTATTACCTGGTTCGTAAGAACTTCAGTCTGGCGATGCCTTACCTGATCGAGCAGGGGTTCAGCCGTGGTGATCTGGGTGTTGCCCTGGCCGCAGTGTCAATCTCTTATGGTCTGTCCAAGTTCCTGATGGGCAGTGTATCTGACCGCTCAGATCCGCGTTATTTCCTGAGTGCCGGTCTGCTGATGTCGGCTCTGGTCATGTTCTGTTTTGGTTTCATGCCGTGGGCAACGGGCAGTATTACGGCCATGTTTATCCTGTTGTTCCTGAACGGCTGGTTCCAGGGCATGGGCTGGCCTGCCTGTGGCCGGACGATGGTGCACTGGTGGTCCCGGAAAGAACGGGGAGAAATCGTCTCAGTCTGGAATGTGGCTCATAACGTCGGTGGGGGTCTGATTGGTCCGCTGTTCCTGCTGGGTCTGTGGGCTTTCCAGGACGACTGGCGCGCAGCCTTTTATGTGCCTGCTTTTTTTGCCGCGCTGGTTGCTGTCTTCATCTGGATGACTGTCCGCGATACACCTCAGTCCTGCGGATTGCCGCCGATTGAAGAATACAAGAATGATTATCCGGATGATTACGACAAGTCGCATGAAACCGAGATGACCGCGAAGGAAATCTTCTTCAAGTATGTGTTCTCGAACAAGCTGCTGTGGTCCATTGCAATTGCGAATGCCTTTGTTTACCTGATCCGCTACGGTGTACTGGACTGGGCACCGGTTTACCTGAAAGAAGCCAAAGAATTTACCGTGGATAAATCGTCCTGGGCTTATTTCCTGTACGAGTGGGCCGGGATCCCGGGTACCCTGCTGTGTGGCTGGATCTCTGACAAACTGTTCAAAGGCCGTCGTGCACCGGCTGGTATCCTCTTCATGGCGCTGGTTCTGGTGGCTGTGCTGGTTTACTGGTTTAACCCGGCAGGTAATCCGACAGTGGATATGCTGGCGCTGATCGCCATCGGCTTCCTGATCTACGGTCCGGTGATGCTGATCGGTCTGTATGCGCTGGAACTGGCACCAAAGAAAGCTGCGGGGACAGCGGCAGGTCTGACAGGTCTGTTCGGCTACCTGGGTGGCGCTGTGGCAGCGAATGCCATCCTGGGTTATACCGTGGATCACTTTGGCTGGGATGGCGGCTTCATCGTTCTGGTCGGCTCTTGTGTCGCATCAATCGTCTTCCTGTTGTATGCCTTTGTGGGCGAACGCGCACATCATGAGCAAAAAGCCCGTGAACAAGCAGTTGCTTAAGGTTTTGCTTTAATTTTCAATATATACAGGCCGTTTCATACATGTGACGGCCTGTTGTTTTGTGGCGTCTGACAAACAAAATATGGATAAAAATATGAAACTAAACGTAATTGGCTTATCAATGGCTGCCCTGACACTTTCTTCTGCAGCTTTTGCAGATCCACTGGTGATTGCACACCGCGGTGCTTCAGGTTACCTGCCGGAACATACGCTGGAAGCGAAAGCGATGGCTTATGCCATGAAGCCTGACTACATCGAGCAGGATGTGGTCATGACGAAAGATGACCAGCTGGTGGTCCTGCACGATCATTTTCTGGATCGTGTGACTGATGTTGCGGAGCAATATCCGGATCGTGCCCGTGCTGACGGTCGTTATTACGCGATTGACTTCACGCTGGCTGAAATTAAAGGTCTGAAGCTGACCGAAGGTTTCAATATCGATAAAGATGGCAAGAAAGTAGCGGGTTTCCCACAGCGTTTCCCACTGTGGAAATCGTCTTTCACTGTCCCGACGCTGCAAGAGGAAATCGAGCTGATCCAGGGGCTGAACAAATCGCTGGGTTACAACATCGGTATTTATCCGGAAATCAAAGCGCCTTGGTTCCACCGTCATGAAGGGAAGGATATTTCGAAAGCCGTCCTGAAAGTACTGAAAGAATATGGCTACGACAGCAAAGATGACAAAGCTTTCGTTCAATGTTTTGACCCAATCGAGCTGAAGCGTATCAATGATGAGCTGATGCCGGCGATGAAGATGGATCTGAACCTGGTTCAGCTGATGGCCTACACCGACTGGAACGAAACCATGGTGTACAAAGGCGATAAAGCCACACCATACAACTACGACTGGATGTATGAAAAAGGCGGCATGAAAAAAGTGGCTCAGTATGCTGACGGCATCGGTCCATGGAAGCCAATGCTGGTGGATGACAAGTCAACCAAAGACAACCTGATCATCCTGCCGCTGATGAAAGATGCGAAATCTGCCGGTCTGGTAGTTCACCCGTATACTTTCCGTGCAGACGAAGGCCGCATTGCGCCTTACGCTGACAGCTTTGATGACATGCTGGACGTGTTCTACAACAAAGTGAAAGTGGACGGTGTGTTTACCGACTTCCCGGACAAAGCGGTGTCTTTCCTGCATCGCGGTTAATCACAACGATAAGTAAGACCGATTCAAAAGGGAGCGCATGGCGCTCCCTTTTATTTTGTTTTTGTTTTCTGCGTATCTTTGTTTTTGTTTTCTGCGTATCAATGAGCAAGCAATACTGAGTTGAAACGCTGAGTTGAAATGCTTACTTGAAACGCATCGACAGATCCATTGCCCGGACATGCTTGGTCAGGGCGCCAACAGAGATATAGTCGACACCGGTTTCAGCAAAAGTACGCAGGGTTTCATCGGTCACATTGCCGGACACTTCGAGCGCGACACGGCCCTGATTCAGTGCTACGGCTTCACGCATCATGTCGGTGGTGAAATTGTCCAGCATCACGATGTCGGCACCGGCCTCAATGGCTTGCTTGAGTTCATCCAGACTTTCGGTTTCCACTTCAACCGGTTTGCCCGGGTTCAGCTGCTTGGCTGTTTCTACGGCCTGTTGAATGCCACCGCAGGCAATGATGTGGTTTTCCTTGATCAGATAAGCATCGAATACACCGATACGGTGATTAAAACCACCGCCGCAGGCCACGGCATATTTCAGCGCATTGCGCAGGCCGGGAATGGTTTTCCGGGTATCCAGCAGCCGGGTTCCGGTGCCGTCGAGCAGGGCGGCATAATGCGCGACCTGAGTTGCACAGCCGGACAGGGTCTGAATGAAGTTCATGGCGTTCCGTTCTCCGGTCAGGAGAATCCGGGACGGGCCACGAAGAGTGCAAAGCACCTGATTGGGTTCAACCGGATCACCGTCGCTGACCTGCCAGTCGATACTGACTTCATCACCCAACTGACGAAACACTTCATCGGCCCACAGGCGGCCACAAAATACCCCGTGTTCTCGGGTAATAATGGTGGCTTCCCCCTGGCTGTCTGCCGGGATCAGGCTGGCTGTGATATCGCGGCCGGCATCAAGGTCGCCGCCGAGATCTTCACGCAGGGCATCGGCGACATTGCGTCGAATATCTTCAGGCAGTTGCTGACGCAGGTAGGCCAGGCGTGACTCAGAATCGTGTTTTTGTTCCGTAGGGCTCATCGTCGTTTTCCGTAATGGCTGAAGCAGAGATCGAAATGAGCCCGATCATACTGTGAGATGTTGGCAAGGGGAAGGCATTCTCGGGTTGAGTGGGAGGGGGAACAGGTTTTATGCTTGGCATCTGAATGACAGAGACATCACAGGTAACCTTATGGCATTTACCATCAATCAAGACCACTGGCTGGAGCAGGTGCGGCAGGTGCCTTCTTCGCATTGCGATATACGGGAAGATGAGCAGGATATCTCGTTACTGGTGATCCACAACATCAGCCTGCCGCCGGGCCAGTTTGGCGGGCCGTATATCGAGCAGTTGTTTACCGGTACCCTGGATCCGGCCGGGCATCCGTATTTTGCGGAAATTCATCAGCTGCGGGTTTCAGCCCATTGTTTGATCCGTCGAGATGGGGAAGTGGTGCAGTTTGTGCCTTTCAATGCCAGAGCCTGGCACGCCGGCATGTCTGAGTTTGGCGGCCGGGAGAAGTGTAATGATTTCTCGATCGGGATTGAACTGGAAGGAACGGACACGCTTCCTTACACCCCGGAGCAATATGACGCCCTGAAGGCACTGACACAGACTTTAATGCAGACGTATCCGGCGATTACCCGTTCTCGTATTACCGGTCATGAGTTTATCGCACCCGGCCGGAAAACTGATCCGGGCCTGGCCTTCGACTGGAGACGCTATAAAACTGCGCTGAAAGTTTAAAAAATTTTGGGGGTATTTTACAAAAAGTGACATATTTCCCATTGTGACAAAAATGTTAAATAATTGGTCTGACCATTAACCTTTTCCGTGAATCTTGTTCGCAACACACGGAAAACTAGTCTAAAGTTGCCATAATTTTTGGCTTTCAGTCTGCTGAAAGGGAATATTTGCTTCCATTTCGGCCATGACCTGAATCAAGTTGTCGGTAGACATCCTCAATTATTTCTGTAAAATTTCTGTATATAGTTAAATTGGTATGACCAATTAACCGGTCGCAGGGTCGAGTTGTAAGATAAAAAATTACAAGAAGCAGAACGATATAAATGACTTATAAGCGTATCCGCCAAGCGAAGCTCTCAGACGTCATTGAGCAGGAACTTGAGCGACTGATTCTGGAGGGGATCTGGTCCCCCGGACACCAACTGCCGCCTGAACGTGAGTTAGCGCGGCAGTTTGACGTTTCACGTCCGTCAGTCCGCGAAGCGATTCAACGCTTAGAAGTCAAGCATCTGCTGATCCGTCGTCAGGGCGGCGGTACCTTTGTCTCTGATCAGTTATGGCAAAGCTTTTCTGACCCGCTGCTGGACTTGCTGGCAGCCCACCCTGAAACACAACTCGATTTACTGGAATCACGCCACGCCCTGGAAGGGCTGGCCGCTTACTATGCTGCCCTGCGCGGAAATGAAGATGATTTTGACCGTATCCGTGACTGTCACAGCCGGATACAGGAAGCCCAGCAACAAGGGGATCTGAAGTCTGAAGCTGCCGCTGTGATGCAGTACCTGATTGCGGTGACCGAATCCGCACACAATCTGGTTCTGCTGCATATTATCCGCAGTCTCGCCCCATTGCTGGAGCAAAACGTATACCAAAACTTTGAACTCCTGAACCGTCGCCCTGAGGTGGTGGAGAAGGTGAGCAAGCACCGAGCCGACATTGTGCATGCGATCGTTTCCGGTCAGCCGGAAATGGCGCGAGAAGCATCGCATGCACATTTGGCTTATATCGAGGAAACATTGTTGGATTTAACTCTGGAAGACAGCAGACGTGAACGCTCTCTTCGCAGGATTCAACAACGCAAGGACGGGCTGGATTAATACCTCCCTCATATAAGCCGAGGTCGGTATCAAACAGTCGCGACATTGTTAGGGGCAAACCCAAGACCCTAGTTTTGTAGAATATCAACGAAAGGATAGATCGCATGTCTGAAGTCATGAAGAATGACGTGGACGCACTGGAGACCCAAGAGTGGCTAGCAGCCCTGGAGTCCGTCGTTCGTGAAGAAGGTGTAGAGCGCGCACAGTACCTGCTGGAGCAAGTGCTGGAAAAAGCTCGTCTGGATGGTGTCGACATGCCGACTGGCATCACCACCAACTACATCAATACCATTCCTTCGGCGCAAGAGCCGGCTTATCCGGGTGATACCACACTGGAACGCCGTATTCGTGCAATTATCCGTTGGAACGCCGTGATGATCGTACTGCGTGCTTCTAAGAAAGATCTGGAGCTGGGTGGCCACATGGCTTCTTTCCAGTCTTCTGCTGCTTTCTACGAAGTGTGCTTTAACCACTTCTTCCGCGCATCGAACGAGACCGATGGTGGCGACCTGGTTTACTATCAAGGTCACATCTCTCCGGGTATCTACTCCCGTGCCTTCGTTGAAGGTCGTCTGACTGAAGACCAGCTGGACAACTTCCGTCAGGAAGTGGACGGCAAAGGTCTGTCTTCTTATCCGCACCCGAAACTGATGCCTGAATTCTGGCAGTTCCCGACTGTATCTATGGGTCTGGGTCCAATCGCTTCTATCTATCAGGCACGTTTCCTGAAGTATCTGAACGGCCGTGGTCTGAAAGATACCTCTGCTCAGCGCGTTTACGCCTTCCTGGGCGACGGTGAGATGGATGAGCCGGAATCACGTGGTGCCATTTCTTTCGCTGCGCGTGAGAAACTGGACAACCTGTGCTTCCTGATCAACTGTAACCTGCAGCGTCTGGACGGCCCGGTTATGGGTAACGGCAAGATCATCCAGGAACTGGAAGGCCTGTTCAAGGGTGCTGGCTGGAACGTTGTGAAAGTGATCTGGGGTAACAACTGGGATTCTCTGCTGGCAAAAGATACCTCGGGTAAACTGCTGCAGCTGATGAACGAAACCATCGACGGTGACTACCAGACTTTCAAAGCGAAAGATGGTGCCTACGTTCGTGAGCATTTCTTCGGTAAATACCCAGAGACTGCAGCCCTGGTTGCTGACATGACTGACGACGAAGTGTTTGCACTGAAGCGTGGTGGTCACGAGTCTTCTAAACTGTACGCTGCGTTCAAGAACGCGCAAGACACCAAAGGCAAGCCAACTGTGATCCTGGCCAAGACCGTCAAAGGTTATGGTATGGGTGAAGCTGCCGAAGGTAAGAACATTGCGCACCAGGTGAAGAAAATGGACATGACACATGTTCTGCACCTGCGTGACCGCCTGGGTCTGCAAGACCTGGTTTCTGACGAAGCCGTGAAGGGCCTGCCTTACCTGAAGCTGGAAGAAGGTTCGAAAGAATTCGAATACCTGCACGCCCGTCGTCAGGCGCTGCACGGCTACACGCCGAAGCGTCTGCCAAACTTCACTGGCGAATTCGTATCTCCTGAGCTGGAAGAGTTCAAACCACTGCTGGAAGAGCAGAAGCGTGATATCTCAACCACGATGGGCTTCGTACGTGCGCTGAACGTGCTGCTGAAGAATAAGAACATTGGTAAGAACATCGTTCCTATCATTGCTGACGAAGCACGTACTTTCGGTATGGAAGGTCTGTTCCGTCAAATCGGTATCTACAACCCGCACGGCCAGAACTATACGCCGCAAGACCGTGACATCGTGTCTTACTACAAAGAAGACACTGCGGGTCAGGTTCTGCAGGAAGGGATTAACGAGCTGGGTGCGATGTCTTCGTGGGTTGCTGCTGCGACGTCTTACAGCACCAACGACCTGCCAATGATTCCGTTCTACATCTACTACTCGATGTTCGGCTTCCAGCGTGTTGGCGACATGGCGTGGATGGCGGGTGACCAACAGGCACGCGGCTTCCTGCTGGGTGCAACTGCGGGTCGTACAACGCTGAACGGTGAAGGTCTGCAGCACGAAGATGGTCACAGCCACATCATGGCAAACACCATCCCGAACTGTATTTCTTACGATCCGACTTTCGCATACGAAGTTGCAGTCATCATGCAAGACGGTATCCGTCGCATGTACGGCGAGCAGGAGAACGTGTTCTACTACCTGACGCTGATGAACGAAAACTATGCGATGCCAGCAATGCCGGAAGGTGCTGAAGAAGGTATCCGTAAGGGTATCTACAAGCTGGAATCTTACGCGGGCGATAAATCAAAAGTTCAGCTGATGAGCTCCGGTACCATCATGAACGAAGTGCGTAAAGCGGCTCAAATCCTGAGCGACGATTACGGCATCGCATCTGACGTCTACTCTGTAACCTCATTTAACGAACTGGCCCGTGACGGTCAGGACGCAGAGCGTTACAACATGCTGCACCCAGAAGCTGAGCAGAAAGTATCTTACATCGCTGAAGTGATGGGTACTGAGCCTGCGATTGCAGCAACTGACTACATGAAGAACTACGCGGATCAGGTTCGTGCCTTCATCCCAGCTGAATCTTACAAGGTTCTGGGTACTGATGGCTTTGGCCGTTCTGACAGCCGTGAAAACCTGCGCCGTCACTTCGAAGTGAACGCTGGTTACGTGGTTGTTGCGGCTCTGACCGAGCTGGCGAAGCGTGGTGATGTTGAGAAATCTGCAGTTGCTGAAGCAATCAAGAAATTCGACATCGACGCTGACAAGATCAACCCGCTATTCGCGTAAGAGGCAATAAATAATGGCAATCGAAATTAATGTACCTGACATCGGTGCTGATGAGGTTGAAGTAACTGAGATCCTGGTCAGCGTTGGTGACAAGGTCGAAGAAGAACAGTCGCTGATCACCGTAGAAGGTGACAAAGCTTCTATGGAAGTACCGGCTTCTCAGGCGGGTATCGTGAAAGAAATCAAAGTAGCGGAAGGCGACAAAGTGTCGACCGGTTCTTTGATCATGATTTTCGAAGCGGAAGGTGCAGCAGCGGCTGCACCAGCGCCTGCAGCTGAAGCGGCGCCAGCACCTGCAGCGGCTCCGGCAGCAGCAGAACTGAAAGAAGTTCATGTGCCGGATATCGGCGGTGACGAAGTTGAAGTGACTGAAATCATGGTTGCTGTCGGCGACAGCATCGCAGAAGAGCAGTCACTGATCACTGTGGAAGGCGACAAGGCTTCGATGGAAGTACCAGCACCATTCGCTGGCGTTCTGAAAGAAATCAAAGTTGCTGCGGGTGACAAAGTGTCTACCGGCTCTCTGATCATGGTCTTCGAAGTAGCAGGTTCAGGTGCTCCGGCAGCGGCTCCTGCAGCAGTTGAAGCGCCAGCAGCAGCTCCTGCGGCAGCGGCTGACAAAGAAGTGAACGTACCGGATATCGGTGGCGACGAAGTTGAAGTCACTGAAATCATGGTTGCAGTTGGCGACATGGTGACAGAAGAGCAATCTCTGATCACTGTGGAAGGCGACAAAGCTTCGATGGAAGTACCAGCACCATTCGCTGGTAAAGTAAAAGAAATCAAGATCGCGACGGGTGACAAAGTGTCTACCGGCTCTCTGATCATGGTCTTCGAAGTAGCAGGTGCAGCACCGGCTGCGGCACCTCAGGCAGTGGCTCCGGCGGCAGCCCCGGCAGCAGCTCCGGCTCCGGCAGCAAAAGCTGAAGCCCCTGCAGCGACCGGCGATTTCGTTGAAAACAACGAATACGCACACGCGTCTCCGGTTGTTCGTCGTCTGGCACGCGAGTTTGGCGTGAACCTGGCGAAAGTGAAAGGCACTGGCCGTAAGAACCGCGTTCTGAAAGAAGACGTTCAGAACTATGTGAAAGAAGCGCTGAAGCGTCTGGAGTCTGGTGCTGCGGCATCTGGCAAAGGCGACGGTGCGGCTCTGGGTCTGCTGCCTTGGCCGAAAGTTGATTTCAGCAAGTTCGGTGAAACCGAAGTGAAGCCTCTGTCTCGCATTAAGAAGATCTCTGGCGCGAACCTGCACCGTAACTGGGTGATGATTCCGCACGTGACTCAGTGGGATGATGCTGATATCACTGCACTGGAAGCATTCCGTAAAGAGCAGAACGCGATCGAAGCGAAGAAAGATTCAGGCATGAAGATCACCCCGCTGGTGTTCATCATGAAAGCAGTTGCGAAGACGCTGGAAGCCTTCCCTGCGTTCAATTCTTCTCTGTCTGAAGATGGTGAGAGCCTGATCCTGAAGAAATACGTCAACATCGGTATCGCGGTTGACACGCCAAACGGTCTGGTTGTACCTGTGTTCAAAGATGTGAACAAGAAAGGTATCTACGAGCTGTCTGAAGAACTGATGGTTATTTCTAAGAAAGCGCGTGCCGGTAAACTGACTGCATCTGACATGCAGGGCGGCTGCTTCACCATCTCAAGCCTGGGTGGCCTGGGTGGTACTGCATTCACACCAATCGTGAATGCACCGGAAGTGGGCATCCTGGGCGTGTCTAAGTCTGAGATGAAACCAGTATGGAACGGCAAGGACTTTGAACCTCGCCTGATGCTGCCATTGTCACTGTCTTACGATCACCGTGTGATCGACGGTGCCGAAGGTGCACGCTTCATTACTTACCTGAACGGCATGCTGTCTGACATTCGTCGACTGGTGCTGTAATAGGTGTGACCCGAGATTCCTTGCCCGATAAACGGGCAAGGAATTGTTGCCTGGCTCACAGGGAATGCCATTTTCCTTTTCAGGTTGATAACAGGTCTGTAAACTGTTGCGCGGTCTGAAAATAAAAATATAACGCATTCTGCCTTACAGCCAGTTTAGGGATAGATGACTTACAACGAGGTCAATAATGAGTAAAGAAATTAAAGCCCAGGTCGTAGTTCTAGGCTCAGGTCCTGCCGGTTACTCTGCCGCTTTCCGTTGCGCAGACTTAGGTCTGGAAACGGTTCTGATTGAAAAATACAGCACTCTGGGTGGCGTGTGTCTGAACGTGGGTTGTATCCCATCGAAAGCACTGCTGCACGTGGCGAAAGTCATCGAAGAAGCGAAAGCCATGGCCGAGCACGGCGTGGTCTTCGGTGAGCCGCAAACCGATATCAACAAGATCCGCATCTGGAAAGAAAAAGTCATCAACCAGCTGACTGGCGGTCTGGGTGGTATGGCGAAAATGCGTAAAGTAACGGTAGTGAACGGTTACGGTAAATTTACCGGCCCGAACACCATCGTTGTTGAAGGCGAAGAAACCACCACAGTGAACTTCGATAACGCGATTATCGCTGCGGGTTCTCGTCCGATCGAACTGCCATTTATCCCGCATGAAGACCCACGTATCTGGGATTCTACTGATGCGCTGGAACTGAAAGAAGTTCCTGAAAAACTGCTGGTGATGGGCGGCGGTATCATCGGTCTGGAAATGGGGACTGTGTATGACGCACTGGGCTCTCAGATCGATGTGGTTGAAATGTTTGACCAGGTGATTCCTGCGGCAGACAAAGACATCATCAAAGTCTTCACCAAGCGTATCAGCAAGAAGTTCAACCTGATGCTGGAAACCAAAGTGACTGCGGTTGAAGCGAAGGAAGACGGTATCTACGTATCAATGGAAGGCAAGAAAGCACCTGCTGAGCCTGTTCGTTATGATGCGGTTCTGGTTGCGATCGGCCGTACACCAAACGGTAAGCTGATCGACGCTGAGAAAGCTGGCGTTGCCGTTGATGAGCGTGGCTTCATCAACACTGACAAGCAAATGCGTACTAACGTACCACACATCTTCGCGATCGGTGATGTTGTGGGTCAGCCAATGCTGGCGCACAAAGGTGTTCACGAAGGTCACGTGGCTGCAGAAGTCATTGCCGGTAAGAAACACTACTTCGATCCGAAAGTGATTCCTTCAATTGCTTACACTGAGCCAGAAGTGGCTTGGGTTGGTCAGACTGAGAAAGAAGCGAAAGCAGAAGGCATCAACTACGAAGTTGCAACCTTCCCATGGGCAGCCTCTGGCCGTGCGATTGCTTCTGACTGTGCCGACGGTATGACGAAGATGATCTTCGACAAAGACACCAACCGCGTGATCGGTGGTGCAATTGTGGGTACCAACGGTGGTGAGCTGCTGGGCGAAATCGGTCTGGCGATCGAGATGGGCTGTGATGCTGAAGACATCGCGCTGACCATCCACGCTCACCCGACGCTGCATGAGTCTGTGGGTCTGGCTGCTGAAGTGTTCGAAGGTTCGATCACTGACCTGCCAAACGCAAAAGCGAAGAAGAAAAAGTAAGTCATTACCTTTTCTGAAAGCATGAAAAAAGCGCCTATCAAGGCGCTTTTTTGTTTTCTGTGACCTGCCCACAACATGGTGTCTGTCCGGTCTGATTTCCCCGCCATCGCGGCGGGGCTGCCTTGATTATTGTTTGAAGCTGCTGACCATGCGTTCCAGACGGACCGACAGCGCATGCAGGTTCTGGCTGGAAGAAACCATCTGATTGGCGGTTTCTGAGGTACGCTGGGTATTCTCGTTGATCTCTTCAATATTCACGTTGATGTCGCTGACCACAGTGGACTGTTCTTCTGTCGCTGTGGCGACCTGGGTGTTGAGATCGGATATCTGCAGGATCTGTTCATTGATCAATTGCAGGGCCTTGGTGGCATCATCCGCAGCCTGGGTGCCGGCTTCCGTCAGCTGCTGACTGCTCTGCATGGCATTGACCGCATTCTGGGCTTCCTGCTGCAGACGGTCGATCATGGTCTGAATCTCATCGGTGGATTTCGCAGTCCGGCTGGCTAAGTTACGGACTTCTTCTGCCACAACCGCAAAGCCGCGGCCCTGTTCTCCGGCACGGGCGGCTTCAATGGCGGCATTGAGCGCCAGCAGGTTGGTTTGCTCAGATACCCCGCGGATCACTTCCAGAATACCGCCGATCGCAACCGTGTTATCGGCCAGATCGCTGATGACCCGGGCCATGTTGTTCATATCAGCGGCCAGCTGTTCGATGCTGTCCTGAGCACTCAGAACCACTTGCTGACCATTGCTGGTGGCAGAGGTTGCCTGCGAGGCTGAATCAGCCGCAAAGGCTGCATTGCCTGCGATTTCATTGACTGTTGCTCCCATTTCATTGATGGCGGTTGCCACCTGCAGGGTGCGGTCACGCTGATTCTGGCTGTGAGACAGGGTGGTTTGTGCGTGCGTGGAAACGTCTTCTGCGGCAACCCGCAGTTCGGTTCCCGTGGCTGCAACATCGGCCACCAGGGTATGGATCTTATTGGCAAAGGCATTGAAGCCTTCGGCCAGTTGCGCCATTTCATCCTTGCCGGACACCGGGATACGGCGGCGCAGGTCACCATCGCCTTCTCCGAGTTCACGGAAGGTTTCAGCGGCCTGCTGAATCGGTCCGGTGATGGTATGGCTCAGATAGATGGCCAGTGCGATAAACGCCAGGGTTGTCAGTACGACCAGCAGCATGACGTGCTGGCTGGTTTCCGCCAGCTGGGCGAAGACTTCTTTCTCAGGGACCTGAGCAATCAGGAACCAGTCGATGGACGGAATATAGCTGGAAGCCAGCAGCAGGCTCTCTCCCTGATATTCTGTGGTAAACAGGTTAAACGGTGTTTTTTCCAGCAGAACCCGGCTGTCCGGGCCGAAGCGGTCGATCAGACGGGATTTGTCCGGATTACGGGTGTTGGGATCCAACTGGATCACACCCTGTGCATCGGTCAGGACCACAAAACCGCTTTTTTCCAGTTTGAATTGCGACAGCAGGTTGGCCATGTCATTGAAGGAGCGGGAAAAGCCCGCCATGCCTTTGCCGTTGGTCTGCTGGTAATTGACAAAGAGCTTCAGCTCACCGTTCGCTTCCCGGAAGACCTGAACCATTCTTGACTTGTTGCTGTCACGGAAGCCGAAGAACCAGCTATCCTGAGCGGGATTCAGGCGTCGCAGGAAACCATTCTGGTTCCAGTAATCACCGGTCTGGCGGTTTGCAATGGACGCATCATTCAGGCCATATTGCGCTTTCAGGGTGTTCAGCTGTTCAATCAGCTGCTGGTCATCGGCCGCACTGACGGGTTGATCCAGCAGTTTCAACGTCGCCGTATTGGAAGCCAGTTGCTGGCTGGCATTTTGCAATTGTTTGACTTCGGATTCGACCTTGTCACGAAATTGTGTCAGCCGTGTCGGCAGCTCAGTATTGAGCAGGCGCGTCTGAATAATATCCTGCGACTTGCTCAGGCTGAGGTAGCCAACCAGGGCACAGGACGCGATCACGGCGATACTCATCGCGAGTGTAAGTTTTTGTCTGATGGAAAGGTGCTTGATATTCATGCATCAATTCTCTGTTGCTACCGGTGTATCTGCGGTATAAGTGTGCGGATTAGTTGTGTTTTCAGGTCAGCCTTTGGGAGGCCGACCGCGTGATCAAAATGGTGTTTCAAAAAAGGATGTTACGGTTTTTTGCATTATTTCTTGTGATATCGGCAGTATTTCCATCAACTTTAGTGCTTGCAGAGCAAAAAAATGCTGAGCGGATCAAGGTCGGGCTGGTGCTGGGCGGCGGTGGCGCAAAAGGCGCAGCCCATGTTGGCGTGCTCAAAGCACTGGAAGAAATGCAGATACCGGTGGACTACATCGTCGGAACCAGCATGGGGGCTTATGTCGGGGGGCTGTATGCTTCAGGCATGAGTGCAGATGAAATCGAAGCCATTCTGAATACCGTGGACTGGGCGTCCGGTTACGAAGACCGGGTGAAGCGCAGTGAACGCCGGGTCCGGGAAAAACAGCAGGAAGACCGGTTTCAGATCATCACAGATTTCGGATT
Organism: Photobacterium sp. R1; assembly: GCF_054600795.1. Taxonomy (NCBI): domain Bacteria; kingdom Pseudomonadati; phylum Pseudomonadota; class Gammaproteobacteria; order Vibrionales; family Vibrionaceae; genus Photobacterium; species Photobacterium sp. R1. The sequence goes on from NZ_BAAHZP010000011.1 coordinate 119,993, forward strand.
TTCTTTCTGGGAAATCAAGGTGCCCCGGGGCTTCGTTCAGGGGCAGACAATGGGGGAAATCCTGCGGACCACTTCAGGGAATCTGCCCTGGATGGCTAGTTTTGATGAGCTGCCGATCCCTTACCGGGCAGTCGCAACGGATATTGAGCATCTCAAACCTGTTGTCTTGTCCGGCGGCGATCTGGCGGAGTCGATGCAGGCCAGTATGTCGGTACCGGGGTTATTACCGCCGGTAAAACTCGATGGCAAATTATTGGTCGATGGCGGGATCACCAATAATCTGCCGATTTCGGTGGTCAAGGCTATGGGAGCGGATGTTGTGATAGCCGTCGACATCAGCAATGACTTCAAAACAGCGGATGAGCTCACCGACTATCTGGTGGTCATGGATCAGCTGACCGATTTTATGGTGCGGGACAATGCGGCCCGCCAGGAATCCTTGCTGCAGGATGCTGATTTTCTGCTGCGGCCCGATATTCAGGGCATTACTACCACAGACTTTGACCGGATGCCCGAAGCCTTTGACAGCGGCTATCACACGGTACAGGCGCAGCGTTTTCAGCTCTCGGCCCTGGGAAGTGCCACTATTTATCAGGACTATATCGAGAAAAAACAGGCCGCGCGCCGCCAGCTGGAGTTTCTGGAAGAAGGGCGGATTGATGAAATTAAGCTGATCAATAACAGCGATTATGCGGATGCGGTGTTGCTCGACCGTCTGCAGCTGAAGCCGGGCATGAAAGTCAATACGGAAAAGCTCGAGAAAAGTGTCCGCGATCTCTATGCGCTGGACCGGTTTGAGCGGGTGGATTACCGCATTGTGCGGCGGAATGACCGTCATATTCTGATCCTGGAAGTGAAAGCCAAAAGCTGGGGGCCGAACTTCATTGATATGCGATTTGCTCTGGAAGATGATTTTGCCAATAACACGGACTATTCGATTGGATTGGCGCTGACGGCAACCGGACTGTCAGAGAAGGGTGCTGAGTGGCGGAATGAACTGGAATATGGTTCGGACAAACGCATTGCCTCTGAACTCTATGTGCCTTTCACCAGTGATCAGGAATGGTTCTCCGTGCTGGGGATGGCGTATGACGTGACCAATACGCATGTCACGGTTTCCGGTGAGGAACCGGACCTGAGAAAGATTGATGATTTCCTAGCTGCCCGTTTCAGCGATGTGTCGATTGACAGTTCGATCGGTTGGCAGCCAGCGCTGTGGCAGGAATTCAGGCTGGGTTACCTGTTTGGCAACGGGGAGACTGAGTTTCCCGGGATTCTCCAGCTGGGACGTGAGAAACGCAGCAGTCGTCGGATTTATCTCAGATACAATCTGGATACACTGGATGATTTTACCTTGCCCAAAGACGGGCACTATTTCCTGGCTGAGGTCGCGTCGTCTGATGACAGCGTTCGCTATAAGGGAGAGAAGTTTTCAGATTCCTCACTGCATTTCGATATTGGCTGGAAAGGTGCCTACACCTTTGGTCGCCATACAGTCATGGGTAAGGCGGAGTACGGTAAAGTCCGCTCCGACGCAGATCTGCGGCTCGATCCGAAAGAACTGGGCGGCTTTCTGAATTTATCCGGGATCCCGAAAAACAGTTTGTCCGGGAATAATAAGCTTTTCTCAGCATTGGTTTATCGTTACCACCTGATGGATAACGACTTTGGTTTGTTTAATTCGTCCATTTATTTGGGGGGCTCTGTGGAATGGGGCGGGGTGTACAATAACCCGGATCTCTCAGCCTCAGAAATTCCGGGCTATTATGCCGGGAGTATTTTTACCGGAATTACAACACCATTCGGGCCATTCATTCTGGCTTATGGTCAGACCGAAGAAGATCTGAGTTCATTTTATTTATTCTTTGGAGGAGAGTTGTAAGAAGCGGATTTTTCATGTTTTGTGAATGTTGTAAAAGTCCGTCCGATTTTAATTTTTAGTTAAAAATGGTATGCTCCGTAACCGGTTTTGGTCTCTCCTGCACGCCACAAAGGTCTGAATCAAATCAAGCATAATGCGTGCGAGAAAACCGGAGAGGGCAATCACTTCCAAGGATGTTTAACCGGTTGGTTAAACCGAAAAAAGAGGAATATGTCGTGCTTGAAGCCTACCGTAAACACGTCGAAGAGCGTGCTGCCGAAGGGGTTGTTCCCAAGCCTCTGGACGCCGAGCAAACTGCTGCTCTGGTTGAGCTGCTGAAAAATCCCCCTGCAGGCGAAGAAGCCGTCCTGATTGATCTGCTGGAAAACCGCATCCCGCCGGGTGTGGATGAGGCAGCATATGTGAAAGCCGGTTTCCTGGCAGCGATTACCAAAGGTGAAGCCTCTTCCCCTATCGTCAGCAAAGAAAGAGCCGCTGAACTGCTGGGCACCATGCAAGGTGGTTATAATATTGAGCCGCTGGTCAGCCTGCTGGATGACGCCGCGCTGGCTCCGATTGCCGTGAAGGCCCTGTCTCACACCCTGCTGATGTTTGATGCTTTCTATGATGTTGAAGAGAAAGCAAAAGCCGGCAATGAGTTTGCCAAACAGGTGCTGCAGTCCTGGGCTGATGCAGAGTGGTTCCTGTCTAAGCCTGAACTGGCTGAAAAAATCACCCTGACTGTCTTTAAAGTCACAGGTGAAACGAACACCGATGACCTGTCTCCGGCACCGGATGCATGGTCTCGTCCGGATATCCCGCTGCATGCGCTGGCCATGCTGAAAAATGAGCGTGACGGTATTGAACCGGATCAGGCTGGCAGCATTGGTCCGATGAAGCAAATTGAGGCCCTGAAAGAAAAAGGTCATCAACTGGTTTATGTTGGTGATGTTGTGGGTACAGGTTCTTCCCGTAAGTCTGCGACAAACTCCGTGCTGTGGTTCATGGGTGATGACATTCCGCATGTTCCGAACAAACGCGCCGGTGGTTATGTCCTGGGCGGTAAGATTGCGCCAATCTTCTTCAATACCATGGAAGATGCAGGTGCACTGCCAATCGAAGTGGACGTGACTGCCCTGAACATGGGTGACGTGATTGATGTTTACCCGTTCAAAGGTGAAGTCCGCCGTCACGGCAGCGACGAAGTTGTGTCGACTTTCAAGCTGAAAACAGACGTTCTGATTGACGAAGTCCGCGCCGGTGGCCGGATTCCTCTGATTATCGGTCGTGGTCTGACGGACCGTGCCCGTGAATCTCTGGGTCTGGAAGCATCGAAAGTCTTCCGTCGTCCGCAGCCTGTTGCCGATACTGGTAAAGGTTATACGCTGGCCCAGAAGATGGTGGGTAAGGCATGTGGCGTCGACGGTATCCGTCCCGGCACATACTGTGAGCCGAAGATGACGACTGTGGGCTCTCAGGACACCACAGGCCCGATGACCCGAGATGAGCTGAAAGATCTGGCATGTCTGGGTTTCTCGGCTGACCTGACCATGCAATCATTCTGTCACACCTCGGCCTATCCGAAGCCGGTGGATGTGAACACGCACCATACCCTGCCTGATTTCATCATGAACCGCGGCGGTGTCTCGCTACGTCCGGGTGACGGCGTGATCCACTCCTGGCTGAACCGTATGCTGCTGCCTGATACCGTCGGTACCGGTGGTGACTCGCATACACGCTTCCCGCTGGGTATTTCTTTCCCGGCTGGTTCTGGTCTGGTTGCTTTCGCTGCGGCGACAGGTGTCATGCCGCTGGATATGCCTGAATCCATTCTGGTTCGCTTCAAAGGCGACATGCAGGAAGGTATTACCCTGCGTGATCTGGTTCATGCGATTCCTTACTACGCGATCAAACAAGGTCTGCTGACCGTGGAGAAAGCCGGTAAGATCAACGAATTCTCTGGTCGTATCCTGGAAATCGAAGGTGTTGAGCACCTGACGGTGGAGCAGGCGTTTGAACTGTCTGATGCGTCTGCTGAGCGCAGTGCTGCGGGTTGTACCGTGAAACTGTCTCAGGCTTCTGTGGCAGAGTACCTGGAATCGAACATCGTGATGCTGAAGTGGATGATCGCTGAAGGTTACGGTGATCGTCGTACCATCGAGCGTCGTATCACTGCGATGCAGGAGTGGCTGGCGAACCCGTCACTGATGGAAGCCGATACAGATGCAGATTACGCGCATGTGATCGAAATCGATCTGGCTGAGATCAAAGAGCCGATTCTGTGTGCGCCAAACGATCCGGATGATGCACGTCTGCTGTCTGATGTTCAGGGCACAGCAATTGATGAAGTCTTCATTGGTTCCTGTATGACCAACATCGGTCACTTCCGTGCTGCCGGTAAGCTGCTGGATAAATTCGGTGGCCAATTGAGCACCCGGATGTGGGTTGCACCGCCAACGAAGATGGACCGTGACCAGCTGACTGAAGAAGGTTACTACGGCATCTTCGGCCGTGCCGGGGTACGGATTGAAACGCCGGGATGTTCTCTGTGTATGGGTAACCAGGCGCGTGTTGCTGACAAAGCGACCGTGATGTCAACGTCGACCCGTAACTTCCCGAACCGTCTGGGTACGGGCGCGAATGTCTTCCTGTCATCTGCTGAACTGGCTGCTGTGGGTGCAATTCTGGGGCGTATTCCGACGCTGGATGAGTATCTGGAGTACGCGAAGCAAATCAATGCAACGGCAGCAGATACATACCGTTATCTGAACTTCCACCGCATGGATCAGTACACCAAACGTGCTGATGATGTGATTGTTCAGGCGGCGGTGTAATCCGGTCTGCTGACAACATGTAAATTGAAAGGGAGCCGATGGCTCCCTTTTTTAGTTCTGTTTTTTTATCCGTCTTTATGGAGATGATGCCTGTCTTTCAGCTGACCGCCCATGGTGAGCAAAGCGGCGATGTTGCGTGCTGTCAGCTCAAGGTTGGCAGCACCTTGCGCCAGTGCCTCATCCAGATCGCAGGCCCGGTTGACGATGCTGAACACAGCATCAATGCCCTGGTCGTGAACTACACTGCAGTCTTCAGACAAACTACCGGCGATCCCAATGACCGGTAATCCGAAGCGCTTTGCAGCCCGTGCCAAACCCACGGGCGTTTTCCCGTGAATACTCTGACTGTCGATCCGGCCTTCACCGGTAATCACCAGGTCGGCATCGGCGATGGCGTCGTCCAGCCGGACGGCGTCCATCACAATCTCAATACCGGGACGCAACGTTGCACCGAGTACAGCAAGCAGCGCGGCGCCCATTCCGCCCGCTGCACCAGCGCCGGGAGTGTGCCCGATATCACGGCCAAGCTGGCGGCTGAGCAAGCCAGCAAAGTGAGACAGGTTCCGGTCGAGTTGCCCGACCATGGCTGGCGTTGCGCCTTTTTGCGGACCAAATATGGCGGAGGCTCCATGGGCGCCGCAGAGCGGGTTGTCGACATCACAGGCAACTTCCAGTCTGAGCGCTGTCAGCCGGGGATCCAGTCCTGAGACGTCGATGGTCGTCAGATCTGAGAGGGCGCCACCGCCACGGCCAATTTCCTGCCCGTGCTGATCGAGACACCGGACTCCCAGCGCCTGCAGCATTCCGGCACCGCCGTCATTGGTTGCACTCCCGCCGATACCAATGATGAGGTGCTCAATATGTTGTTCCAGGGTTGCTTTGATCAGCTCGCCAGTACCGTAACTGGTGGTCAGTAGCGGGTTGCGTTCATGCATGGGCACGAGGTGCAGCCCTGATGCGGCAGCCATCTCGATGACTGCCGTTTTGCCGTCCCCCAGCAAGCCGTAAAATGCCTCGACCTGATTGCCCAGTGGCCCGGTGACGTGCTGATGGATGATTTGCCCGCCGGTCGCATCCACCAGTGACCGGACGGTTCCTTCGCCGCCATCCGCCATCGGCAGTTTGTGGTAGTCAGCATCCGGCATGACCTGCCGAAAGCCGCGCTCAATGGCATCGGCAACTTCCATCGCCGTCAGGCTTTCTTTGTAGGAATCCGGCGCAATAATTATTTTCATAAGCAAGCCTTGTCAGCTTCTGCCGGAGGCATGGGAGGAAGCTGGTTGCAATTTGTCTGAGTTCCTGACATGGTGCGCGCCTGCTTTCAGCACGCACTGCGATGCCAGGCTGTGATGATGCCTTTTGCATTCAGTCTATCGAGCAAATGATCAATCGACAAACCGCCTGGTGGCGAAAAGAACAAGAGTAGGGCAGGTATGGATTACGAGTTTAAGAAAAATATGCTGGATGGCAGCTATCATGCCGTTTTTTCCATGGGACATGAGGCCCTGGGACGCTGGCTGGTGGAAGAGGTTCAGGATGACGAGGCGAAGATCAGCCTGATCCTGACTCATCTTGGTGCACTCAAGGGCACCACGAGAGAGTGGCAGCTGTCCGGGGAAGAAATGTCGCTGAACCTGCAGGATAATGAAGCGATCGTTCAAGCCAACTACCTGTTTTTCAATACGGAAGACGAACTGGACGAAGACATGAGCCATTATGATGACGAAGCAGTGTCCTGTTGCGGCTTTGAAGATCTTGAGCAGGTTTTGCATGCTTGGCGTGCATTTATCGCCGGCCGGTAGCCCTTCCGGCTGAGAGAAGCAGAGACTTGCTTCTTTTCGGGGAATCAGCCGCACCACGATGGTGCGGCTTTTTTGTGCAATTTGATTTCTTTCTCTTTAACTTGTTGTTTTTCAATTGATATAAAAATTGGCACGAAGCTTGTTTACTTGACTGTGTACTGACTGAGGGATGCACAGGTTTAAGGAGCAGGTTAATGAAACTCATCAACGCAATTATCAAACCTTTCAAGCTGGATGATGTTCGTGAAGCACTGGCAGATGTCGGCGTCGAGGGGATGACGGTTTCTGAGGTTAAGGGATTTGGCCGTCAGAAGGGACACACCGAGCTGTACCGTGGTGCGGAATACCAGGTCGACTTCCTGCCAAAAGTCAAACTGGAGATTGCCACGCAGGCTGAGAACCTCGACATCATTCTTGAGGCAATCACCAAGGCTGCACACACGGGCAAAATCGGTGACGGTAAGATTTTTGTTTATGACCTGGACCACGCGGTACGGATCCGTACCGGTGAGACAGATGCCGAAGCATTATAACAACAAGATGTGATAAGAGGATGATGACCATGGAATTATCAACCACAGTGACTGAGTTGCGTTACGCACTCGACACCTTCTTTTTTCTGATTTCCGGTGCGCTGGTGATGTGGATGGCGGCAGGTTTTGCCATGCTTGAAGCGGGCCTTGTGCGTTCAAAAAACACCACCGAAATTCTGACGAAAAACTTTTGTCTGTACGCGATTGCCTGCACCATGTATCTGATTATCGGTTACAACATTATGTACGTCGATAATGGTGAAGGAGGATGGCTGCCATCATTCGGCACCTTGTTCGGTGCTCAGGCTGAAGGGGCGGATCACTCGCTGGAATCGGATTTCTTCTTCCAGGTCGTCTTCGTGGCAACTGCGATGTCTGTTGTTTCCGGTGCGGTTGCTGAACGGATGAAACTTTGGGTCTTCCTGATTTTCTCTGTGGTCCTGACAGCTGTCATTTATCCGATTGAAGGCTACTGGACCTGGGGTGGTGGCTTCCTGTCTGCAGCCGGCTTCAGTGACTTCGCCGGTTCCGGTATCGTGCACATGGCTGGTGCATCTGCGGCACTGGCTGGTGTTCTGCTGCTGGGTGCCCGGAAAGGGAAATATGGCAAGAATGGTGAAATTCTGCCAATCCCGGGCTCCAATATGCCGCTGGCGACGCTGGGTACTTTCATCCTGTGGTTTGGCTGGTTTGGCTTCAACGGTGGTTCTCAGCTGATGCTCTCCGATTTCGAGAATGCTACAGCGGTCGGTAAAATTTTCCTGAACACCAATGCGGCGGCGGCGGCGGGCTCTCTTGCTGCACTTGCGGTGTGTAAAACCACCTGGGGTAAAGCGGATCTGACCATGATACTGAACGGTGCGCTGGCAGGTCTGGTTGCCATTACGGCGGATCCGCTGTCTCCGTCACCCATGTCAGCTGTGATTATCGGTGTGATTGCTGGTGCTGTGGTGGTCTTCAGTATTGTCGGTCTGGATAAGCTGAAAATTGATGATCCTGTGGGTGCGATTTCTGTTCACGGTGTGTGCGGCTTCTTCGGCCTGATGGTCGTCCCATTCAGCAATGGAGATGCAACTTTCGGTGCACAATTGCTGGGCGCAGCAGTCATCTTTGCCTGGGTCTTTGGTGCGAGTTTGGCTGTCTGGGCCATCCTGAAAGTGACAATGGGTATCCGTGTCAGTGAAGAAGAAGAGATGGCGGGAATGGACCTGCACGATTGCGGTATTGATGCGTATCCTGAGTTCGTCAGTGTGAAATAATTGCTCTAAATCTGAACTAATTCACAAAAATGTCAAAAACGCTGCTACTGGCAGCGTTTTTTTGTGTTCATTTGTTTCAGCGCATTGTTGGACGAGGCTGCTACAGTATAATTGAGCGATACTGATAAACGTTATCATTCATTTTTGTATTAAGGAATTGCTCGATGAAAAAGCTGTTAGCCTCAGCCGTATTACTTGGCCTGTCTGCGCCACAAGCAGTGCTTGCTGCTGAAGAAGTCAATGTTTACTCTCTGCGCCAGCCTTTTTTGATTGAGCCAATGCTGAAAGAATTCACCGACGAAACCGGCATCAAAGTGAATGTGAAATTTGCGAAAGATGGTATCGCCGAGAAGCTGGTACAGGAAGGCGAGTACAGCCCTGCGGATGTGATTCTGACTGTTGATATCAGCCGCCTGGCGGAGCTGAGCGAGAAAGGTCTGGTTCAACCGGTGCAAAGCGAAGTCATCGAGACCAACGTCCCGGCTCAGTACCGTGACTCTGATGATGAGTGGTTTGCCCTGACACTGCGCACCCGCAGCGTTTACTCCTCCCGCGACCGTGTCGGTCATCTGCCGGACAGTTTTGACTACCTGGATCTGGCGAAACCAGAGTGGAAAGGCAAGATTTGTACCCGTTCTGGAAAACATCCGTACAACATCTCTCTGGTTTCTTCGATGATTGCTCACTACGGTGAAGCTGAAACCAAGACCTGGCTGGAAGGGGTGAAAGGAAATCTGGCCCGTAAGCCGCAGGGGAACGACCGGGGTCAGGTGAAAGCAGTGAAAGAAGGTCTGTGTGATCTGGCAATTGGTAACAGCTACTACCTGGGTAAAATGCTGAGTGATGACAGCCAGAAATCCTGGGCTGAGTCGGTTTACATTGACTTCCCGGGCCAACAGGCGAACGGCACCCATGTCAACATCAGCGGCATGGCGATGGCGAAATATGCGCCAAACAAAGATAACGCGAAGAAGCTGATGGAGTTTCTGACCTCAGACAAGGCGCAGCACATGTATGCTGAAGTGAACTTTGAGTACCCGGTGAAACCTGGTGTTGCGCGTTCCGAGCTGGTCGCGTCGTGGGGCGACTTCCGGGCAGATAAACTGCCGCTGGAAGCGATTGCCGAGCATCACAGTGCGGCGACCAAACTGCTGGACGAAGTGCAGTTTGACCTGTAAGTGAAAGAAAAATAGGGGCCGGTTGGCCCCTTTTGCACTTTTGTCTGGTATCTTTGGGGGCGTTTTTTTCGCGGACTGCTTGGACGCATGCGTTGCTTGACTGAAGCAACAAGTACTATCGTGTCCGGTCAAGGATACTAAGTTGTAGGCAATGAAAGACAAATATCCTCTTTGGCAAACCAGTGGCTGGACGTTCGGAATGCTGTTGGTCATCCCTATTCTGGCCATCTTCTACACGGCGCTGGGCGCATCTGATCAGCTTTTCTCACACCTGATGGATACGGTGATGGGCACCTACACGCTCAATACGCTGGGACTCGTCTTCGGAACCTCTTTGCTTGCTGCTGTTTTTGGCCTGCCTGCAGCATGGCTGATGGCCATGTGCCGTTTACCCGGGGAAAAGTGGCTGCAGTGGGCGCTGGTGCTGCCTCTGGCGATGCCGGGTTATATTATCGGTTATATCTATACCGACTGGCTGGATTATGCTGGTCCGGTTCAGATTTTGCTGCGTGACTGGTTTGGCTGGCAGAGCTATCAGGACTACTGGTTCCCCGACATCCGCACGTTGGGCGGCGCCTGTCTTGTTCTGGCGCTGGTCTTATATCCCTATATTTATCTGCTGGCGAGAACCGCATTCATGGAACAGAGCGCCAGCCTGTTGCAGTCGGCCCGGTTGCTGCGGTGTTCGCCGTTGGAGAGCTTCCGGCGTATCTCTTTGCCTCTGGCTCGTCCGTCCATTGCGGTAGGACTGTCACTGGTTGCCATGGAAACACTGGGCGACTTTGGGACGGTCAGTTACTTTGCCGTCCATTCTCTGACCACTGCGGTCTATGACACCTGGCTGGGATATTCCAATCTGAATGCCGCTGCGAAGATTTCAGCGTTGATGCTTTTGGCGATCTTTTTGCTCATCAGTGCAGAACGATTCAGCCGCAGGCGTCAGAAACTTTTTCAGCAGCACAATGGACTGAATGAAGATGTGCGATACACGCTGTCCGGCTGGAAAAAAGTGATGGCTTTGGTCTGGTGCTGGGGGCTGATCGGTTTTGCTTTTGTATTGCCGTTGCTGCAACTGATGTATTACGCCTGGCACTACTTCGCGCAAAGCTGGACAGCAGAGTTCCGGGACTACACGCTGAACAGCCTGATGGTATCCGTGAGTGCGGCTTTACTGGCGGTGTTGGTGGCGTTGCTGGTGAACTTTTACAATCGTCTGGATGGCAGACCTGCGAGTCTGGCGCCGATGCAGATGAGCGCCATGGGATACGCGGTCCCGGGGACTGTTCTGGCGATTGGCGTGATGATCCCGCTGACGTCAGCCGATCATCTGCTCAATGACTTCACCCGCGCCATGGACTGGGGCCGCCCCGGACTGGTTTTTTCCGGCACGATGTTTGCGATGATTTTTGCCTTTGTTGTCCGTTTTGGCGCTGTGGCTGTCGGGAGTGTGGAAAGCAGTCTGGCTAAGATTTCTCCGTCACTCGACATGGCCGCGAAAACAATGGGATGTGCTTCCGTGTCAATGCTGCGCCGGGTGCACCTCCCGCTGATCCGACGAGGCTGTCTGATTGCCGGCCTGCTGGTGTTCATTGAATCCATGAAAGAGCTGAATGCAGCTTTGCTGCTGCGTCCGTTCAATTTTGAGACCCTGGCAACCTACGTTTTCAACTATGCCTCTGATGAGCAGCTGGAACTGGCGGCACTGCCAGCCATTTTGCTTGTCTTGGTTGGTTTGATCCCACTGGTTGTTATCAACCGTTCACTGGAGCAATCACATTGATGAATCATGCGTTATCCGTCCAAAATCTGACGTGCCGTTATAACGGCCAGGCAATTCTGGAAAATTTGTCTCTGGTGGTCGAAGACAGCGAAATCGTCTGTTTGCTGGGGGCCAGCGGATGCGGTAAAACCACGTTACTGAAAGCGATTGCAGGTCTGTTGCCGCTGGAACAGGGGCGTATGGTTATTAATGACCGGACGATAGCGGACAGTCATCATTGGGTCCCGCCTGAAAACCGTAACATTGGCATGATTTTTCAGGACTATGCACTATTTCCGCATCTGACCGTAGCAGAGAATGTTGCGTTTGGTCTGCGTCACTGGAGCAAAGCCAAAGCCGCGACCAAGGTCGCTGAGATGTTGTCACTGGTCCGTCTGGACGGGCTGGGACAGCGTTATCCTCATCAGTTGTCCGGCGGGCAGCAGCAGCGTGTAGCCATCGCCCGGGCACTGGCCTGTGAACCGGATCTGATCTTGCTGGATGAGCCGTTCTCCAATATTGATACTCAGGTCAGACATGGTTTGATCCGGGAAATCCGCCGGATCTTTAAAGCACAGGGCGTGACAGCTATCTTCGTGACTCACAGCCGGGAAGAAGCTTTTGCCTTTGCGGATCGTCTTGCCGTGATGCATAACGGCGTGATCGAACAGTTCGGCACGGCGGCAGAATTGTATTACCAGCCCTGCAGCAGGTTTGTGGCAGACTTTCTTGGTACTGGTTCTTACTTACCGGCAACCGTACATCATCATGAATTGCAGACGCCACTCGGTCCGGTCGATTTGTCCCGCGCGGTGACATTCGGGGAAGGAAAGCATGTTGAGTGGCTGGTCAGGCCGCAGAATCTGAGACTCATTGAGGATGATGAGGGAGAAGGGGAAATTCTGGATCAGCAGTTTATGGGAGACAGTTGTCGCTATACGGTGAACTATAAGGGGCACCACCTGATTGTGAATACCCCTATGATCCTGCAAACAGGTCAGCGCGTGTCCGTGGAACTGGATTTATACCAATCGGTGTTGCTGGCGGCTGCCAGCTGACGCTGAAGTTGTCTGTTTACGGGAACATTAGGCTGATGTAAGCATCGGCCTGTGCCTGCATGCTGTCTTTGTTGGGTTCAATGTTGGCGCGCAGGTACAGTACATAACAGAGACCATGCAGCAACCAGGTCAGATCGTAAGATGCGATATCAGTACTCAGCTGGCCGTTTTGTTTACCCAGTTCAAAAATGTTGGTGACCTGTTTCAGGTTAGGCTGGTTTGCATCCAGGAATTGGGGCCATGTTTCAGTACGGACGGAAGTACTCCATTCGAACCATACTTTGAGCCAGTCTTGCTGCTCAATGACGGCATCAATCAGATAGCCTGTAATACAGCTCAGGTGACCGTGGATGGTGTCATGTTCTTCTCCCAGACACAGGTTTAACAGTTCGTTGAACTTGCGCTCAACCTGATAAAGAACTTGCTCAACGAGTGCTTCACGGGTTGGAAAGTAATTGAATACAGTCGCCACTGAAACATTGGCCATGTCAGCAATGTCGGCATGGCCGGCACGACCAATTCCCCTGCGGGCAAATACTTCCAGCGCACACTTGAGAAGTTGTTGTTTACGTTTCTCGGGTGAGAGACGTGTCCTCGTTTTCTTAACTATGGTGTCCATGCTACAAATTCCCTAGCCAATCATTTTAATATGCACTTTGCTTAATAACTCTACATCAGGCTGTGATTTGGTTCAATCCTGATTTGTTCAGGGGTGCAGCATGGCTCGAAGAATGGATGGATAACTTTTCTTGATTAAGGATGTTAGAATAGCCTTTTAGTCATCACAGAGAACCAGGCGCATGCCAGATGCGCATATGGAGAAGTAAATGAAGCATACCATTGAAGTCATGATTTCTGAGCAGGATGTTCAGGCTAGGATCAAAGAGCTGGGAGAGCAAATCACCGCCTACTACCAGGGCTCAGAAAACCTCGTCATGGTTGGGTTGCTGCGTGGTTCCTTTGTCTTTATGGCCGATCTGGCCCGTGCGATTGAGCTTCCGCACGAAGTCGATTTTATGACCGCTTCCAGCTACGGCAATGCCATGGAAAGCAGCCGAGATGTCCGGATTCTGAAAGATTTGGATGACGAAATTGAAGGTAAAGATGTTCTGCTGGTCGAAGATATTATCGATACCGGTAACACCTTGAATAAAGTACGTGAAATTCTGGCACTGCGGAATCCGAACTCGATTCGCATCTGTACGTTGCTTGATAAACCTGAGCGCCGTGAAGTGGCCGTGGATGCCGAGTGGATTGGTTTCGAGATTCCGGATGAGTTCGTTGTCGGTGTCGGGATCGACTATGCCCAGAAGTATCGCCACCTGCCGTTTATCGGAAAAGTGGTACCGCTGGAAGACTGATCAGCCGTCATTCAGTTTGGTGTGATAAAACAAAAAGCGACCTCAGGGTCGCTTTTTGTTTCAGGGTTACTTGAGTGAACCCTGCAGGATACTGGCCATTGCGTCCTGATGAGACACTTCCAGGGTTTCCCGGCTGGTCGCGGTCACACCCAGATCACGGAGTTTACCGTCACCGATTCCGTAGACCCAGCCGTGAATCTTCACTTTCTGGCCGCGTTCCCACGCTTGCTGCATGATGGTGGAGTTCCCCAGGTTGTATACCTGTGATGCCACATTGATTTCACACAGTTTGTCGGCCCATTCCTCACGAGGCAGCTTGCCAAGATCACTGCGGTGTTTCAGGTACAGGTCCCGAATGTGCAGCAGCCAGTTATTGATCAGGCCCAGTTGCGGGTTGTCAATTGATGCTGCGACACCACCACAGCCATAGTGGCCGCAAATGATGATATGTTTCACCTTGAGGACATCCACGGCATACTGAACGACAGAGAGACAGTTCAGATCAGTATGAATCACCTGATTGGCGACATTCCGGTGGACGAACAATTCACCGGAATCCAGACCGGTCAGCCGCTCTGCGGGTACCCGGCTGTCTGAACAGCCAATCCACAGGTACTCTGGGTGCTGTGCTTTAGCCAGATGTGAGAAAAACTCGGGATCTTCGGATTTGATTTTTTCCGACCAGGAAAAGTTATTGGCGAATAACTGTTTAATTTCTGCCATGACAACACCTTAGTTTGCTACATTGGGCTGTTTATCTTTGCTCTGTATACTCAGACAGATTCAAAGATAAACAGGTCATTACTATACACTTGCAAGGCGACTTGCAAATCCGATTAGTTGATAATTTAACGATTTATAACAAATCTCAAGCGTATTGTATGAATGCATTAGAAATTACTCATTTAAATAAGGTCTATCCCGGGGTGCAAGCCCTGAAGGAAATGAGCCTGACGGTAGAAGAAGGAGACTTCTTTGCGCTGCTTGGTCCCAACGGCGCAGGGAAGTCCACCACGATTGGTGTGATCAGCTCACTGGTGAACAAGACGTCCGGAAAGGTGAAGGTGTTTGGGTACGATATCGACACCCACCTGGTGGAAGCGAAGAATCAGCTGGGCCTGGTGCCACAAGAATTTAACTTCAACCAGTTTGAAACGGTTGAACAGATCGTCATCAATCAGGCCGGTTTTTACGGTGTCCCGCGTGCGCTGGCGAAAGAACGGGCGGAAAAATACCTGACCAAGCTGGATTTGTGGGAGAAACGCAACGAGCGTGCCCGTAATCTGTCCGGAGGGATGAAGCGGCGTCTGATGATTGCGAGGGCCCTGATGCATGAGCCGAAGCTGCTGATTCTGGATGAACCGACCGCCGGGGTCGATATTGAACTGCGTCGATCTATGTGGACATTTCTGCGGGAAATCAATCGTCAGGGCGTGACCATTATCCTGACCACCCATTACCTGGAAGAAGCAGAGATGCTGTGCCGTAATATCGGGATTATCAATCATGGTGAGCTGATTGAGCACACCAGTATGAAATCTCTGCTGGCCAAGCTTGAGGTGGAAACCTTTATTCTGGATGTGACCTTAAATGGCAGCAAGCCGGATCTGGCGGGCATTGCATGGAAAATGCCGGACAATCACACCCTGGAAATTGATATTCATAAGGGCACAGGTCTGAATGCAGTTTTCAGCCAGTTGTCGGCACAGGGGATTGAAGTCCTGTCGATGCGAAATAAAGCTAACCGCCTGGAGGAGTTATTCGTGACCTTAGTGGCTCAGAGTAAGGGAGCACCGTCTGCATGAGATATCAGTACTGGATTGCGTTTCAAAGCCTGATCAGTAAAGAAGTGAATCGCTTCGCCCGTATTTGGGTACAGACGCTGGTACCGCCGGCCATCACCATGACGCTGTATTTTATCATTTTCGGCAGTCTGATCGGCAGCCGCATCGGAGAAATGGGCGGCTTTACCTACATGGAATACATCGTGCCCGGACTGATTATGATGTCGGTGATCACCAACTCGTATTCCAATGTGGCGTCTTCATTCTTCAGTGCCAAGTTTCAGCATAATATTGAGGAACTGTTGGTCGCACCGGTGCCTAACTTCGTCATCATTGCCGGATATATTGGCGGTGGTGTGCTGCGCGGGCTGGGAGTTGGTGTGATTGTCACCGGGGTCTCCTTATTGTTTGTGGACTTGCAGATCGCCCATCTCGGAGTGATTGTCGCCACGGTCATCATGACCTCTGTGGTGTTTTCACTGGGCGGGCTGATCAATGCCGTGTTTGCGAGAACCTTTGATGATATCAGCATTATTCCGACGTTTGTGCTGACACCGCTGACCTATCTGGGAGGCGTATTTTACTCTTTAAGTCTGCTGCCTGAGGTCTGGCAGTGGGTGTCTAAGCTCAACCCGATTGTTTATATGGTGAATGCGTTCCGTTATGGCTTTCTGGGTGTTTCGGATGTCGGGATCGGGACCGCGTTCAGTGTGCTGCTGGCATTTGTGCTGGTGCTGTACAGCATTGCACATTACCTGATTTCGAAAGGGATTGGCTTACGATCCTGAGGTGATTCTGTCTCCCGAAATCATCACCGAAACCATAAAAAAGCCCCGGCAACAAGTGCCGGGGCTTTTTGATCAATCAGTTGAATCTGTTCAGGAAGACTCAGACTCTGATGCCGGGGTACCCAGTTCAATCACCTGATTATCGATCAGGCGGGCTTTCCCCAGAAATGCAGACATCAGGATGACGGCCTGACTGGTTTCTTCTCCCACGACCTGTAGGGTGCGGGCGTCACGGATGTAAATTTCATCCGGTTCCAGTCCGGCCGCACGCAGCTGATCGTTGGCATCCAGCACCACTTCATCAAAGTCACGGCGTCCGCCACGGATCTGACTGCTGATCCAGCGCATGGTTTTCGCCAGTACCGGTGCACGCTGACGTTCATCCACGGTCAGATAGCCATTCCGGGAGCTCATCGCCAGGCCATCCATTTCACGGACAGTCGGGACACCGATGATGTCGATCGGCATCGCCAGATCGGCCACCATCTGGCGGATCAATGCCAGCTGCTGGAAGTCTTTCTCGCCAAAACATGCCACATCCGGCTGTACGATATTGAACAGCTTGCTCACAATCGTGGAGACACCACGGAAATGACTTGGACGGAGCGCACCTTCCAGCATGTGCGACAAACCCGGAACTTCAACGAAGGTCTGGCGATCCATTCCGTTCGGATAGATGATATCTGGCGTCGGCGTGAAGACCAGTTCCACACCTTCACCGTTCAGTTTGGCCAGATCTTCATCCAGCGTTCGCGGGTAATTGTTCAGGTCGTCAGCTTTGTCGAACTGCATTGGGTTCACAAAGATGCTGACAACCACAACGTCAGCCTGTTCGCGAGCTTTGCGAACCAGAGTCAGGTGCCCCTGATGCAGATTCCCCATGGTCGGAACGAAGGCAATCCGGCGGCCATCACGGCGCCAGGCCCGAATCTGTTCACGAACAGGAGCAATCTCAGCAAAAGTCTGCATGTTGGGTTTTCCTTACTCAAAGGTATGCTCAGGAGCCGGGAAGGTTCCCGCTTCCACTTCTGACAGATACTGGGAAACCGCTTTGCGGATATCCCCGGTCTGTGCCAGATAATTTTTAGAAAAGCGTGGCATATAGTTGGCAGAGATGCCCAGCATATCATGCATGACCAGGATCTGGCCGTCAGTGACGTTACCGGCACCAATACCAATGACTGGGATATCCAGCGCTTCTGTAATTCGTTTTGCCAGCGAAGCCGGTACACATTCCAGTACCACAATCTGGGCGCCAGCATTTTGCAGGGCAATGGCATCGGCCAGCATCTCATCGGCACGGGCCTGATCGCGGCCCTGAATTTTATAACCGCCGAAAATGTTAACCGACTGAGGCGTCAGGCCCAGGTGGGCGCAGACAGGAACGGCGCGCTCTGTCAGGGTGCGAACGGTGTCAGCGAGCCAAGCGCCGCCTTCCAGTTTCACCATGTTGGCCCCGGCACGCATCAGTTTTGCGGCATTTTCGCAGGCTTGCTCCGGCGTACCATAGGTCATGAACGGCAGATCGGCCAGCAACAGGGCATTCGGGCTGCCGACCCGGACACTGCGGGTGTGGTAAGCCATGTCATCAATGGTGACGGGCAGAGTATCGGTCTGGCCCTGCAGGACCATGCCCAGAGAGTCACCGACCAGAAGCACCGGGACTTCCTGTTGCTCGAACAGCTGAGCAAAACTCGCATCGTATGCGGTGAGTGATGCAAACTTACGACCTTCCTGCTTCCATTTCATCAGGTCGTTAATGGTAATTTTCTTCATTATTTTCTCCCTTATCCCGGGTGTGTCAGGATTGCCACACTCGCAGGCCATTACGGTCCACCCCGGATAACAGTTCGGTCAGAACGGTGCCATCGGGCAGGACGAGTTCAGGGGCAATCTCAGCCAGTGGATACAGAACGAATTCACGGACTTTCATGCCATAGTGCGGAATTGTCAGGCGTTCGCAGTGATGTTGCAAATCGCCGTAGAGCAGGATATCCAAATCCAGAGTGCGCGGGCCCCAGCGCTCGGCTTTGCGGACCCTTCCATGTTCCTGCTCGATCTGTTGGGTCAGGTCGAGCAGCGCCAGCGGTGCCAGTGTTGTGTCGATGGCAACCACAGCATTGATATAATCCGGCTGATTCTGCGGCCCCATCGGGGTACTGCTATACAGCGAGGATTCGGCGACAACCTGAATATCCGGCGACTGTCGCAGGGCAGCCATGGCCTGATGCGCCTGGCTGACCGGATCATTCAGATTGCTGCCAATAGCGATATATGCGCGGATCATGACGCTGATTTCGCCTGAGGCTTCTTGCGTCGGGCCGGACGACGGCGGCGCCGTTTCTGTCCGTTTCCGCCGTTCAGTTCCTGCACCATTTTATTGCGATCATTGCGCTCGGCAAACTGGAACTGATGCCACCAGGTTGCCAGTTCAGCGATGTCATCGCCTTCGAACTGACCACGCATTTCCAGAAAATCAAAGGAAGCCCGGAATTTCGGGTTTTCCAGCATGGCAAAAGCGCGTTTGCCAAAACGGCGCTCAAAGCGGTGCTGCTGTTGCCAGATATCGCGGACTGTGGTCGTCAGACGGCGCGGAACGGCAATCGTCTTGACCTGTTCATCCAGAATGTCATTGGCCGCAATCATGAAGGCGTCATAGTCATTCAGGCCGCCGGTACTGGAAATTTCTTCCGCACGGGTGACCACCGGATACCACAGCATGGCGGCGAACATAAAGGCCGGGTTGACCCGTTTACCGTCAGCGATGCGCGCATCGGTTGCTGCCAGAATGTGTTCAATCATCCGCTCTGTCTGACTGCTGTGATCTTCAGTGAAGTGTTCGGTCAGAATCGGGAACAGCTGTTGGAACAGATTGTATTCCCGCAGCATTTTGTAGGTGTCCAGGCCTTGTCCGGATTGCAGCAGCTTCAGGCTTTCTTCAAACAGACGTGCCGGCGGAATGTCCTGCAGCAGGGTCGATAGTTCCCGGATAGGTGCAGCGGTTGCAGTTTCAATCTGCATGTCCAGTTTGACAGCAAAGCGCACGGCCCGCAGCATCCGCACCGGATCTTCACGATAACGGGTTTCCGGATCGCCAATCAGGCGCACCAGCCGGTTTTGCAGGTCCTGCACCCCGTTGGCATAATCCGTGACGGTGAAATCTTTAATGCTGTAATACAGGGCATTAATGGAGAAATCCCGGCGCTCCGCGTCTTCATCAATGGTGCCGTAGACATTATCGCGCAGCAGCATGCCTTCATGATTGCGGGACGAAACAGCCTGCTTCCCTGTCGGGGCTTTGACTGAGCCGGCATCATGGTGACCCCTGAAGGTGGCAACTTCAATTACATCGCGGCCAAACAGAATATGGGCCAGACGGAAACGGCGGCCAATCAGGCGGCAGTTTCGGAACAGCGCTTTAATTTCTTCCGGCGTTGCGTTGGTCGCAATATCAAAATCTTTGGGTTTTTGGTCCAGCAGCAGATCCCGCACACCACCGCCGACTAAATAAGCATCGAAACCGGCTTTGTTGAGGCGATAGAGTACCTTCAGCGCATTTTCGCTGATGTCTTTGCGGGAAATACCATGCTCCTGGCGTTGATAAACTTGCAAGCTTGGCTCCTTGTTACCCGAAGCATTTTGCTCTCGGGTCAATACTTTACGGCAAAAGCTGGCGACTCGACTAAAGATAACACACCTCGTTATTTCACATTGGCCGGACTGAACAGCCGCATATCATATACCCAACCCACCTCAAGATGCTAGGTTCAGCGTGATCGCTGTTGTTGGCGGCAGGTTCGAGACATCCCAGTGCGCGATCCCCCAATGGAGGATTTCCCGGGGGGCGGCAGACGATAATTCGGGTGGTGGCGACATGCCTAAAAAGGTCATGGCCTGGCACAACAGCGGCCCGGGTTGGCTTTTATCGATTGCCGGCGCATGGTTCTGTTTGGACAGTTTGTTTCCGTTTGCAGTGACGGCCAGCGGCAGATGCAGATAACTGACTTCGGGCTTGCCCAACTGACGGTACAGGCCAATCTGGCGCCCGGTCGGTTCAATCAGATCGGCACCCCGGACGACTTCCGTGACGCCCTGAGCAATGTCATCCAGAACTACTGCCAGGTTATAGGCGTACAGGCCGTCACGTCGGCGGATAATAAAATCTTCCTGTGCCAGTTGCTCAGGAATGCTGATCCAGCCATGCAGCAGATCGTGAAAACCAGTCACGGCATCACTGACTTTCAGCCTGACGGCGCTGTCGGCGGCGGTATGACTCGCCGTCCGGCAGGTGCCTGGATAAAAGCCGCCTGCATCTTTTATGGCTTTGCGGCTGCAGCGGCAATAGTAAGCGTCGCCGTCAGCCAGCCACTGATCGATTTGTGCCTGATACAGGTGGTGGCGGTGGCTCTGATAAATAACCTCGCCGTCCCATTCCAGGCCAAAGGCTTCCAGGGTGCGGAGAATATCGTCAGCGGCGCCCGGCATTTCACGCGGCGGATCCAGATCTTCCATTCTCACCAGCCAGCGTCCCTGACGGGCGCGTGCCTGCAGGTAACTGCCAAGCGCAGCCACCAGCGAGCCGAAGTGCAGCGGGCCGGAGGGCGATGGTGCAAAGCGGCCAGTATAAGAAGACTGAGTTGTCATAGCGGTCGGTATCAGCAAAAGAAAATAAAAAAGGGAGCAAGCGCTCCCTTTTGTCTGATTAGGGTTACAAAGGGCAGCTTAGCCGGCCATTTGTTTTTCTTTGATTTCTGCCAGTGTCTTACAGTCGATACAAAGGTCGGCAGTCGGACGGGCTTCCAGGCGGCGGATACCAATTTCCACACCGCATGAATCACAGAAACCAAAATCATCATCTTCGATACGTTGCAGCGTCTTTTCAATTTTTTTGATCAGTTTACGCTCACGATCGCGGTTACGCAGTTCCAGGCTGAATTCTTCTTCCTGTGCCGCGCGATCCACTGGATCCGGGAAGTTAGCCGCTTCGTCCTGCATGTGGTTTACGGTACGGTCAACCTCTTCACGTAGTTGGTTGCGCCAGGCTTCCAGAATTTTACGGAAGTGCGCCAGCTGCGCCTCACCCATATATTCTTCGCCGGCTTTTTCCTGATATGGATCAACCCCAGCAATAGCCAGGATGCCTAGCGATTTTTTAACTTTGCTCTCTGGCATATAGCATCTCCTAACATATACCGAATAACCGTCACTGGTTAATTTTGGCGGGTATCTATAGCAGAAAGGATATAGTGTGGCAATTGCTGCATCTCTTCAATTTTATACCATTGTGAAGAAAGCATCATTTTTCCTTTTTACTGTGCAAATTCTACCCGCTGGTTTAACGTCAGCGCCGTGGGGCTGATGTCTGCACGGTAGCAGAAGACTTCAACACCCGCTTTTTCTGCTTGTTTTAGCAATGTCTCATAGACCGGGTCTATATGGTGCGCCGCTGCGACGTTTTCAATCCCTGAATGAAGAACAGCGAAAAATAAAACCGCCCGTTGACCGCTTGCCGCAACTTCCGCCAGCTCCCGTAAGTGTTTTTGTCCCCGGGTGGTGACGGCGTCCGGGAAATAACCACGGCCGTCCTGTTCCAGCAGGGTGACACTTTTCACTTCGATAAAGCAGGATGGTAGCAACGGGTCATCAAGAACAATATCTACCCGGCTGTTTTCAGTACCATACTTCACTTCCGTGCGCAATGAAGCATAGCCCGATAATTCAGGAATGAGGTCATTTTTGAGCGCTTCAACCACAATCTGGTTGGCCCGGGCTGTATTGATGCAAATCCGATGACCGGCTTTTGTCTCAGTCAGTTCCCAGCTGTGGGCATATTTTCGCTTCGGATTATCTGAGGTGGAATACCAGATGGTGTCACCTGGTTCGGCGCAGCCGGTCATGGCACCGGTATTGGCACAGTGCATCGTGGTTTCCGTACCGTCCGGCAGGGTAACATCGGCCAGAAAGCGCTTATAACGACGAATGAGCGTTGCGGGCTGCAAAGGTGAGGGATAATTCATGTACTGTCCTGTGCGGCGTTTTGTTCAGTGAGGAGTAACCATTCCCGGGCCAGGCGGTAATTCACGCCTGACCTGTCCGGGTCAGAAATATACAGCCCGAAGCGCTGAAAGTGAAAATGAAACGTGTCCTGTTCATTCTGCAGTCCGGGGCGATGCCACACATTCCGCCGCAGTGTGATATGCGGTTTATAGGCTCTCTCTTCCTGCGGCAAGCCGACAGTCAGTGCGCACCGGGAGAGCTGCTGCGCCAGTAACAGCAGCTCTCCCGGTGTCTCTTCACTGCCCAGCCACAGTACTTTGCTGCGTTTCCAGTACCCCAGATGGTCAAAACGGACAGAAAAGGCCGGAATCCGCAGCTGATCGACTTCGGTCAGCAACAGGTCACGTTGCTGCGCCGTGACCTGTCCCAGAAAAGCCAGGGTCAGGTGGAGGTTGGTATCAGGGACGGCGCGTCCTTTGCCGGGATAAGCGTTTTTCAGCTGACACAGTCGCTGAAGTACCTCCTGATTGACGGCCGGTGGTTCGTTCAGTGGCAGGGCAAAGAACATCCGCTGACTGGCATCGGTTGAAAGCCCGTGGGCAGGGTGTTCGGATAAATCGGTCATCGCAGGCTCCTTTATCTCGGATAACTGCATCGCTTGGATAACACTATCTTTTGGATAGCAGTGTCTCTCGAATAGCACCGTGATTCTTGTTTGAGTACAATCATCCCGAACGATCGGAGCGTTTTGTACAGAAAAATGTTCCTCCTTAGAAGATGACACAAGGGTCCCACATTGTCACAGCTCCCCATTGAAGCCGTTCTGCCTGAATTGCACACGGTGTTGCAGCGCCATCGTCAGCTCATTCTCAAAGCACCTCCCGGTGCCGGTAAATCGACCCGTTTACCGTTCTCGTTGCTGGAATCCCGTGCCGTAAGCGGCAAAATTGTGATGCTGGAACCCCGCCGGCTGGCGGCCCGAAACATTGCGGCTTATCTGGCCACTCAGTTGGGGGAGAACGTTGGGCAGACCGTCGGCCTGCGGATGCGCGGAGAAACGAAGGTCAGTGCTGCGACCCGGCTGGAGATTGTCACGGAAGGGGTGATGACCCGCATGTTACAGCAGGATCCTGAATTATCCGGGATCGATCTGCTGATTTTCGACGAATTTCATGAGCGAAGCCTGCATGCTGATACGTCGCTGGCGCTGGCGCTGGAAGTCCAGGAGGCGCTGCGGGATGACCTCAGGCTGCTGGTGATGTCGGCGACGCTGGATCATGAAGCCTTGCAGACTCTGCTGCCGGAGGCCGGATTTCTGGCATCTGAGGGGCGCAGTTTTCCGGTGGATTATCGTTATCAGAGTCAGGGAACGTCGGCCCAGCAAAGTCCCGGCGTGGCGACAGACTGGACCGGCAAGCAGATTCTGAAGTTACTGTCGGAAGAGTCAGGTTCCATGCTGGTCTTTCTGCCCGGGGCCGGTGAAATCCGCCGTCTGGCTGAGTGGCTTGAAGCGGCGGCAGGGGCGGAGGTCATCATTGCACCTTTATATGGTCAGTTGGATACGCAGGCGCAGCAGCAGGCGATTCAGCTGGCACCGAAAGGGAAACGCAAAGTGGTTTTGGCGACCAACATCGCGGAAACCAGTCTGACGATCGAAGGGATCCGGCTGGTGGTTGATACCGGCTGGGAACGGGTGTCGCAATGGGATCCGAAAACCGGGATCAGCCGTCTGGCAATGGTGCGGATTGCCCGCTCGTCGGCCGAACAGCGTGCCGGGCGGGCCGGACGTCTGGAGCCGGGCATTTGTCTGCGCTTGTACAGCGAAGAAATGCTGAGCCGCCAGCCTGCGGTCCCGCAACCTGAGATTCTGCGCGCCGATCTGAGCCGTCTGGCACTGGAACTGGCCCAGTGGGGATGCACCAGCGCCGACGAATTACGCTGGCTGGATACACCCGCCGATGCTGCGATGCAGCAGGCCAGAGTGCTATTACAGTCTCTGGGCGCACTGGACGAACGGGGCCAACTGACCGCCAGAGGCCAGCTGATTCAGCAATCAGGCACCGAGCCCAGACTGGCTGCGATCCTGGCGCATGCCCGTGCTTTACCTGCATCGGCGCAGACGACCGCCGCGCTGCTGGTGGCCCTGCTGGAAGAACCGGCACGTGGTATCAGCAATCCGGATCTGGCTTATCAGCTGCATTTACTGGAATCCGACCAACTGCCCCGCAGCAAGTTATACCGTCAGCGGGCCAGACAGCATCTGGCAATGCTCCGGGATGGACAGGTTTCTGCACCGGGTTGGCGTACAGACCGACGCTGGCTGGCGACACTGATGGCAGCCGGTTTTCCTGACCGGATTGCGCTGTCCCGTGGGCAGGAAGGCCGTTTTCAGCTGGCGAATGGTCAGGGTGTCAGTGTTGATCATGAACAGCTTCTGGCGACGGAAACTGCACTGGTTGTGGCGGATGTCGTCAAGACCCGTCAGGGCGATAGCCGGGTGTTCACAGCTGTTGCCGCAGATATCGAGCAGTTACGGGAAGATTTGCCACCTTTATTCCACGAGCGGGAATGGCTGGACTGGGATGATAAAAAAGGGCGGCTGGTCGCAGAAAAGCAATGCTGTTGTGGCAACCTGGTGATTCAGCGAACACCCATGGCCGAACCTGATCCGGCCCGGGCCAGTGAAGCCCTGCTCAATGCCATCCGGCGTCAGGGGCTGGATGTCCTGCCGTGGAATGCCCGCAGTGAAAGTCTGCGAATCCGGGCCCGTTGTGCCGAAGCTTGGCTCCCTGAAATGGCGTTGCCTGCAATGGATGATGCCAGTCTGCTGGCGTCTCTGGAAGACTGGCTGTTGCCCTTTATGACCGGTATCAGCACCCTAAAGGCGCTGGCAAATCTGGATCTGACGGCGGCACTGGAAGCGCATCTGGGATGGGCGCAGTCGAAGGCGCTGGATCACGCGCTGCCGACTCATTATGAGGTGCCCACCGGCTCCCGGTATCCGATCCGTTATCAGCCGGGACAGGCACCGGTGCTGGCGGTCCGGATGCAGGAGATGTTTGGTGAGCAGACGTCGCCCGTGATTGCCAACGGCAAAATTGCGGTGGTGCTGGAGCTGCTGTCTCCCGCCCAGCGGCCGCTACAGATCACCTCAGATCTGGCCGCATTCTGGCAGGGAGCCTATAAAGATGTGCAGAAAGAAATGAAGGGGCGTTACCCGAAACATGTCTGGCCGGATGATCCTGCCAGCCATGCGCCAACCCGAAAAACCAAGAAATTTATGTAAGCGCCGGACAGTGCAGAGACCCTGAACACAAAGATATCATGATGACCCAAGAGCCCAAGCGCCGTCAGGCAGCGCCGAAACCGCCCAGTGAGAAGAAACCGAGTCGCCGCAAACCTGCCGGGACGAAAAAAGCCCCGGCAAAACGCGGCGCTAAGGCCCCTTCTGGCAGTCAGCCAGCGAAGACTGCCGCAAAGAAAAAAACCTCCGGCAGTCGTTTATCCCGGTTCGGACGCTGGATGTTTTTCTCCGCACTGAAGCTGGGTCTGGCGATTCTCGCCGTGGTCTTTGTGATGGGGATATATCTCGATACGCTGGTGCGGGACAAATTTGACGGCCAGCTCTGGGACCTGCCAGCCGTGGTTTATGGCCGGGTGCTGGATCTGCAGCCGGGACAGGCCATCACACTGAACGAAGTGCGCCGGGAACTGGACGCGTTGCAATACCATAAAG
Organism: Photobacterium sp. R1; assembly: GCF_054600795.1. Lineage (NCBI taxonomy): Bacteria > Pseudomonadati > Pseudomonadota > Gammaproteobacteria > Vibrionales > Vibrionaceae > Photobacterium > Photobacterium sp. R1. The sequence continues at coordinate 145,943 of NZ_BAAHZP010000011.1, forward strand.
TCCGTACGCCGCAGCGGGCAGGGGAGTATTCGGCATCTTCCACCCGGATCGAGCTGATCCGCCGTCCGTTTGAATTTGAAGACGGTTATGAAAGCCAGCGCCATGTCATGCTGACCTTCGATGACAGCGGGCTGAGCAAGGTGTTCGATCTGGGACGGGAGAAGGCGCTGGGCTATTTACGGATTGAACCCAAGATGCTGGGCATGCTGGGCACCAAAGAAGGCGAGCAGCGGATCTTCACGCCCCGGAAAGAGTTCCCGGAAGTGCTGATTGACGCCCTGCTGGCGACCGAAGACCGGGATTTCTACCATCACAGTGGTGTTTCTCCGCTGGCGATATTGCGTGCGGCTGTGGTCAACCTGAGAGCCGGACGGACCGTACAGGGCGGCAGCACCCTGACGCAGCAGCTGGCGAAGAACATCTTTCTGACCCGTGAACGCTCCCTGTGGCGGAAAATTCAGGAAGCCTACATCGCAGTCATCATCGACTATCGCTACAGCAAAGATCGGATCCTCGAAGCCTATCTCAATGAAGTTTATCTCGGACAGAGCAGTGGCCGTGAGATCCATGGCTTCGGGCTCGGTGCCCGCCTCTATTTTGGCAGGCCGTTGCAGGAACTGCGGATTGATCAGCTGGCGATGCTGGTGGGCATGGTCAAAGGGCCGTCTTATTACAACCCCTGGCGTCATACCGAGCGCGCCAGGGAGCGGCGGGATCTGGTACTGCGGCTGATGCTGGATCAGGACATTCTGACCGGCCCGGAATACGAGCAGGCGGCGACCCGCAAACTGGATGTCCAGAAACAGGCGGTGATTGCCAGTCTTCAGCCGGCCTATTTCCAGTTACTGCAGCGTGAACTGACGGAAAAAGTGGGCAACCGCTTTACCCCGGGTGTGGGCCTGCGGATTTTCAGTACCCTGGATCCGGTCTCTCAGCAGGAAGCGGAACGGGCTGTTGCCCAGTGGATCCCTGCGCTGGAGAAAAAAGTGGGCGGGGAGATTGAAACGGCCATGGTCGCGGTGGATCGCCATACCGGTGAAATCCGGGCGATGATTGGCGGCAGCCGGCCGGGATACGCCGGGTTTAACCGGGTGCTGGAAGGTCGTCGTCAGATAGGCTCGCTGGTGAAACCTGCGGTCTACCTGAGTGCGCTGCGTCAGCCGGAGAAATATACCCTGGCCACCACACTGGATGACAAACCAATTTTGCTGAAAGGAAATCAGGGCAGTGAGTGGCGGCCGCAGAACTACGATCGGCAGTTTCGCGGTAAAGTGCCGCTTTACTATGCGCTGTCACGCTCGCTCAATGTACCGACGGTGAATCTGGGCTTAGACGTTGGCTTAGATAACGTCATCACGACATTGACGGAACTGGGCGTGTCAAAAGACGAAGTGCCCCGATTACCGTCGATCTTGCTTGGTTCTTTCACCCTGACGCCGTTTGAAGTCAGTCAGATGTTTCAGAGTCTGACCAGTGGCGGACGGCGTGCCGAGCAGACGGCACTGCGTTCCGTTGTCGACAGGCAAGGCAAGATGCTGTACCGCCATATTCCATCCGGCCGTCAGGTCGTGCCGGAACAAGCCGCCTGGCTGACGACTTATATGATGAAGCAGGTTGTCAGTCAGGGGACGGGGCGCTATCTGCAGTCCCGCTTTGGCTGGGCCACGCTGGCGGGTAAAACCGGGACGACGGATGATACCCGTGACAGCTGGTTTGTCGGTGCCGATGGCCGGGAAGTGGTGACCGTGTGGATGGGCCGTGATGATAACAAACCGGTCAAACTGACCGGCGCCAGCGGGGCATTGCGTTTGTATAGTGGTTATCTGGAAAGACGTCAGCCTGAGCGTTTGCAGCTCAACTGGCCGCAAAAACTGAGTACAGTGAAATATCACCGGTTGTCAGACGGCACGCTGGGAATGGACTGCCGGGGTGAGCAATCCCTGCCGGTCTGGGACCCGACAGGGCAGCTGGCGGCGCAGTGCCGTGAAAGCAAGCCCGAGGGCTGGCTGAAAGATATGTTCAGCTGGTAGGGCGTGCTCCTGCCAGCGATGAGAACCTTGCTGAGTTGTACGGGATTAGCTGCCCGGTTTTAGTCGACCGGTTTCTGCTGTCCGGGCCTAGTTTTCCGGATCGAAGTAATAAGAAATCCGGGTCCGGGGGTTGAGATACTGACGGATTGGCTCGGGCAGCTTATTGGGCAACAGAGCCCGCTCAATCGTCAGTTCACTTTCCTCCAGATCCAGAATCGGTGCTTCATTGGAAGGAACACTGGGCTCATAAAGCAGAATGTTCGGGTAGAGCAGGCGTTTGGCATTGACGGAAATAACCATCCCGACCTGCTGGTTCGACAGCAGCACCACACTGCCCGGCGGGTAGACTCCCATCATCCGGACCATCAGCGCAATATATTCCTCGCTGTACTGACCTTTCTTATGCTTGAACAGGTAGGACAGGGCACTGTACGGAATTCTGGCCTTGCTGGGATCCATCGGATGGCAGAGGTTGTCGTAGGCATTAACGACTGCCACCAGCTGGGCAAACCGGTTGATCTGGTGATCTTTCAGTCCCATCGGATACCCGCTGCCATCCATGAGCTCATGATGCTGGCTGAGGATAGGCTTCGCGGCGTCCGGAAAGTGCTCACTCAGTTCCGACAGTTCCAGGCTGTATTTCGGATGCAGTTTGAGGAAATTCGCCTCTGGCTCGGTGAGCGGGGTAATTTTCCGCAGGATATGGGTGGGAATTTTCTGTTTGCCGATATCGTGGAATAAAGCACCGATGGTGATCGTTTTAATATCGCTTGCAGACATCCCGTTGGACTTGGCCAGCAGCATCGACAGCACGGCGACGTTCATGGAATGGTAGTAAATATCTTCCGATTCTTGCGCGTCACTCATCAGATGCAGAGCCAGATTATCATTATCCAGCAGGGCATCCACCATATCACTCACCAGCTCTTTGGCATCCTGAAAAGCAGTGACCGGGCGGCTTTTAATTTTCTGCGAAATGGCGCGAAGCTGGGACAGGGAACGCTGAAAACTTTTCTCACATTGCTGGAGACTGCGTTTGTAGTTTTTCAGATGTTCAATCCGGCGTTGTTTCTCACGCCATAACCTGTCGGTATGTTTATGGATAAACCGGGCTTCCTGTTCGGAAATTTCCTTTGGCGGGCTGGCAACGGTTTCAGGCGGCAAAGGCGGGTTATCACTCTTATCCGGAAAGTGGAAAACGAATTTCAGACCCAGATTCCGGATCAGGCGGATTTGATGTTCATCCTTAATCTTAAAATGATTAAGCATGAAGGGATGCTCCGTCCATTGCAGCGGCAATTTGATATAAAGGCCTGGTGTTAAACACTCGGTAGGGAGTTTTACGTTTGTCATTACCTTATTCTGTACATTCGCTTTTCAGGCCGGCGATATACGGCATGCCCGGTTAATATCATGCTGTGACAGTGGGGCAGGGCAGGTGAGAATTGCCGTATCAGAGACAAGATTATTTATCATAATACTGACCTGAGATCGATTATTAAGAATACCGTCAGTAAAAAAATGGGCTTAATGTCGTGAAAAATTTGTAAAAGGAATATGGGTAAAAAAAACCTCGCGGGCGCGAGGTTTAAAAGATGGTGCCGACTACCGGAATCGAACTGGTGACCTACTGATTACAAGTCAGTTGCTCTACCTACTGAGCTAAGTCGGCACACGAATTTGGCTCCCCCTGCTGGACTTGAACCAGCGACATACGGATTAACAGTCCGCCGTTCTACCGACTGAACTAAGGGGGAATTGTTCTTTCTTATGACGTTACCAGAACACCATAAATGAAATCATGGTGCCTCGAGGCGGAATCGAACCACCGACACGAGGATTTTCAATCCTCTGCTCTACCGACTGAGCTATCGAGGCAACGGGGCGCATTAAAAAGGTTTTGCGCATTTTCGTCAATGCTTTTTTTGAAAATAATGGTCAACCTTCCTTTTTTTGTTCTGTTTGTCCGGATTTTAATCTCATTTGATAATATTCCGGTCTTTAAAGAGAGGATTTGCTGCGGAATATCTTTCAGGGGCAGGCGGTTCTGACTGGTATTTTTTATCACTTCCGCTATTTCATCTGCTCCTTTTCGACCGTTGTATGTTTTTTATACGCCACCTTCTGTGCTACAAGATTTAAATGTGATCCAGGTCACCTTTGTGGTTGGTGGTGCAAATATAAATGAAACTGATAATTGATCTCATTATCTCTTCTGTGCATGATGTGCGACCTGTTTAATGGTCAGAAAATTGCTTTCTGAATTTTTCGGAAAATTGCGGCAAAAAGGGTGTGGTCGGGAAATGAAAAGTTGCTTCATCGGTATTGTGCTGAGCAGCGCTGCAAGTGTGTGGTGTGCTTCGGCAGCTTTCGCTTCTGACGCGCCTGTACATGCCGAGGTTCCCGGCCTTGTTGATGCGTCTGCTTCATACAGCTGGTTGCGGGATGACAGCCGGCAATCCGAAAAAGTTCTGACTTTCCTGCGTGATGAAAATCAGCACACCGAAAAGGCCCTGACGTCTCAGGCCTTGCTGGAAGCGTCGCTGATCAATGAATGGCAGTCCCGTCACGCCCGTGTGGCTGAAAGGCCATGGCAGCTGGCCGGGAAGTATAACTACCGGCTGACGTCATCAGACGGCAGTGTGCAACTGCTTCGTCAGGATGCAGAAAGCGGAGCGTCACTTGTTGTGGCGGACTTTACCCAACGCGGGCAGCAGGCTGAGTATTATCAGATGGGCAGTTGGCAGGTCAGTCCGGATCACCGGTTTGTGGCAATCACCGAAGATCGCCGGGGAGACCGGAATTACCGATTGACGGTCATGGAACTCAGCAGCGGACGTGAAATCGCCACTGTTTCTGAGCAGTCAGCAACCGATCTGGTCTGGAGTGAGGACGGCCAGAGCCTTTACTTTGTTGAAAACGAAGCGGGTACTTACCGTCCGCATCAGGTGCTTCGTTGGTCGCGGGAAGGCGGTCTCAAGACGATGCTGTATCGCGAATCGGATCCGGCCTGGCTGGTGTCGGTTTATGCAGCCAGCTCCGGCGACTACCTGCTTATCCAGTCGAACAACCATGACAGCAGTGAACAACAACTGGTGGCTTCAGACAGCGGCCAGATTCTGACAACAATCCGTTCCCGGACGCCGGGTGTGGAGTATTACGCTGATGTCCGCTATGGCGCACTGTATCTGTCCAGCAATCTTCAGGGCGATTTTGCACTTTACCGGTCAGCGCTGAATGACACCCAAGCTGCCTCCTGGCAGCCGGTCTGGCAACCGAAGCCACATCAGCACATCAAGAACTGGCTGCTGTTCCCTCAGCACATCGTGCTGGAAGTGACAGAACAGCAACTCAGCCGTCTGGTGGTGCTGAATACACAGGGTCGCACACTGTTTGATCAGGTCATTATTCCTGAAGGCGGTGTGGCCTGGTTGTCCGGAAACAGCAGCCGTTACGGTCAGTCGGTGATGATCCGCAGTATGTCGCTGACTCAGCCTCCTCAGTGGCAGGCGCTGGATCTGACGGAGTTACAGCTGACAACGTTGTCGGCAGACCGTTATCCGGAATTTGAGCCGGATCTGTACCGGACGGAACAGATCCGCGTCCGACACGGTGATGTGTCTGTGCCTGTTACCCTGGCTTACCGGACGGATCGGCTGACCGCTAAGTCTCCCGTCATTCTTTACGGCTACGGCGCGTACGGCACCCCGGTGCGTTCGTATTTCATGCCGCAGATCATCAGCCTGCTGGATCGCGGGGCGATTTATGCCATAGCCCATGTCAGGGGCGGCGGCTATCTCGGCCCAGAGTGGTACGCGCAGGGAAAAGGGATGCTGAAGCCCAATTCGTTTGACGACTATCTGGCCGTGGCACACGTGATGAAGCAGTTTCATCAGGGCTCAGACCGGCCCATTCTGGCGTTGGGCGGCAGCGCGGGCGGTACGCTGGTGGCCGCAGCACTGAACCGGCAGCCGGCGCTGTTTACGGGGGCTGTCCTGCAGGTGCCGTTTGTGGACGTGATCGCGACCATGGCTGATCCCAGTCTGCCGCTGACCCGCCAGGAATACGCAGAGTGGGGGGATCCGCGCGATCCGGCTCAACTCGCGGTGATGAAGCAATACAGTCCGAATGACAATATTTCGGCCCGGGCTTATCCGCCAATGCTGGTGACCGCCGGGCTCTATGATACTCAGGTTCCCTACTGGGAGCCTGCACGCTGGGTGATGAAAGTCCGGGATGCCAGTCTGGCTCAAGGTCCTTATCTGCTTCAGACGGATTTGTCCGGCGGACACCGGCAGGATGCCCGGCAGGCGATGCGGCAGCAGGCGAGAGAATATGCGTTTCTGCTCAGTCTGGTGCCCGGCAGCACCCCGTCCCCTTAACCTTTGAATGATGTGTTGTCCGCCCGGTGCAGTGATGTGCCGGTGGACTGCTTTTGCCTGAAAGGCACTGAACCCTGTTTATGTCCTTGATATCCGGAGTCCCCAACATGCAGTTGAAGCCTGTCCCTCTGGCTTTGTATGCCCTGTTCAGCCCAGTGATCAGCTCAGTCAGCTTCCAAAGTGTTGCTGCGCCTCAGCAACAAGCCTCTGAAATGACGACCGTGGTGGTCACGGCCACCCGCATTGAGCAGCCTTTGTCCGAAACCAATGGATCAGTGGCTGTGATCACTCAGGAAGAGATCGAGCAGGAAGGTGCCACCGAGCTCTATGATGCTCTGTCGCATGAACCGGGGGTCAGTGTGAGCGGGGGAGCCGGACGGCCGCAGAATATTACCATTCGCGGAATGAGCGGTAACCGGATCGCGGTCATCAAAGATGGCGTGAAAGTCGCGGACGGCTACGGGGCCAGCGATATGAACGACGTGGCCGGTCATAACAGTTTTGACCTGGGTGAAGTCAAGCAAGTTGAAGTGGTGAAAGGCGCGGGCTCTTCGCTGTATGGCTCCGGTGCGATCGGGGGCGTGGTGGTCCTGACATCCAAAACACCGAGCGACTATCTGGGCAGCGAGGATCACTATGTCGGCCTGGAAGGGGGATACTCAGGGATCAGTGATAAATATACCTCGGCGCTGACCACTGCGACACGGCTGGGCGACACGGCGCATCTGGTACGGGTCAGTTACTGGCAGGGCAGTGAAAGTAAAAATCATGATCAGTCGCTGTATGTTCGCGATATTGACGGGATCAATGCGGCGCTGACCAGCGAGTGGTTTCTGAATGACAGCTGGCTGCTGAAAGGTAAGGTGGATTATTACCGTCAGCAGGCGCGCCGGGAAGAGGGCATTGCCCCGACACAGGCGGACGGTGGCGGCTGGGAAGCGACATCGTTTCTGGAAGACGTTGACACAACGACGCTCTCTGCCCGTGCGGGAGCCGAATGGGAAGGGGAAACCCTGCTGGCTGAACAGGCAGATATCAATCTGTACTATCGTCAGACCGAAACCTCGGGCGACAAAGATGTCGCAATGCAACGGACACAGGAAGGGCTGGTTTTCAAGCGCCGTCAGTCGGAAAACCGGGCGTTCAGGGATCATCTGATCGGATTGTCAGCAGATTTGCAACAGCGGAGTGCTCATGGCGAGCTTGAGCACACCGTTGCCTGGGGTGTTCAACTGGAATCCATGCTGCATGAGCGTCCGGTCAACGTCCGTATCGTCGACTGGACCGGCGATACGCGGAGTGAATCGGAGCCTTTTGCTTCGGCCAGAACCTACAGTCTGGGGATTTATGTTCATGATGACATGCGCTGGGGCAAGTGGAATCTGGCGCCGGGGCTGCGGTTTGATGCACAGCAGATGTCCTCTGAACTGGACGACACCATTGGCAGTTATCCCCTCCATGAACTGCGCAGCAGTGAGTTGTCGCCGAGCCTGTCGCTGGCTTACCAATGGACGCCGGATCTGAATACCTATCTGAGTTACACCCATGGTTTTCTGGCGCCTTCCTATGCCAAGGCGTACGGCTTCGTACCGCATCTGTCGAGCGATCTGGGGAATTTCGTGATCCGCCCGAATGCGGATCTGGAAGCCGAAACCAGTGACAACTTCGAGCTGGGTTCGAAGTATGACGATGGCCGGCTGGTGGTGTACGGCGCTGTGTTCTACTCCGTCTTCGATAACTTTATCAGCGAAAAAACAGTCGGCTGGAACGAGGCCGGTAAGTATGCCGAAGTGCAGTACCAGAACCTGGAAGGGGTGAAAACCTACGGGGCTGAGCTGACGGCCAGCTACTGGTTCACTGACCGGCTGAAGGTTTCCAGCAAACTGGGCATCGTCGATGGTGAAGATGAGCACGGCGAGCCAATCCGTACCCTGACACCGCTGGAAGGGAACACCTTGCTGAGCTATGAGCAGGATGTCTGGAACGGTTTCGTACGACTGAACTATGCCGGGGCCATGAACAAGGTACCGAGCTGTCAGGATGATTTGGGCATGAGTCAGACCTGTGCGACCACGTCGGGCTGGATGACCCTGGATGCCGGGGCGGGATACGACATCACGCCGGAATTCCGCATTAATGCTGCGGTGCACAACCTGCTGGACAGGGAATATACCCGTTATCAGGATGTGGCCGGCGTGACGGAATCGCAGACCCGTTTTTCAACGGAGCCGGGCCGCTATTTCAGCGTGAACGGCAGATACAGCTTTTAAGGGAAACCGACATGAAACGATTGATTCTGACAGCGGCGGCCCTGCTCTCTACTCAGGCGCATGCCGGGGCTCAGCACCTGATTTATCCGCTGGAAACTGCTGTGATTCAGGACCGTGATGACGCGCTGGCGTATGTTCAGTCTCGTTATTCGCAGACCGGCCCCCTGGCTCTGCTGGATACCCGGCAGAGTCTGCTGGGAACGCACTATCACTTTGCGCCGCAGAATGACTCTGGTCAGCCTTGCGAAGGCGCAATCGTGGTGACGACCGATCGCCAGGGGCAGCTGTACCGGCTGTTCAACAGCTTGCCGGATGATACCGCGGATTGTGTCTTGAATCTGCCGTTGCCGCCCCGGCCACATACGTTGCTGACACCGCCAGCCGGTGAGATTGTTCCGGCGACGATGACGGTGTTTGATCCGGACCCGCGGACGGCCACAGGTCTGGCACTCGAAGGCGATCATGCTGATGTGGATGACATTGTCATTCCGGCATCAGCCTATCAAACCGTCACCGGTATTGAAGTGACCCGTCAAAACGGCAGGCTCTATCTGGTCAACGACCGGGTGATGGCGGTCGATATCCAGTCGATGGCTGCGCTGGAGACTGGCCCTGAGCAGGGACTGGTGTCAGTTGCGGACGGCAGTTCGTTTGCGTTTACGCGGCAGGACACGGCCTTTCGCGATGTGAATGCTTTCTATCATCTGGATCATTCGCTTCAGTATCTGGCTGCGCTGGGATTCACAGGATCGCGGGCCTTGTTTACTGCGCCGTTAAAAATTGATGCGCAGGGACAAAATACCAATAACTCCACTTATCTGACCGATACCGGGATTCTGGCAATGGGTGTGGGCGGTGTGCCGGACAGTGAAGATGCGGATGTGGTGCTGCACGAGTTCGGACATGCCATTAATTACCAGCTGGTGCCGGACTGGAAAGGCGGCGACAGTGATGCGATTGGCGAGGGCTTCGGAGATTACTGGGCCGGTGCCTACAGTTTCTGGGTTCAGCGTGATCGCAATGAACGCTTCGAGCTGGATGTGTTTGCCAACTGGGATGGTGTGGTCGGCGCACTGAAGTCCCGGCGTTCGCTCAATGATCAGGAAGCGCGGTATGACCCGGAAATGGATTACCGGGCGCATGTGTCGGTCAACGGAACGCTCAGCGATCAGCTGTGGTCGACGCCACTGTTTCAGACCTTAAAACAGGCCGAAGCCGTTTATGGTGAAGCCGCATTTGATGAGTTCAACCGGGTGGTGCTCGAAGGCATGGCCAGCATGGGTTTTGGCATGAAGATGTATGATCTGGCCCGCTCTACCGTAGATGCAGCGCAGCGGTTATACCCGCAGAAACCTTATGCCCAATGGCTGAACGCCCGGTTCAAACATCATGGCATCCTCCGTGACGCACTGGTTCTGGCGCAAAGCAATTCTGCTCTGACCGTGACGGGAAAAAATCAGACTGAACTGTCTTTGGCGCTGATTCAATCAGGTGCGAGCGCACTCAATAATGTTCAGGTTGATCTGGCGATGCCGGCACTGAACTGGCATCAGGTGGTCCGTTCGGAGCTGGTGGCGGCGGGGGCTGTTACCCGGGTGAACGAGTCAGTCAGTATTCCGGCATCTTTGCAGTGCGGAGAAACCCTTTCCCTGAATGCAGAAATTTCATTCAGTCAGGATACGGCTCAACAGCCTGTGAATTACCAGCAGGAACTTACATTTACGTATGGTGTGCCCGTGCTGTCGCAACCATTGCAGCATTCGCAGCAAGCCATACCGGATGCCCGCCAGATCAACCAGAACGGAAAGATTCTGCTGGGGGAGGCGCTCGTTGCCCTGAATGTTCCGGCTGGCGCTGGGTTGGTTTCGTATGACTTTGCGATTCAGCTTTCGCTGTCTCACCCGCGTTTTTCTGATCTGAAGGTCACAGTGCGTGCGCCTTCGGGGCGGAGCGTAACACTGCTGAATTATCAGAGCTTTCCGCTGCCGGAGAAAACCGACACCTTCACGATGGCCAATACCGCAGGGCTGTCGGAGCTGCTCGGGGAGCCGATGACGGGGAACTGGGTGCTTGAGGTGACTGACCGGGTCACGGGGCAGAGCGGCAAGATTCACTCATGGGGCGTGGGAGCCGTGACGGGTTATGACTGCAGTCAGACGGGCACTTCAACCGATCCCCAGAACAAACAAACGACAGACAACCCGGCAAAGCCAGAGAACAGCAGTTCATCCGGTGGAGGTTCACTCGGGCTGTTCAGCCTGCTGTTTGGCGTTGTGATGGCGTTGGCAAGACGCCGTCAATTTTAATTCGAGAAAAGTGAGAGTCAGATGAAATCATTCCAACTCGCAGTATTGCCGGTTGCGCTGACCATGGTCCTGAGCGGATGTAACGGTTCAGGCGGCGGCAGCAACTCAAATGTTCAGAGTCAGCCAACCTATGACGTCAGCGGCCGTGTTTCCTCGGCATCGGTCGATCTGCCGATGACGGTGTGCGCGGATATCAATCGTGACTGGACTTGCAGTGCCGATGAACCGTCGGTCAAAGCCACGCAATATAACTTTACCCTGACCAGTACAGATATCCGGGTGAAAACTTCCCCGCTGCTGGTTCAGGCCACGCCGGTGGTTTCTGCTCGTTCATCGGCGTCAGCTTCGCTGAATCTGGCAGCCCCGGCAGCGCGTGAGCATGCTTTCACTCTGGTGAACGGGGTGACCACGCTGGTAGTGGGTGAAATGCTGAGTGGTGCCAGTCTGGAATCGGCGGTGGCAACGGTGAGCAATAATCTCAAAGCACACGGAATAACGCCGCCGTCTGATTTGCTGGCCAGCAGTGATGATTCGGCGCTGGCTGATCTCGATGAAAAGCTGGTGGCGCTGTTTGCTCAGCTGAAGGCCATCAGTTCAGATGACGCCGCAGGCATTGCGGGTGCTGCAAAAGGGTTTCCGGCCTACGGGACGGCATTGCTGGCAGGGTCTCTAAACGAGGCGCAGATTCAGGAGATTGCGTCGCTGGGCCGTCTGGCAACCAAACAGCTCAATGACACCGGGATGGTCAAACATCTGAATCTGTCCACTGGCACTTTGTCGAACCAGCCTGATCAGGGGGCGCCGGGCCAGGATGCCAGCTTCGGGCTGGATGTGACCGACGGCGGCTTCAAGCTGACCAAGCTGGATGCCAAAGGCCAGTCTTTGCCTGAAAGCAGTCCGGACTGGCAGTGTGTCAAAGATGAGCGCACCGGGTTGATCTGGGAAGTGAAAGCGGACGACCAGACTTCATTCCGCGATAAGCATCGTCTGTTTGCACTGGAAACCAGTACCCTCAAGTCGCATGCCGATGAAATCGCTCTGGCTTCCTGCAGTTCGGATCGTCTGGCGGCTTGCACCACGCAAGAGTACAGCCAGAAACTGAATGATGCTGCTTACTGCGGCAAAACCAACTGGCGGCTGCCCACGATGCATGAGCAGTATGATTTGCTCGATTTCAGTGAAACGGCGACCGACGCAGACGGCAATGTTTATGGTCTGAACGTGAAGTTCTTCAATGATCAGTATATCGGTAGTGAAGATCTGCCTTACGGCTATTACTGGTCATCGACCTTATTACGGACCGATCCGAATTATACCGAGGGCCGGGCGATCAGCCATCTGTCACAGATGACACAAGCCAAAGGCGGTACCGGGCTGGGTGAACTCACTGCTTACTACGCGCCCTGTATCGCGGGTGAGGCGTGCCTCTCTCCGAATGTGATGGCAGTTCGAATGGTTGCGGAATAAGGAATAACACCATGTTGAAAAAGATGATTGGCACCATTTTCTGTGCTTTGGTTTGTTCAGCCAATGCGATGGCTGCAATGCAGTCGTGTGGTCTGAACATTGAGGCAAGCGCACCGGATATCCGGTTTCAGGACAATGGCAATGGGACAGTCACGGATTTACAGACAAAGTTGGTCTGGCGTCGCTGTCTGTTAGGCACACAGTGGAATTCGCTGCAACAGACCTGTGATGGCGCGCCGGAAGGGTACAGCTGGAAGAAGGCGCTGTTTCAGATCAACCTCAATGAGAAAAACACGGTGATTGACGGGGTGAGGGGCTGGCGGATGCCGAATATCAAAGAGCTGGTGAGTCTGCGCGAAGTGGCCTGCATTTCTCCGGCCGTGAACCTGAAGGCTTTCCCGGATTTTATCCAGACGGAAGATGATAAGTACGCAACAACAAGCAATGTCTGGTCATCAACGCCTCACGCGCAAAGTCAGAACATTCTGGTGTTCGGTCTCAATGATGGCATGATTATTCACTATGGTGCTCAGGATGCTGATTTTGGCGTGCTGCTGGTGAGTGATCAGGCGCGGTAGCCGGAGCGCCTTGTCTCATATCAGTTTGTCTAACAACAACCCCACACTATGATGTGGGGTTGTTGTTTTGTGACTGGTTCTTGTGTGGCGGTTACTGTTTCAGACTGAATTTGCCGGTCCAGTTTTCCAGTTCATGATACAGCCGTTGCAGAGAGCGGGTACTGTTGTGGCTCTGACTGACGACGTCAGACAACTGGCGGCCACTTTCCTCAATCATATTGATCCGGGTGGAGATGTCGTCACCAACCTGTGTCTGTTCGGCTGCAGCCGCAGCAATCTGATGACTCATTCCGGTGATACTCTCCAGCGCTGAAACAATCTGATTCAGTGCGTCGGAGGCTTCCTGAGACTGATGTACTGTGGTCTGACTGGTTTCCGCACAGGTCTCCATGGTTTCAATGGCGTTTCGAGATCCGCTTTGCAGGCGGCCGATCATCTGCTGGATTTCTTTGGTACTGTGCTGGGTTCGACCTGCCAGATTCCGGACTTCATCGGCGACGACCGCAAAACCGCGACCCTGTTCTCCGGCACGGGCGGCTTCAATGGCAGCATTGAGTGCCAGTAAGTTGGTCTGCTCGGCGATATCGCCGATCACATCCAGGACTCTGGCAATGCTGTTCACTTCCGTATCCAGATGGGCGACGGCCTGACTGGCGGTGGCGAGCTGATCGGCCAGCCCCTGAATGTTGTCGACGGTCGACAGAATCAGGGTCTGAGTGACCTGGCTCTGCTGATCGGCACGTTCGGTATTGCTGGCGGTATCGCTGGCAGACTCCGCCACATTGTTGGCCGAAGAGGCCATTTCGGTCATCGCAGTTGCAATCATGGCCGTCGACTGTTGCTGGCTGTCCGTCAGTTCGGCAATCACGCCGGAACGTGACGAGACTTCACCGAGCTCCGTACGCAGTTCAGCCATCGACTGTTTCAGGTTATTGACCAGCTCTGCCAGAGACAGGCTCATGGTCTGTACGGCGTAATAAATGCTGCCCGGGGTTGCCCGGGTTTCAAAGTGGGTGGTGATTTTGCCGTCCGCCACCGCCTGAACGGCTGCCTGGACCTCGTCCGGTTCGCCTCCCAGTAAGTTCACAATGCGCTTACTGGCGATGATCAGCACGGTCAGAATCGCTGCGGTGATCAGAAGACATAAGGCCAGCTGCCAGCCCGCGGTGGACCAGAAACGCTGGTTCACTTCGTTGAAACCAATTCCGGTCCCAACATACCATCCCCAAACGGGAGTGCGCCGGGCAATGGACAGTTTCTCTTCCACACTGCCATCCGCCTGTTTCTGGGTCCAGGTATATTGCGCCAGCTTATCTCCGCTGGCTGCGACAGCCTGTTTCAGGATATTACCGACGCTTTTTCCGTTGCCGTCTTTGAAGTCGTGAAAGCTGGTACCGTGCAGCTGGGGATCCAGCGGCGCTGCGATAAAGGTCAGTTGTGCGTCCGCGACATAAACATATTCGTTGTCTTTATAGATATTGTTTCGCAACAACCGGGTTGCCAGCGTCTTTGCCTCCGATTCAGCCAGAAGGCCTTCCTGCGCCATTTTTTCCAGTTCGGAGAGGGTGTTGTAGGTGCTGTTAAACAGCTGCGTGACCCTGGATTCGTTATCCTGGTTACTGGCCATACGCAACGTCATCAGGCCCGTGACCATGATGGCCAGCATGGCCGTCAGGATAACAGCGGATAGCAGATAGGTTTGTGTCCTGAGTTTCATTCCCTGTTCTCTTGGTAATGCTGAAGAGACCTCCCGGCAATTGTCAGGAGGAGTTATTTTTCGACACGAAAATACTAGATCAGGTTAATACCTGTTCAGAGCAGAAAATTAACAAAACATGATCCTGGTTGAGAGGATTGATTCTGACGGTTTACCAATGAAAAGAAGTATGAATGGGATAAAACTGGAATATTATGCTGATAGTTTCATATTGTGAAATACTGGCGGGCTATGGTGGCCCACCAGTCCATTGCGGTCAGTTCAGCTGCCACACAGCAGCCTGCCCGGGCTGTTCGCCTTTGGTCCACCATTTAGCGGTGTACAGCTTGCCCTGATAGAGCACCTGATCACCGGCAACATAGACCTGATTCGGATCCCAGTCAGGTGCTGCAGGTAATAGCTTGATGTCCAGCTGATAGCTGTAGTCTTTGTTTTTCAGGAAGACCTGATTGCCAAACAGATCCTGAGCAACGAATACGATACTGCCGTCTGCGGCCTGTTTACCGATCTG
The DNA here is from genome assembly GCF_054600795.1 of Photobacterium sp. R1. Lineage (NCBI taxonomy): Bacteria > Pseudomonadati > Pseudomonadota > Gammaproteobacteria > Vibrionales > Vibrionaceae > Photobacterium > Photobacterium sp. R1. The sequence goes on from NZ_BAAHZP010000011.1 coordinate 161,204, forward strand.
AACCTGTTGTGCATAGGTCTGGTTCACTGTGGCTGCCAGATCTGCGGCCCATACGGACTGATTCTGGTTGGCCGTGTTGATGGCCAACTGCTCAGAAACAGTTTCGACACCATTCTGGTCAAAAATACGGAACCAGACGGTTTCGTCAGGCTGGGCGACATCTGTGGCTTTGACGAAAGCGCCCGCACTGGACCAGCCACCGGGCTGACCGTTATCCGAGCCGTCAAACCGAATGTCGATACAGTTGTAAAAACCTTCTCCGGCCGGGTCATTACGCTGCCAGCGGGCATACAGGATGGCATCACCGGTTCTGTCGGTCGGCAGGGTGATGGTCATCTGATAGTACTTCTGTCCGTTGATGGTGGTGGTTGGAATGTTCCCGACTTCTCCGACCAGGTCCAGGTCGCTCCAGGCTAATGGCTGGGTTGCGCTGTCAAAGCCGGGTTTGGTCAGGTAGAACTTCCAGAAACTAGGGTTGTGCGGGGTTTCAGCACGATACAGCAGATCCAACTGACCATTATTCGTCAGATCAAGGGTTGTTTTCTGCCAGTAAGGCGAGGGGATATCCATGCCTGACTTTTTACTGTCTGCAGCAGAACACAGCGATCCGTCAGGGATGGCCCGTTCAACAGCGGCCTGGTTGTGATAGTCCGATACCAGTCTGGCAAACTCGGGTTTCTGAACAAAAGGGTACCAGCCAGACTGAACAAAGGCAGCGCGGCAGGCTGCATTGGGAATGGTTGAGCCGTCGGTCGAATCCCAATAGCCGCCATCCATATCGCAGATTTGCTGTCTGGCTGGCGGATATTCCATATAGCCGTGTGCCTGAGCGGTTGTCGACAAGGAACTCAGCACTGAACTGACACCCAAGAGCCAAAGCCCTTTCCTCCATGAGGCATTTTGCAGCAACATATTCTCTCCTTCATCATTTCACATGAGCACAATTGCAGTACTGGTTTGAACGAGTCGCAGGAGACTGGCAATCGGGAGAATGTTAAGAGAGGAGGTGACTCAAAACCTGTCCTCATTTTTTTCACCGCGTATTAAATACTTGGGACTAATCGCAAGTTTTTTAAAGCGAGCAAAAAAGAGCAGGGTGAGGAAACTGTTGAGGTGATTGTAGTCAAGAGGGTACAGATAAAGAAAAACCCCGGTCTTTCGACCAGGGTTTCTGAAGTGGCTCCCCCTGCTGGACTTGAACCAGCGACATACGGATTAACAGTCCGCCGTTCTACCGACTGAACTAAGGGGGAA